>JBJECZ010000175.1:0-4001 GCA_051871555.1 Muribaculaceae bacterium | reverse complement strand
GGTGTTTCAACAAGCTTTCGAGAGATTCTTATAAGTGAACAGCGAACAATTACTATATCGCGTGGCTTTTGCATCGGTGCCTAACATGAACATCGATTTGGCAAAAAAATTTTTAGACGTAATACCGTCTGAAAAGGATTTCTTTGCTCTTTCTCAAAAAGAACTGCAATCAATCACAAATAGCCGAAGCAAAGTTCTGAGCATGGCATATCGCCAGGGCAAACTCGAGGAAGCAAGAAAAGAGGTGGAATTCATCAAACGCAACAACATAGCTGCTACTTATTTCACCGACCCAAATTATCCTCTGCGACTGCTCAACACTCCCGATGCGCCATCAATTGTTTATTCGATGGGCAACTGCGACCTGAACGCCAAGCACATCATCTCGATTGTCGGCACAAGGCACGCCACCATCTACGGCAGGAGTTTTGTAAATCATTTCATTGAAGACGTCGCCGCCAACCTCGACGACACAATTATTGTAAGCGGGCTGGCTTATGGAATCGACATTGCTGCACACGAGGCAAGCTTGAAACATAATGTGCCCACAATAGCAGTTTTGGCACACGGACTCAACACCATCTACCCCTCACAGCATCGACAATACGCTGCCGACATTGTTCACCGAAACGGAGCAATACTCACCGAATACACCACACAAGCATCGGTGAACAAAGGCAATTTTGTGGCACGAAACCGCATCGTTGCCGGATTGTC
Source organism: Muribaculaceae bacterium (assembly GCA_051871555.1). Classification (GTDB taxonomy): domain Bacteria; phylum Bacteroidota; class Bacteroidia; order Bacteroidales; family Muribaculaceae; genus SFTJ01. Next base: position 3,284 of record JBJECZ010000175.1, on the reverse strand, counting down.
GGATTGCACTCTGGTGGTTGAATCAGCCGAGCATGGCGGTGCCCTGATAACTGCAAACATTGCCCAAGGATATAGCCGCGATGTGTTTGCCGTTCCCGGAAAGGTCAACGACGAGTTCTCGAAGGGCTGCAACAAGCTCATTCGCACAAATTGCGCCCAGTTGGCAACGTGTCTCGACGACGTGATTGAAGCAATGGGCTGGACCAAAAAGCAAGAGGCTCAGGCACCTCGCCAAAAATCATTGTTCCCCGAGACGACCAAAGAGGAAGACGAAGTGATTGCCTTGCTTAAGACTCAAGAAGCACCAATCCACATCAATACAATCACCCAATCATTAGGCAAACCGGTTTATAAACTCTTGAGCACATTAGTAAACCTTGAGTTCAAAGGAATTGTTATTTCATGTGCAGGCAGCCGATACACACTTGCTTAAAGACCACTACCCAAAGTATTTTTAACAAGAAACATATTTACTAAAAAACACATACGATTATGACAAACGACAAAAAAAGAATTATCGCCGATTCGGAGTTAATCATCAATTCCGATGGCAGCGCATTTCATATTCACCTTCGTCCAGAACACATCACCGACAAAATTGTGATTTGTGGTGACCCTGGCAGAGTTACTATGATTGCATCACATTTCGACACGCGTGATTTTGAAACCCAAAGCCGCGAATTCCACTCAATTCGCGGAACATATAAAGGCAAGGATATCCTATGCCTTTCGCATGGCATCGGCGGCGATAACATCGACATTGTGATGAATGAACTCGACGCCCTCGCAAACATCGATTTTAAAACACGCACAGTGAAAGATGAACACCGCACACTCAGCATTGTTCGAGTTGGCACTTGCGGCGGTCTGCAGCCTTACGTGCCAATTGGCACATCAATCATGGCAACAAAGGCAATAGGCTTCGACGGTGTGCTCAATTTTTATGCCGGCCGGAATGAAATTTGCGACTTGGACTTTGAAAAGCAATTTTGCGAATACGTCAACTGGAATCCATTATGGGCAAAACCTTATGTGGTGGATGCCGATGCCGATTTGGTAAAACAAATTGGCGGCGACGACTTTTTCCACGGCTTCACTATAGCTGCAAACGGGTTCTACGGTCCTCAAGGTCGCAAATTACGCCTTGACTTAGCCGTACCCGAATTGAATTCACGAATTGAGAAATTTGAATTTGAAGGTCGCAATATCACCAACTACGAGATGGAAAGCGCCGCATTGCAAGGCCTTGCAAAACTCATGGGCCACAAAGCGCTCACCGTGTGCAGTGTGATTGCAAACCGCGTGGCCACAAACATGAACACCAACTACAAGAACGCTGTCGACAATATGATAGAATCGGTATTAAACCGCATTTGACATGCATCTGACAAATAACAATTAAGGGGCTGCCCAAAATTGAGCAACCCCTTTTATTATACTTTCTAATTACTGCTATTATTCAGCCTCAATAGCTTTCAACTTTTCTTCGTCGCCCATCTGATAGTAGATGTTCGAAAGTGCACGCTTGCAATCAGAGTTGTCCTTGTCAAGAGCGTGGCATTTTTCGAGATATGGAAGAGCTTGACGATAGAATGGTTCAGTCTTAGCCTTAAGTTGTGCACTGTTCAACGTAGGATTATCTTCTTGAACCTTCACAGCTTTGTTGAAATACATACGGCCAAGGTCGAAGTTACCCTTTGCATAATCAGGATTAGCATCAACGGCCTTCTTGAAATATTCGATTGCTTCATCAATCTTGTTTTGTTGTTCAAGAAGCACACCCTTCAAATCAAGATATTCCTCGTTGCTTGGATTCTCAGCAATAGTTTGGTCAATAACCTTGTTAGCTTCGTCATACTTCTCTTTGTTCAAAAGGTCGTTAACGATGATGCGAACATAAGTGTTATCCTTTTTTCCGAACAGTGGATAAGCTTCCTTTGCAATGGCAACAACAGCTTCGTCGTTGTCAGGGATACCGGCAGCAACGCTCATCGAATAGTCATAAACATCCTTGTCTTTGTAACCTTTTTGACGAGCTTGCTCGAATGCCTTCAATGCGCCCTTCAGGTCTTCAGCCTGCCAAGCCGACACACCTTGATAGAAACGAATCTGGGCATAAGTCGAATCAGGAAATTCCGGACGGAATTTGCCAAGGTATTCTGCATTCTCAAAATCACAGAAAATGCCCCATGCCTTAGCAGCATTAACATAGTCCTTTGCATCGTAGAAACCATTACCTGCATTCATAAAGTCGTTGACATGACCGGCAACAAGGCTTACAATATCCTTAGTGTACTTGGTTTTGAACTTTGGATCACCAGTTTTTTTGTCAACTTTTTGTGTGCCGTCTTTTTCAAGTTCAGGCACCTTATCAAGCTCCAAAGCCTTCATGAAATATTCATAACCTTCAAGCAATGCAGTGCACATGTCTTTATCATCCACTTGCTTGCCAATTGCTTTCTCGCCCATGCATTTATCGTAGAAACCATACCCACTCTTTCCGGCAATAAACCATGCAAGAGCCGAATTCTTTGTTTCTTCGTTAGACAATGCTGCTTTGATTTTGCCGCGAGCATTCTTAAAAGTGCTTGAATTGGCATTCATGCCGCCAATCTCGCTTTTCACTTCATCAACCAACTTGTTCTGGGCATAAGCGCCACCAGTAGCCAATGCAGCACATGTTAAAATAAGAACCAATTTTTTCATGTTATAAAATTTATTTTGTTAATAATTGCTTTTTATTTCTATCTTTTGACTATTAATCCTCTGTTTGGTTTAAATCCTCATTGATGTTTGACGCGTCGTCAACATCCGGCGCTGTTTCTCCAGATTCTTTGCCGAGGTCTTCAACTTTATCAGAATCTACCTTGCATACCGACGAAATTGAGTCGTGGCGTTTTTCGAGGTTAATCAACTTCACTCCCTGAGTAGCTCTACCCATCACACGAAGATTTTCAACATTCAAGCGAATTGTAATACCCGATTTGTTGATGATAACAATATCATTATCGTTGTTCACATCTTTAATAGCAATCAATTCGCCAGTCTTATCGGTGACGTTGAGTGTTTTCACACCCTTACCTCCGCGGTTTGTAATGCGATAGTCCTGCAATGCAGAACGCTTTCCAAAACCGTTTTCCGAAACTACAAGAATGTCATTCGGATTTTCCTCGTCAACACAAATCATACCAATGATTTCGTCATCACCTATGATTTCCATACCCTTAACACCAGTTGCATTTCGTCCCATCACACGCACTTTCTCCTCAGGGAAACGGATAGCC
>JBJECZ010000174.1:0-16671 GCA_051871555.1 Muribaculaceae bacterium | reverse complement strand
AACTGAAAATCAGCGAATAAAAATTTTTCTCCAAAAAAGTGACGAAAACAGGAAGGAAATATTTACCAATTACTTTCAGGGCATGGTGTATTGCCAGAGCTGCGATAGAGTTTTGTTGTAATCGTTCTGAAGTGAGAGCATCACGGCTTGTGCCTCAACGAAGTAGCGAAGTTCTTGCAGATAGTTGAGCAACGACATTTCGCCGCCGTTCAGAGCCTTGTTGAGCACTGCAATATTGTCGGTTGACGTTAAAGCGTTGTCGTAGACACCTATTTGGCTCTTCAGTGCAGTGGCTCGTTGGTGACAAGTGGCGATGTTGCTTTCGATGGTGTTTTGCGTGAACGAAGCATCCATTTCAGCAGCAAAAACATTGGCCCGAGCGGCGCTTTTCTTGCCGCGGTTGGAAAACACTGGCAGCGAAACGCCCATTGATATGCCGTTGAAGTGGTCGCCCATTTCGCAAACGTGGCGATAGCCAAGGCTGAGCGACGGCAGCGCCTGTCGGGCAGTGGCAGTTGCGTTTTTCGATTGGGCAGTGACCAAGGCATTTTGCTTGGCAAGCAGTGGCGAAGCTGAGCGCGCTTGTGATAGATGCTGCTCGAGCGTAAGCAAAGGCAGTGGGGCGTAGGTGCTGAGCGAGTCGGCACCGGGTATGTCAATGCCGCCGTTGATGCCCTTCAGCTGCTCCACGGCAGCTGTGCGCAGCGAGGTTGCTTCGTCGATTTTCTGCTGCATGAGCAGTCGCTCAATTTTCAGCTTGTTAACGTCGATGATGCTCACTTCGCCGTGTGCGAGCGCCTTGTTGTAGGTGTCGAAAAGGCGGTTGAGATTGTCGAGCACACCTTGGTTGAAACGAATGAGCTGGTTGTAGCCCACAATGTCGATGCAAAGCGAACGAGCCTGATTCAACACCTCGAGCTGTTCGGCAGAGTAGCCGTGCTGCAAAGCGCTCATGAAGGCATCGGCAGCATTCGAGCGAGCGCTGTAGACACCAGGCCATTCCACTTGTTGGCTGATGCCTATTTCCCATTTGTCGTCAAGCGGACCTTTGCCAAACAGATAGGCGCCATCCACCTCGGGGTCGGGCAGGTTGTTGCTCGATTTCAAACTTTTTTGGTCGGCATCGAGCCGAGCGCTGGCAGCTTTGAGCTGCGAGTTGTTTTGCTTCACCTGCGAGAGCACATCGTCGATGGTGATGGCGTGAGCCGAGGCAAATGCCAGGCTGGCTGCAGCAAAAATAGCAATATGTTTAATCATTATTTTTCTCCTTTTCTTTGTTGAGTGATTTTGTAGATGATTGGAACAACAAACACGTTAAGCAATGTGGCAGAGAACAGACCGCCGAGTATGACAATAGCCATTGGGCTTTGAATTTCGTTGCCCGGCAGGCTCGATTTGAGGGCAAGCGGGATGAGCGCCAAAGCCGATGTGAGGGCAGTCATTATGATAGGCGGCAGACGGTCGGCAGAACCTTTTTCGATTCGCTGGTCGAGCGTCATGCCTTGCTCTTGCAGGTGACAGTAGCGCGAAATAAGCAGCATTCCGTTGCGCGTTGAAATGCCAAGCAGCGATATGAAGCCAATTGTGGCAGGAATATTGAGTTCGCCGCCGGTGAGCACCAGAATGAGAATGCCTCCAATCATAGCCAATGGAAGGTTGAGCAAGATGATGAGCGAGAGCGACACGTCGCGGAACTCGTGGAATAGCAGCATAAACACCACAAACAGTGCAGCCAACGAAGCGATGGCAAGTGTTCGCGAGGCACGTTCTTCACTTTCGAACTGTCCGCCATAGACAATATAGTAGTTCTCGGGCAATTTGATTTTGCTGCTGATGGCTTCTTTTATGTCGTTGACAGCGCCTCGCAAGTCGCGACCGTCGACGTTAGCCGAAACGAGTATTCGGCGGCTAACGTTCTCACGGCTGATGCCGTTAGGCCCGCTTGTCGACACGATGTCGGCAATCTCCTGCAAAGGCACTTTGCCAAGGTTGGTGTCGATGGCAATGTTGCGCAGAGCCTCGATGCTGCCGCGCTCGTCGTCGGCAAGACGCACGGTGAGGTCATAAGGCAACCCGTCGCTGTATACCTGCGACACCACCTCGCCTGAAAGAGCCGTGTTGAGCATTTGCTTGAACTGAGCCATGGTGACACCATATTTAGCCATGATGGCGCGTCGCGGCGTGATGCGCAGCTGCGGGCGGTCGACTTGTTGCTCAACATTGGCATCAACAATGCCATCTACGCCCGAAATCACATTTTTTATGTTATTGCCAATGGAGTAGAGCGCCGAGAGGTCGTTGCCAAACACCTTGATTGCAATCTGCGCCTTTGAGCCGGAAAGCATGGCGTCGATGCGGTGTGAAATTGGTTGACCGATTTCGATTGTCGTTCCCGGTATTTTGCTGAGTTTTTCTCTGATTTCTCGTGCAAGTTCCTTTTTAGAGCGTCCGTTGAGGGTGTAAGGAGCTTCGATTTCCGACACGTTGGCACCGAATGAGTGTTCGGCAAGCTCGGCGCGTCCGGTTTTGCGTGCGGTGGTGTTGATTTCGGGAATCGAAAGCAACAGTCGTTCAGCTTCGCGGCCTATTTTGTCGGATTCTTCGAGCGAGACACCAGGTAGAGTGCTTACGTTGATAGTGAACGAGCCTTCGTTGAACGACGGCAAGAAACTGCGTCCGAGTGTGAAGAACAGTCCGAGCGAAACCACGAACAATGCTGCTGTAGTGCCAAGCACAACACGTTTGTGGCACATGCTCCATACCAGTGCTTTTTCGTAGCCTGCTTTCATTTTGCGAGTGATGAAAGCCTCTTTAGGTTGAGCATTCTTTTTCTCAAGCAAAAAGCTGCAAAGCACCGGAGTGACGGTGAGAGCCACGATGGTTGATGCCATCAAAGCCACGATGAACGCCACACCCAGCGGCACCAACATACGGCCTTCCATACCCGAAAGGAAGAATAGCGGCAGGAAGCTGGCGATGATAATGAGTGTGGAGTTGAAAATTGGGGTGCGCACTTCGGTGGATGCATTGTACACCACTTTGATGAGTGGCAACTGCTCTTCCTTAGGCAGAGCAAGGTTTTCGCGAATGCGCTTATACACGTTCTCCACGTCGACGATGGCATCATCAACCAGCGAACCAATGGCAATTGCCAAACCACCAAGTGTCATGGTGTTGATGGTTGAGCCCATGTAGTGTAGAATGATGATTGCAACCAGCACCGACAGCGGCAGCGCTACTACCGAGATGAGTGTGGTGCGTGTGTTCATGAGGAACAAGAACAGAATAATCACCACAAACAATGCGCCTTCGATGAGCGAATTTTGTATGTTGTCGATGGAGTTGTTGATGAAATTGCTTTGACGGAACGTGTCGGTTGAAATTGTCACATCGGCGGGCAGGGTGGTTTGAACGTCGTCGAGGCAATCCACAATCTTGTCGGTGAGGGCATTTGTGTCGGTAGATGGTTGCTTGGTGACAGTGATGAGCACCGCCGGTTTGCCTTTTTCTGAGCCAACGCCGAGCACCGGGGTTTTTGCGCCCACTTTCACTGTGGCAACGTCGCTGATGAGCACGGTGCCTCGTTGGTCGCTGCGAATAACTGAGGCGGCAATTTCGTTGAGGTTGGTGGTGTTGATGTCGCCCTTGATGGTGTATTCGTTGCCATATTCATAGAGTATGCCGCCGCCGGCGTTATTGTTGATTCCATTAGTGGCGTCGAGCACTTCCTGCAGGCTAACGTCGAAGAACTTCATCTTCTCGGTATTGAGCAGAATTTGATACTCCTTGACGTCGCCGCCAATCACCGACACCTGCGACACGCCGCCAAGTGCCAGCAGACGGGGCGTGATGTTGCGGTCGGCAATGGTGCGAAGGTCGAGCATCGATGTATTTTCTGCTGTTAGACCGATGATTATCATTTCACCCAAGATTGACGATTGAGGTCCGAGTACAGGGGTGTTTACGCCTTCGGGCAGCTGCGAAGCTACGGTGGTGATTTTTTCAGAGACAATTTGCCGAGCACGATAGATGTCGGTACCCCAGTCGAACTCAACCCACACTATTGAGAAACCCGGAGTGGATGTTGAGCGCACACGGCGCACGTCGGTGGCGCCATTCAGAGCAGTTTCGATTGGGAATGTCACAGTGCGCTCCACCTCTTCGGGAGCAAATCCCGGTGCTTCGGTCATCACCGTCACTGTTGGAGCATTCAAGTCGGGGAATACGTCGACTTCGGTGTTCTTTGCCACGAAGATGCCGCCAACAAGCACCAGCAACGTCAACAGCAGCACCAGCATACGGTTGCGAAGCGAGAATCTTATGATTTTGTTAAGCATAATTCATTTGTCGTTAAATCGTGAAAAATGGTTGGATGACGGTTGTTAGTGTTCGTGCGTGTGACCAGGAATGGCACCGCTGTTGCCTGCAAGCTTAATTATCATTGCACCTTCGGCAACCACTTTTTCGCCCTCGTTCAGACCTGAGAGAATCTCGATGTTGCAGCCGTCGCTGATGCCCGGTTCTACACGTCGCTTGGCGTAACACTCGTCGTCGAGCTGAACGTAAACGAAGAATGAGCCAAGTTCCTCGGTGAGCGCCTTAACAGGCACAGCAATGGTGTTGCTGCGTTCTGCTCCAATCAAGTATACTTCGGCAAACGAACCGCTCACAAGAGTGCCGTCGTTGGCAAACTCGAAGCAAACAGGAATATAGCCGGGTTGAGCGGCAGCAACGGAGCCAGCCGAGAGACGTCGGCCGCCGAGTTGACTCAGCGAATACATCTCACTGCTCGACGAAGTGCGAAAGTTGGCACTGCTAATGTTCTGCACCTTAGCGGCGAACGAGGCTGGTAAATCGGCGCGCAGCAGCAGGCGAGCGTTCTTGCTCACTTTGGCAATCACCTCGCCGGCTTCCACAAATTGTCCGTCGACCACATTCAAAGCAATCAAAGTACCCGAAATTGCAGTAGTGGCAACGCCGCCATTCGAGCCAGATGAGCAGGCTGCTTTGGCGCGCTCGTAGTTTTCGAGAGCAGTGTTATAATCGCGTGCGGTGACAATTTTGTCCTCATAGAGAGGTTTCAGTCGTTCGAGTTCGCGCTTGGCGTTGTTGTAGATTATTCGTGCCTGCTCGTTGGCGTCGCCGCCAACCATATTTTTAGCCGATATGGAGGCAATGGCTTGTCCTGCCCCGACGTGTGAGCCTACAGCCACCGATTTGCGAAGATTAACCATGCCAGCCGACGAAGCCACTATGGTGTATTCGTCGCCTTGTGCGCCAACGATTTGTCCCGACACCTTTATGGTTTCGTGGAACGAGCCTTTTTTCACTTCAATGCTCTTCACGCCAAATTGCTTGGCTTGCTCCGGCGAAAGTGTGATTTCGTTCGATGCCTCGCCTTCGGTGTGTCCGTGTTCGTCCTCGCTGTGTTCGTGTGATTCGCCGTGTTGATGTTCGTGAGCCTCGCTGTGTTCATGCTCATGCTCGTGAGCGCCTTCATGGTCATGGCCGTGGTTGTCGCTGCCTGAACATGCCATGAAAATAACCAGAGATGCACATGTGATGATTGATTTAATGATAGTTTTCATTATATGTAGTAGTTGTTGATTTACGTTGGTTGATGTTGTGCAATACGCACTCAATGCATTGGGATGCAGTGTGTCGATGCAATTTAGTTATTCCCATGTAATAAATGTTATTTGTGCGAGCAAATGCTTGCACATGGGAATTTCAAAAAGATTGAATTTGGTGAAGTTATGCCACAGGAGGGGCGCGAAGAGCCCAACAAAGCCCACTTATGGCTGTGACGTTGCCAATTACGGCGATTGTTTGCCACGATGTGTGCTCGGGCTCAAACAGATTTAATGTAGACAGGCAAGCACATAGCACTGCACACAATGCTGTGTGTGAATGAGTGGTGCTATGACTGCTTGACGGGATGTTATTGATATTAGAAACTTCGGTGTCGCTCAAGTGAAGCGAACATTCGCTCTCGCCGGCATGGTTGTGTGTGCTCGACAGGTTAACGCCGTGACACGACGCACATCCTTGATTGATGGCTGCTGCCTCATGCAAATGCATGTGCATACAAAGACATCCGTCATCGTCGTGATGATGGAATTGAACGATTGTGCAAGCCAGAAACACAAGGGCAACTACACAATATAATATGCGAAGCAACGCTTTCATCTATGGCAAAGATAACAATAGTTAATCTTTTGGCAATAGAAAACAGATGATTTTTAACAACAATTATGTTAGTTTGGTCGAAAAGAAGAAAGTAAAAAATAAGAGAGGATTAAAACCCTGCATATGTACAGCAATTTTAATCCTCATCGATTGTTGTTGTCGTAGTAGTCGAATCCGAGGTCGTCGTCATCGTCATCGTCGTCGTCCATGAAATCGTCGAACCCGAAATAGGCTTCCTGTGTGAATTTCTGCAATTCTCTGCCGTCTTTTTTCGTTGGTCTGCCAAGACCTTTTTGCCTATCGATGAAACCGCTAATCTTCACCATTTCCAGCAATTGATATTGGTCGGGCGAAGTGATGTTTTCAAGATAGTTTGGCACGAGCTTGGCGCCGAGCCTGTTAGGCGCAAGTGCAAGCACGCGGAATGTGTAGGTTACAGGCGGCTTGCGCACGGCAATGGTGTCGCCCACGTGTATGAGGCGCGACGGTTTCACACTTACGCCGTCAACCATCACTCTGCCTTTCTTGCATGCTTCGGTGGCAATTGAGCGCGTCTTGAAGATGCGCATTGCCCACAGCCATTTGTCCACTCTTTGGTCGTTTGCCATAATGCTATTATTTGTTATTATAGTTGTTCATGGCAAAAGCCGCACCTGAGAGGCAGAATGCTTTAATGGCGTCGACAGCGATGCTCACACGCTCGGGCATGGCAGCGCGCTGTTCGGCATCGAAGTGTCCCAGCACATAATCGATTTGCCCGCCTTGAGGGAAATCGTTGCCCACGCCAAAGCGCAGACGTGCAAAGTTGGGCGTTTGCAGCAGTTGGGCAATATTCTTGAGTCCGTTGTGACCGCCGTCGCTGCCTTTGGGCTTGATGCGTATTGCGCCAAAGGGCAGGGCGATGTCGTCAACCACCACGAGAATGTTTTCGAGCTGAATGTTTTCTTTCTGCTTCCAGTAGCGCACAGCCTCGCCGCTGAGGTTCATGTAGGTTGATGGCTTGAGCAGCACCAGTTGCTGATTCTTGAGCCTCATCTCAGCCACGTCGCCGTAGCGCTGTGTGGTGAAAGAAATATTGGATGCCTGAGCAAAGGCATCCAATACTGTGAATCCTATGTTGTGGCGGGTGTCTTGGTATTCGCTGCCAATATTACCCAGCCCTACAATCAGATATTTCATTTCTCAGGCAATAATCCTTGTGAAGATTAAAGAATATTAGCCTTGAGCAGCTTGCTGACCACGAGCGGCACGAGTCAATTGAACAGCGCAAACAACTGCGTTCTTCGAGTTGATGAGTTCGAGGCCTTCGTAGTGCAGAGCACCAACCTTGAGCGATTGGCCAAGCTTGATGTTGTCGATGTTAACAACAATCTTTTCAGGAATAGCGTTGTAGATAGCCTTAACTTTGAGCTTCTTCATGCTCAATGTGAGCTTACCACCAGCCTTAACACCTTCGGCGTGACCTTCGAGAGCAACAGGAACTTCCATAACAACAGGCTTGGTTTCGTTCACTTCGAGGAAATCGATGTGAAGAATCTCGTCGGTTACAGGGTGGAATTGGATGTCCTTCAAAACGGCCTTCTTGGTTTCGCCGTTTACTGTGAGGTCGATTACGAAGATTTCCGGTGTGTAGATGAGTTTGCGAACATCTTCCTTGCTGATAACCACATCGGTGGTGATGATGGCTTTCTTAACGTTAGCCGATTTGTTTTCGGCAATTTCAACCACCTTTTGGCCATCTTTGAGTGCGCCTTCATAAGGAAGGGTTACTACTTCGCCGCCATTAATTACGGCAGGGATTTTGCCTTCGGCACGGAGTGCCTTTGTAGCTTTCTTGCCAAGGTTAGTTCTTGGCGCAGCTGTCAATGCAAATGTTTTCATTTGTTTAAATTGAATTGTGTTACTAAAAATTAAGTGTTTTGCTCCTTAATTTCCCATCACACGGGTCTTAAAAAAGCGATGCAAAGTTACAAAATATTCTTCGTATTACAAAATTATTCGCATTATTCTCATCGTCAACATTTTTGCGTATGCGCTTCGCCTTGTTCAATGAGCATTATATGCATTTATGCGGGTTTATTCTTGCAGAAGGGTTTCGGTGATGTATTCTTTGGTGAGCTCCGATGCTTTGCGGCCGAACCAGATGCGGCGCAGATTGTCGTTCTTCATCACCGATGCCCGGCGCTTCATCTCGTTCACAAACTCGTCGGTGAACACTTCGGTCAGCGGCGTGGCTTTCGGCTCATTGGCCAACGGTGCAAGAAACAGGTAGCCGTTGAAATTGTCTTGATAGCTTCCGGTTGCTGTTTTATATTTGATTTCGTAGATCCCGTCGAATGGCTCGGCGCCGAACGGCGAGCCTGCCAATTTGAAGCCTATGGGCTTGTTGCCGTTCATGGCAAATGCGGTGTCGAATATGCCTCCACGAATCGGCTTTTTGTTTCCGCCATGATTGTCGCCGGGCAGAACGTGTTGGAAAACGGTGAACACTTTTTCGCTTCCGAGAGCGTTGGCAATTTGTGCGCCTGCCGTTAATTGCGGCTTTTGCACATGGGCAGCCGAAGCAAATCCGGCTTGGTTCGATTTATAGGCATGGGCGCAACCCACAACAAATAGGCCGTTTCTTGGCTCGGTGGATTGTTTCATTGTGTTTACAACAACATTTGCCATGTGGCTGTTACGGTCGTCCAGCTCTTTTGCCTCTTCTCTTTTTGTGATTTTTGAGTAGTGTATCTGATAATCAGCCAACACCACTTTTATCTTCTTGTTTCGAGGCAGCTTTTTGTTGATTTTCCAGAGTTCGCACAGAAATTCGTATTCGCCGCGGTCCCACCAGCCGTTCAACTGCTCATCTTGGAAAATCTTAATTATAAGGTTGGTGTTCAGGGTGTCGCTGTTCATAAAGGTGTCCATTGTAGGCTGGTGCCACGAAGGCAATTCCATGAAAACATAACCCACCTTTTGGGGGAACTTGGGCATGGCGATGAGGCGTTTCAGCATGTTCCACGACACTTTGCGGCGATGATATTCGCCATTCACCACCACCTTGTGGGAGCTTAACATTTCCAGCAGAAACTCCTCGGGCGAAAGCTTCACGGTTGAAATATAGTCAAGAAATGGCGCTGCGTCGTTGGGCATGTTGTTCACCACAGCCATGTGCGGCAGATTGTATAGCGCCTCAGGCAATTGCTTTGACAGTATCTTCTGGGCATCGTTCCAGTCGTCGGCAAGCTCCTGACCGCGATTCACCCACTTGCCGTTTTCAAGCCAGCAGTTGTTGAGCAGCACAAGGTCGTCGCCCTGGTTGTGCGTCACCACCGATGCCACAGAATCGCGATAAGTCACCACATAGTCAATCCACTCGTTTAGGACGAAATTGCGGAAATCGTCGGTTATCACCTCGTCGGGCACGTCGGCGGTGTAATCAAACATCGAGGTTGATATGGGGCCCCAATTCTTGAATTTGCCTGACAGACGCACTTGCGCCCTCGACAGGAAATAGTTCAGCGGCGACGACAGATTGATGGAGTCGAGCGCATACTCCTTCACTTGCCGGTCGATTTTTCTACTTTCAAATCAGATGTCGCCTGAGCGAAACAGCAAAACGATAATGCAACAAAAATGCTCGAGATAATAGCACGAGTTTTCATGTTTATTTTTGAAAACAATTTGTTTAAAAATAAAAGATTATGTAATATAGAGGCGCAAAGTTAAAAATAATCTTCAGATTACAAAATCATTCGCATTAATTCTCCGCAGGTTACGCTGCGCTACACCAGCGGTTAAGCATAGTGAAGCATCTTCGGCGCTTTCATCGCAATATATATAATCATTTGATTACAAAACTATTCGCGATGGCAGAAGTCTTTGAATTTGCAGTATTTGCAGTTGTCTTGGTTGGTGGTTTGCCTGAATGGTTGCTCGGGGTCGAACAGCTCGAGCAACGTGTCTTGCAGCATATTGTAGAAGCGGGCGTTTACGCCGTCGGGGTCGGTGTCGGGCCAGATGACTTGTTTTCTTTCGATGCTTGCTGCCGATTTGTCGATTTCGAGCAGTTTGTAGATGACTGGCATGAGAGTTTTGTGGCGATACTCGGGGTCTTGGGCAAGAGCCTTGCAATAGAGCATCAGCTGCAGAATGGCATGTGGCCTATCGGCGGCATTGGGGTTGAAGAGGCTTGCGAGATTGTCGGTGCTCACTTTGTCCTTGCCGGTTTTGTAGTCGACTATGCGATATACGGGTTGTCCGTTAATAATCATGCTGTCGAGGCGGTCGATGGTGAAGGTGAGGTTGAATTGCTTGCCGCCAGCCAGCGGCAGGCTGCACTCGAGGCGTTTTTCGCCCTGAATGTAGTTGATGTTGCCGTATTGCTCGATTAGTTTTTTGTCGTGATTGAGAATGCGACGGATGAATTCGTAGACGATGTCGTATTTGAGCATGCTTTCGCCTGTGAGTTCGTCGAGGCATCCCTCGGGTTTGTGCAGGAATGTGTGGTTGATGTTGGCAACAATTGCGTCGTGAATCGTGCTGTTGTTTTTGTCGAGCAGGCGGTCGATGAAAGCCACGTTGATGGTGGTGCCGTCGGGGTATAGCTGCTGAATGGTGTCGTGCACAATGGTGCCAAAGGTGGAAGGCTGCATAAACTCCGATACGGGGTCGATTTCGGCAAGACCTTCAACGTAGCGCAGATAGAAGCGCAGCGGGCAATCGATGTAGGCGTTGATGCTGTGTGCCGAGAGATATTTCGGTTTGCCTTCTTGCCCTGCAAGTGAATCGTTGTGGGCAGTTTGGGTGATGAATGCGTCGATTAGTTGCATGATGCGTTCGTCCTTGCGCACCACAATCGGATTGTTGTTGGGTGCTTGGATTTCAAGCTTCGGCAGAGCGGTGTTGACATGGCACAGGCCGTTGAACAGTGTGTCGAGCTGGCGAATGAAGCGCGATTTTTCGCCCGAGCCAAGGCTTTGAGTGCGCGAATCGTAGAGCATAAACACGTTTTGGGCACGGCTTATCATTCGATAGAAATAGTAGGCGTACATCGATTCTTGATGCTCGATGGTTGACATGCCGAATGCGCGGCGCAGACGCTGCGGGATGAACGATTTGGTGAAGTGCTTGCGAGGGAAAATGCGCTCGTTCATCGACAGTATGACGAGGTTTTTGAAGTCGAGGCATCGGGTTTCGAGTATGCCCATCACTTGCAATCCGCCGAGGGGCTCGCCTTCGAATGCCACTTTGGTGCTTGCCACCAGGCGGTGGAGCAAAAAGCAGAAAGTGTTGATGTCGACTTTCTCTGAAGTGCCCAGCACGTTGAATCGGTTGAGGGCATCGTGAAGCTGCGAGAGGGCGTCGTAGTAGCTGTTGAGGAAAGCCTGTTCCACGTTGACGGTGCTCTCAGATATGGCGCTATCATCGTTGTCGGGCAGAATTTCGTTGCCGGCTTTTTCGAGTTGCAGTTTCTGCTCATACACTTTGCGTGTGAAATTGAGTATTGTGGTGATGTATTGTTCGATTTCGCTTAGCGTCAGGTCTTTAACCACGGTGAACAGAGGCGCAAGACTCGGTGCAAACTCGGCTATGGTGTCGTAGGTCACTTGATAGCTGTTATGCCAGTTTATGTGGTTGATTAATGTGGTAGACTCGTCGTGGTTGAAGAATTTCACTAATGGATGCAGAAGCACATCTTTCACGTCGGCATGGAAATAGCTCCACACGCCTTTCACCGACTTAGCTTGGAAGTGCATTCTCGAGATGAGGCTCATGAGCGACGATATGCTTGAATGGCGAATCGACAAGCCCATAGTGATGTTGAGTTTGTCCACCACGTCGGAGCCAATCGACTTGAGCACAGGCATAAACAGCGATTCGTCAGGCAGCACGATTGCCGTGTCGATGGCATCTTGTTTGTTGGTCAAGCCACGGTCGACCAGGTTCTTGATTATCGATGCTGCATAGCGAGCCTGGGCATAGTTTGATGGCACACCTGCGGCATAGATGTTTTGCGGCATCGATTCGATGCGAGGCTCGGCATTGGGCTGACGGAACTCGCCAACATATTCGCTCATGAACTTTGTTGCCTTGTTTGTGGAAGTGTTGAAGCAAGGCGAGTTGTAATCCCAATAGAAATCGGCTATGCCTTTGGTTTTCATTGCCTTGAACAGCTCGTGTTCCGACGCCGAAAGCATGTTGAATCCGGCAAACACATAGCGCTTAAACTCAAATTCGTCGGGGTGCATAGCGCGAGCCTTGGTGGCGGCGTCGCGATATTTTTTGCCGTTATAGGTGAGGTGCTGGGCGTTTAATTCGCCAATAAACGCGTTGTAGAGAGGCCAAAGCAGATGCCAAATCGAGATGAAATCTTTTTTAATTTCCACTTCGCCGTTGTTGGTGCTGATGTGTTGCCAAAAATGCTCCTCGTCGTCGGGGGCAAAACGCATATTGAAAAAGTGGCTCAGCACTTCTTTCACCTCCTTGGTGAGATAGTTCGACTTGATTTCTTTCAGCTCCGAGATGTTGAAAAACGCCTGACGGGCATCCACCATATATCGGTCGATGTCGCCGAAGTCGTTGAGTATTACGTCGCCCCAATGGGCAAAGCGGTCGAAAGTGGTTGGGCTGTCGGGGTCGAGCTGCTTGTAGGCGTTAAACAGAATCACAAGAGCCTCGATCCGGTTAGCCTCGATAGCGTCGGTGAGGTCGGTCACAAAGCTGTCGATGGTTGTGATTTCGGGCGTGAGTATTGTTGATGTCAACACTTCGCCAAGTTCTTTTGCAAAAAACTTGCCGGCGCGGCGATTTGGAAACACGAAGCAGTATTCGCACAAATCGGGGCAGCTGGCATATTGCTCGGCTAAGAATTTCAGAAATGGTTTCTTCATGATAAAGTCCGTTTTTTAATTCTACTATTTTTCCTTATTATTATATTGTTATCGTTTCTTTTTGATGAGAACAGTCATCTTAATTGCCAAATCGAACAACACGATTTTGCCGTTGGCGTTGCCACGGATGTCGATTTCGGCCTTGTTGAGTTCGTCGGAGATTCCTTGCACGTTGAGCTCGTTGATGAACGGCGAAAAGCGCAGGCTGAACTGTTCTTCTTCGCGAGTGAGATAGTTCAACTCGGCAATGTGGAGGTTGTAGATGTAGTTTTCGCGCACCATTCGGCTTGCATATTGCAGGAAGCGGCATATTTTTTCGCGTTTGAAGTCGCTCACCTCCACCGACCAGTCGCGAAGGCTCTTCAAGTCGACGCTGTAAGCCAGGCGCATCAGTTGGGTGAATTTTTCGTGGAAAGCGGCATTCTCGTTGTTTTTCTTCAAGGAGGTTTCAGCCAGCGAGATGTTTCCATCGGCAGGGGCAGCGTAGGCGAGAGCGTCTTGGCGGTCCATGCCGTATTTAGCCACCAGATAGTCGGCAATCTGCGGCGTTGAAGGGCGCTTGAGCTCGATGCGCTGTGTGCGCGAGAATATTGTGGGAAGAATGTCCTGATAGTTGTTGCTCACCAGCACAAACAGCGAGTCGGGGTATGGCTCCTCTATGATTTTCAGCAGAGCGTTGGCACATTGCGGCTGCATTTTTTCGGGCAGCCACATGATGTGAATCTTGTATTTCGACGAATAGGCAGTGAGGCTCATTTTGCGAATGATAACGTCGCTTTCGGTGGTGAATATGCTGGGCTGTCCGTTATCGTTTTTGATGATGGTGAGCCAACGCTCGTAGTTCTCGATAGGGCTTTCGCTCAGGAATTTCTTCCAGTCATCGAGGTAATCGTCGCAATAGGTTGTGGTGCCTTTTTTGAAGATGGGATAGGAGAAGAACGTATCGACGTGGTTGTAGGACTGATGCTGCAAGCACGATGGGCACACGCCGCACGAGTCGCCGTTGATGTGGTTCTCGCAGTGAACATATTGCGCAAAAGCCTGGGCGAGCGCCAGCTTTGCCACTCCGGCTTCGCCCATAAGTAGCAGCGCATGTGGGATGCGGTCGTGGTCGACCATATTGCGCAGTCGCTCAATAGCTTGTTCGTTGCCTATTATATCTTTAAACTTCATTGCCGAAAAATGGATGTGTTAAGTGTTGTGGCGAGGCTGCTCAAAAAATTGCCTCGAGCACTTTGCGCACGCTCTCGGTGGCGTTGTGCGAATAGAAGTGCACCGAAGGGATGCCGTGAGCAAAGAGGTCTTTGGCTTGCATAGCACACCATTCCACGCCCACCTGTTTGGCTTGAACGTCGTCTTTGCATTTCACAAGTTCGAGAGCCAATTCGTTTGGCAAATCAACGCGGAATGTCTTTGGTAGCATTGTCAGCTGATTGAGGTTGACAATGGGTTTTAAGCCGGGAATGACAGGCACGTTGATTCCCGCTTCGCGGCAACGCTCAATGAATCGGTAAATCTTTGCATTGTCGAAGCACATTTGTGTGACAATATAGTCGGCGCCCATATCCACCTTTTGCTTTAGGAACATCATGTCGATTTCCTCGTTAGGCGCTTCCTCGTGCTTTTCGGGGTAGCCTGCAACACCGTAGGAGAATGGCTTGTCGGTGACGATGTCCATGTTTGTGCCGTCGACGAAGAACCCGCGGTTGAAGTTGTTCACTTGGCGAGCAAGCTCAATGGCGTGGCTGTAGCCGTTTTCGTTAGGCACAAAACGGCTGTCGTGCTTGGCTTTGTCGCCTCGCAGCACAAGCAGGTTGTTGATGCCCAAGAAGTTGAGGTCGATAAGCGCATATTCGGTTTCAATTTTCGAGAATCCGCTGCAAATGAGGTGAGGCACGGCAGTGATGTTGTAGCGCTGCTGAATAGCTGCAGCCACAGCCACGGTGCCCGGGCGATTGCGTTGCGACACGCGTTCGTACAGCCCGTCGGCAGTGCTGCGGTATATCATTTCGCTGCGGTGAGTGGTGATGTTGATGTATAAAGGGTTGAACTCACGCAGGCGGTCGATGTTTTTGAAAATCTGCTCGATGCCTTTGCCTTTCAATGGCGGAAGCACCTCAAATGAAAATCCCGGTTGCTTCAATCCCGAGATTATTTCTGATACTTTCATGTAATATTTTTTGTATTGTTACCTTAGTCCGTAATTTGTTTTCGTAACACAAAGGTAGCATTTTATAACGAAATTCACCATCAAACAGCAATATTTGTTCAATTAATTGTGCGTTCATCTGACAATTATCACTAACTTTGCAGTATTAGCATTAACCAAGAATATTCATAAATTATTAATCGTATAACATATATTTCGAATCTACAATGAAAGGCAAAATTTTGGTGACCGGTGGCACAGGTTACATCGGTTCACACACAGTGGTTGAATTGCATGCTGCCGGCTATGAGGTGGTGGTGATTGACAATCTTTCGAACAGCAATATCGAGGTTCTCGATGGTATTGAAAAGATTTCGGGTAAGCGTCCGGTGTTTGTTAAGGGCGATTGCACCGACATCAACACTCTTCGCCGCTTGTTTGAAGAAAATCCCGGCATTAACGCTATCATCAACTTTGCGGCCAGCAAGGCGGTTGGCGAATCGGTGCAGAAACCGTTGCTATATTATCGCAACAACCTCAACACGCTCACCAATCTGCTTGAACTTATGCCGGAATTCGGCGTGAAAGGCTTTGTGTTCTCGTCGTCGTGCACCGTATACGGCGAGCCGGATGTTAACCCGGTTACTGAGGAGTCGCCAATCAAAAAGGCCACTTCGCCTTATGGCAACACCAAGCAGATTTCGGAGGAAATCATCACCGATTTCATCAACTCGGGTGCTGCAATCAAGAGCGTGATTCTGCGATATTTCAACCCGGTTGGTGCTCATCCGAGTGCCGAAATCGGCGAATTGCCAAATGGCGTCCCTCAAAACCTTATTCCTTACCTGACACAAACAGCCATTGGCATACGCAAGCAGCTCAACGTGTTTGGCAACGACTACAACACTCCAGACGGATATTGCATTCGCGACTTCATCAACGTGGTTGACCTTGCAAAGGCTCACGTTTGTGCAGTTGACCGCATGCTTGAAAAGGACGGCGATGCCCTTGAAATCTACAACCTTGGCACCGGCCGCGGATTGTCGGTTATGGAGCTCATCACAGCGTTTGAGCGTGCCACTGGCGTTAAGGTGCCATATCAGGTGGTTGAGCGTCGTGCAGGCGACATTGAGAAGGTGTGGGGCGACCCATCGCGTGCCAACAACATTCTTGGCTGGAAAGCGCAAGCCACTATCGAGGACACTATGCGCAGCGCGTGGAACTGGCAGCTAAAGCTGCGTGAACGCGGCATAATGTAAACGAAAGTTCTACGTTATTATATCATAGTAGTGGGGTGCATCGGCAAGGTGCATCCCATTTTTTCAGTGTGGCAAACATGTTTGTTTAGGGGCAAAAAAATAAGGCTCCGATTAAGAGCCTTATTGTTGCCTAGGAAGGACTCGAACCCTCACAGGCGGAACCAGAATCCGACGTGCTACCATTACACCACAAGGC
>JBJECZ010000173.1:0-4058 GCA_051871555.1 Muribaculaceae bacterium | reverse complement strand
GTAAAAAAGGTTGTAAAGATATAACCATATTAAAAACATTTTGTATATTTGCACCATGTGACACTATAAATTAAGCTACCGAATGAAATATCTTAATGTTAAAAAGGCTTTGGCTGCATGGCAAGAATTACAGCCATTGTCGGAAAAAGATAGGGAAAGGCTTAGCCGTCGCTTTACAGTAGATTTCAACTACAACAGCAACCATATTGAGGGTAATACACTCACATATGGTCAGACTGAAATATTGCTTCTCTTTGGTAAGGTGATTGGCGAAGCTGATGTGCGCGATGTGCAAGAGATGACAGCAAGCAATGTCGGACTCCGTATGATGACCGAGGAAGCTGCTGTGAAAGATGTACCTTTGACGCAAAATTTTATTCGCACATTACATAAGGCTCTGATTAGAGAAGATTACACTGTATATCGTAATCTTCCCGGTGGTGTTCACACAAGTTACGTGATACATGCAGGGCAGTATAAAACGCGTCCTAATAGTGTGATTACACGATACGGTGATAGATTTGAGTATGCTTCGCCAGAAGAAACACCAAGTCTAATGTCCGACTTGATAGATTGGTATAACAAGGCTGAGCAAGATGGAAAGCTATCGCCTGTTGAATTGGCGGCATTGTTCCATTACCGCTACATACGCATTCACCCTTTTGAAGATGGCAACGGTCGTATTGCCCGATTGTTGGTGAACTATATTCTTTCTCGCCACGATTATCCAATGATTGTGGTACGTAGCCGTAATAAGAGTGAATATTTGGAAGCCTTGCATCAAGCCGACCTTGAGGTTGGCCCTGTGCCGAGTGACGGTGCTCATGCAGAAATTAAGGATATTCGCCCGTTCTTGAAATACTTCAATGACCTTGTTGCTACAGAGGTGTATAATGATGTTCTGTTTGTGAGTGAGAAAAATGAAAATGTATGGTGGTATGATGGCGAACGGATAGCATTCCGTACAGCTAACTACACTACTATTCTCAATGCTATGCGCACTGAGCCGACACTCACCTTGGCTGATATGAAGGAAATCACCGGGATAAGCATTACAGCGATTCAGAAACTACTCGACCATCTCATTAAAAAGAAGTATGTTGAGCGCGGCGAGAAAGATGGCAGCTGGCGTGTGTTTGTAACGCAGTAAAACGCACCACAAGACAAGAAAATTACTTATACCTGAGAATAGGAATATAGGAATAAAAAACTTACCGACCAATCTTTTAGCCTCGATGAGGTGGAGAATGGTCGGTATTTTTATTTGATTTTGATGGGCGGTTACGCCGAGCGGTATTGCGAAGGCGTTTTGCCTGTGTGTGCTTTGAAGAATCGCACAAAGTGTTGTGGATATTCGAAGCCTAACATTTGGCTCACTTGGTTGATGTTAAGCGAATTGTTGTTGAGCATCTCTTTGGCTGCGTTAATCATGTGGCTGGCTATGATGTCTTTGGCAGTGCGTCCGGTTTCCACCCTCACTAATTCGCCAAAATAGCCGTTTGAGAGGCAGCATTTGTTGGCAAAATAAGCCAC
Organism: Muribaculaceae bacterium; assembly: GCA_051871555.1. GTDB lineage: Bacteria > Bacteroidota > Bacteroidia > Bacteroidales > Muribaculaceae > SFTJ01. The sequence goes on along the minus strand of JBJECZ010000173.1, from coordinate 2,525 downwards.
GGTGGGCAGTCCTAGATGTTGAGCTTGAGTTGAGATGTACTCTTTGAGCAGTTGCTCGAATTTTTTCACCACCGAATGGTTTATTTCTTCGCGTGTAACAAACTGGCGGTCGTAGAAACGCAGGCAGTAGTTGAGCAGCAGCTCGATGTTCGACACAATTAGGTGTCGGCTGTGCTTGTCGATTGGATGTGTGAGTTCTTGTTCAATTATGTTAAGCACATCGCGAAAAATGACTATTTCGGCAGCTGAGAGGTGTAGTGCCTCGTTGCTTGTGTAGGAGAAGAACTCGTATTTCGACATGTTTTTGCCAAGCGAAGTGCGGGCAAGCAGGTCGGGGTGAAACACCAGGGCGGTCCATTTGGGATATTTAACTCCCGGATAGGGTTGCACATGCACCGACTGTCCCGGGGCAAAGCTGGTTACAGTCATCTCGTCGAAATCATATTTTGTGCGGCCGTAGGATATCTGGCAGCCTTTGTTTTCTTTCAAAAACAGTGCATATATGCCATAGTTCACTAAGAGTTCTTGCAGTTGTTGTGGATGCTCGTAATGTATCACGTTCACCAGCGGATGTGTAGTTTCAATGCCATAGTAATCATTGAATTGCTGCACGGTGAATAAATCAAGATTTTTCATAAATCAAGGTTGTCTTTAAAAGATGTTTTATTCATTTTGCAGGCATTGCATCACATCGTCGGCTATCATGGTGTCAACCAATCGGTTTTCTGCAAGAAAATCTTCCGGTTTATAGCGGTCGGCAAACTGCTTTTTAGCACCGTAGCAAAGCGTTTTGATTGAAGAAGCTCCAAGATAGCGGGCAATTTTCTCGCCAAAACCGCCTTCAATGGCTCCATCTTCAAGTGTCACCACCACGCTGTGGTTTCGCGACAGGTTATTAAGCATTTCAGTGTCGATGCCTGAAATGAAGCGTGGGTTGATGAGTGTGGCGTCGATGCCATGAGCCTCCAGCTGGGTGCAGACCTTTTCGCCAAGTTCAAAGAAGTTGCCTAATGCCAACACAGCCACCTTGCTGCCTTTGTGCACCATCTCATAGCGGTTAAGAACCGAGTAATCGGTGTCGACTGGGCGGTTTGCGGGCTTGGTGAGTCCCACAGGCACGCGTATTGCCACGGGGTGCTGGGTGTAGGTGATGCTCCAGTTGAGCATGGCAAGATACTCATCGCGATTGGTGGGCGCAAGATACACCAAATTGGGTATGCCTGAAAGCAGAGGAATGTCGAAGTAACAAAGGTGTGTAACGTCGGTCATCGACGTTAATGAGCCCCACAGCACCAATATGGTTGCCGGGTTGTTGTTGATGCACAAGTCTTGCGACATTTGGTCGTAGGCACGTTGCAGAAACGAGCTGCACACGCCAAACACCGGTTTGCCGCCGGCTTTGGCAATGCCCGAAGCCAGCGCTACGGCGTGTTCCTCGGCAATGCCAACGTCGACAAACTGTGAACCTGCCTGACGGCGGTTTTCGGGATTCCAACCCCATATTCCGGGAGTGCCTGCGGTGATTGCGCAGATGGTGTTGTCGTGCTTCATCAATTCAAGCAAATGTGTGGCTGTGAGGTCGTTGTAGTTCTCCGAGCTGCATTCGTGCGTTAGTTTGCCTGTGATTTTGTCGAACGGAGCGCTCCAGTGCCAACGCTCTTTGTCGTCCTCGGCAAGCTGATAGCCTTTGCCCTTGAGGGTGTTGATGTGCACCACCACTGGATGGTCGATGTCTTTCACTTTCTTGAAAGTGTCAATCAGCGCTGCTATGTTGTTGCCCTCGGGTTGATAAACATAGTCGAGAGCCATGGTGCGAAACAGGTTGTTGCTGCAGGTGCCATTCGATTGGCGCAATTCAGCAAGGTTTTGATATAGCCCGCCGTGGTTTTCGGCAATCGACATTTGGTTGTCGTTGACCACTATGATGAAATTCGTGTTGAGTTCGGCAGCCCAGTCGAGTCCTTCAAGCGCTTCGCCGCCGCTAAGCGAGCCGTCGCCAATCACGGCAATCACGTTGCCTCCTTGCCCTTGCAGGTCGCGTCCTTTAGCCAGTCCGCAGGCAAGGCTAACAGAGGTTGATGTGTGTCCGATGGTGAAGTGGTCGTGTGGGCTTTCGCTTGGTTCGGTGTAGCCCGACACATCGTCGTAGTGTTGGCTGCTGATAAATGCTTGTGCGCGTCCGGTGAGCATCTTGTGCACATAGCTTTGATGCGACACGTCGAAGACTAATGTGTCGGTTGGAGAATCGAACACGAAGTGCAGGGCTATGGTGGCTTCCACCATACCCAGGTTTGGACCGCAGTGACCGCCGTGTGCACTGAGTTTGTCGATGAGCAGTGTGCGCATTTCTTGTGCCAATGCTTCCAGTTGTTTTATGGTCATCTGCTTTAGGTCGGCAGGCGAGTTGATATGTTCTATATACATTGTTAATCTGTGAGAAAAGTTATTGTATGCTTAAACGATTGATTTACCCATGTCGTAGGCTTGTGAGAGGGCATTGTGTCCGTCAATATCGCCTGCATCGC
>JBJECZ010000172.1:0-16772 GCA_051871555.1 Muribaculaceae bacterium | reverse complement strand
ACGGCGACAGCTTCGAGCTCTGCAAGGACTGCGTTGACTGCGGTTTCTCTTCAGTGATGATTGACGGTTCACACCTTCCATACGAAGAAAACATCGCCCTCACCAAGAAGGTTGTTGAATATGCTCACCAACACGACGTAACTGTTGAAGGCGAACTCGGTGTATTGGCTGGCGTTGAAGACGAAGTATCGAGCGACCACCACACTTACACTAACCCAGAAGAAGTTATCGACTTCTCTACTCGCACCGGCTGCGACAGCTTGGCTATCTCTATCGGCACATCGCACGGCGCTTACAAGTTCACTCCAGAACAATGCACAAAGGACGAAAACGGCAAGCTCGTTCCTCCTCCATTGGCATTCGACGTGTTGAAGGCTGTTGAAGAAAAGCTTCCTGGATTCCCAATCGTGCTCCACGGCTCTTCTTCGGTTCCTCAAGACGAAGTTGAAACTATCAACAAGTTCGGCGGTGCCCTCAAGGCTGCCATCGGTATTCCTGAAGAATGGCTCCGCGAAGCTGCTAAGAGCGCTGTTTGCAAAATCAACATCGACTCTGACAGCCGCTTGGCTATGACTGCTGCCGTTCGCAAAGTGTTCGCTGAAAAGCCTGCTGAATTCGACCCACGCAAGTACCTCGGTCCAGCTCGCGACAACATGGAAAAACTCTACAAGCACAAAATCATCAACGTGCTCGGTAGCAACGGCAAGGCTGAATAATATTGCATTATTCAACTATTGAATACATCTAAGATGGGAAAAATTCTTTTCGGAGGATTTCTCCCATCTTTTTTTACATTCCGCCGGTAAACAAAATCGACTTCCAACAGCACCTGCCACACAATAAAATTTCGCCACATCAAATCGTTGACTTACAACATCGTAGGCGCACATTTCAACAATACTTTTTGCATATCTTTTAATAAATGTTGTCTAATCCAAACTATTTTTGTAATTTTGCATCACCAAACAAGGTAGCGGGATGTAGCTCAGTCCGGTTTAGAGTACTCGTCTGGGGGGCGAGTGGTCGCAAGTTCGAATCTTGTCATCCCGACAACGGCACCGATTATCTGTCCAACACGATATCGGTGCTTTTTTATTACACATTATTAATATAAACAATCGCTATGTCGCTTATCAGAGTATTACTATCGATTATCTTTCCGCCGTTGGCAGTGCTCGACCGCGGATGCGGCTCAATACTCATCGTCCTCATCCTCACGCTTTGCGGATGGGTGCCTGGCGTTATTGCAGCCCTGGTTATCCTTAACAAACGATGATTATTTACCCCTGTTTACTGAATACAAACTAATCCGCACTGCTTATCATCCTATTAGCAATGCGGATTATTTTTCTTTTCACGATGGTGCTTAGCCTCAGCCTTCGCACTCATAGCCAAGCTCACGAATCTTGGCTACAACAACATCGGCAGGCACTTCGCCGTCGACATACGCAATGCCTTTTGCCAAGTCCACCTCAACGCGTGTCACGCCTTCAAGCGTCGACAAACCTTTCTGCACATTTGCCTGGCAATGAACACACATCATACCTTTAATTCTGTAATCCTTAGTCATATTATTAATTTTAATTGATTTAGATTTCATAACACTGTCAAGAGCCGAATAAACCAACAAGCCTACTAACACAATGCTGCATGCAATGTTGAACCACGATGCACAATGATGGCACTGTGCTGCGTATCCCGTTAATGCAGGCACAAACCATTCGGCGGGCAACAAATAGTCGATTATCAACCCAAAAGCCACCGCTCCGCCAACTATTGATGCCAAATATGCCCATGTGGCTCTACCGCCAAACGAACGTCTTACCACCAGCACCGAAGCAAAATTGGCTGCCGGTCCTGCCATGAGAAGCACAAACGCAGCTCCGGGCGACAAGCCCTTTAGCAACAGCGACAACGCAATCGGAATCGACCCTGTGGCACAAACGTACATCGGCACCGAAATGGCAAGAACGATGAACATATTCAAAAGAGGATATTGCGCGTATCGGGCAAAGAAATCGTCGGGGACAAGCACCGTAATCAATGCAGCTACCACAAGACCAATCACCAACCACTTGCCAATGCTTTTAATCATCGACACAAAGCCATATTTCAACGATTCCAACAATTTGCCGGCTAAGCCATTAGCAACTTCGTCGCCACAACAACTGCCGGAGCACCCGCCTTCGTGCTTAGCCTCGTCATTTGTGTCGTGTTCAACAGCAGCAACCATTCTTCCACCCAAGAGCGCAGTAACCAATGCTGCCACCGGACGTATAATGGCAAATCCTAATCCCAAAAGCGAGTAAGTGGCAGCAATGCTGTCGACACCTGTTTGAGGTGTTGCAATCAAAAATGAAGTTGCCGATGCCCGCGAAGCACCATTATTGCGCAGCGACACTGCCGTGGGCAGCACACCGCAGGAACACAACGGCAACGGGATGCCTAATGCAGCAGCCTTAATAATTGCTCCCCATCCGTTGCCTGCCAAATGTTTTGAATACACTTGATTTGGCACAAACGCATGTAGCACTCCAGCCACAGCAAAGCCAAGCAGCAAATATGGCGACATCTGATTCAGCAGCATTATAAACGTATCAAACAAAGTCATATCCATTAAGTATTATTATTTTGACTAATTCTTAATGCAAAATTACTCTATTTTCAACTTTGAGATATTATATAATTTGCACAATCTGTTGCACAATTTTGCAGAGCACTTCACACATCGGTGAGTGCCACTTGCTCTGCCGACACATGCTTGTATTCAGTGGGCGTTACTCCCGTCACCTGCTTAAACTGCCTCGACAAATGTGCAGTGCTTGAGTATCCAAGCTGATATGCTATCTCTTTAAGCGACAACTGGTCGTACAAAAGGAGCTCTTTCACTCGTTGTATTTTGTGTGCGATATAAAATTTTTCTATACTTCGGCCTTCGCAAGCTGTGAATATACGCGACAGATGCGAGTAGTCGATGCCAAACAAAGCGGCAAGCTCAGTGCTTAAATTCTCATTGCCGCCGCCATTGCGTGCAAGCTCAATAACCTTCGTCTTTATCTGCACAACAATGGCATCATTGCGACTTTTCACTATCTCAAACCCCACTTCGCGCAACCTGCTATTGAGTTCAACCATCTGCTCGTCATCAATGTCCACAGCTGTTTCAACCCTGCCGAGCGACAACGATTTCACCTCGATATTCATTGTTCTAAGAACTCCACTCACCACCATTAGGCAACGAGGACACACCATATTCTTTACAGTCAGAATCACTTTTCCCGCTATTTTAATTCGGCAAGCCGTTTGGCATTGCCAACAATCCATATCACATCGTGAGGCTCAAACACATCGTCGCCCGTGGGCTTGATGTATGCCGAACCGCGCTGAATTGCCACCAACAGCGCAGCATAATCGTCGCGCAGCCTTGCCTGAGCAACACTCTTGCCAATCAGCGGCGACGATTCGCTCAGCTCGAAATGCAAGAATTCCACCTTCTTCTTGTCGTAGGCGGTGTCGAGCGCAACACTGCTTTTTTCAACCTCCGGCAGCAGGTGCTGAATCTGTTCGTCGGTGCCTATAACCGCAAGGCTATCGCCCGGGAAGATGCGCATTTCGCCGGTGGGCACCGGATAATAGTTCGAGCCACGCGTTATGCTCACAACATTCACACCATAATGCTTGCGTATGTCGGAATTCTTCAACTTCTCACCTACAAACGAGCAATCATTGCCCACTGTCATAAACGCCATGTGAAGGTCGGAAACCAAGTTATTTTCGCGACCGCTGCGATGCAATTCGCGCTCGTTGAGGTTGCTAAGAAACTTTGACTCGATGTTGTACATGCGCTTGCGCAGGCGGCGCGAGAACGTAACCAGCGACAGCAGCACAATGCCCACACCGCTCCACAGCACCGTGGTTTTGGTGAAGATGGTGTGAAGATACACCAAGATGAACACACTTGCAAACACTATGCGGAACAGCGACATCACCACCAGCGGCACATCGCTGCGGCGACCCGAAATCTCTTTCAGCTTCTCATATTCGCTACGGCGTGTGCACGGCACTGCCAATGCAAACAAAAACGGCGCCATAGCACCCAGCGTAACCACCATCGAGGTTATCAAACCGTTTTTTCTTCCAAGCCAGTCAATGAGCATCGGCTCCATATAACTGTGTGAAAATATGATGATTGCCGACAGAATTGAAGCATAAAGCAGCGTGCGCCACGAGTGACGCATAGCAATAGCTCGCCACAGCGCCTTCGACTCGCTCTCTGCCTCCTTCTCGCTATAACGGTCGAGCAAAAACTTCAACCTGTCGGGCAAATGCTTTGCCACAAACTCATAGCACGGGTCGGCTGCCTTGATGAAATACGGCGTGAAAAATGTGGTAATCACCGACACTGCCACAACAATTGGATACACATTGTTGTCGAGAACGCCCAACGACATACCCATCGAGGCAATGATAAAAGCAAATTCGCCTATCTGCGTGAGGCTGAACCCCGACTGCATGGCAATCCTCAACGGCTGCCCGGTGATGAGCATGCCTGCCGTGCCAAAAATTATCATGCCCACAATCACCACAAGCGACAATACTGCTATTGTGAAGCTGTAATTCTGTATTATTTCGGGATTAACCATCATTCCCACCGAGATGAAAAACACTGCTCCAAACAGGTCTTTCACGGGTTTCATCACATTTTCGATGCGCTCGGCTTGAATGGTGCCTGCCAATATCGAGCCCATCACAAAAGCTCCGAGAGCAAGCGAAAAGCCCGACTTCACCGAGAACACAGCCATTGCCAAGCACAAGCCCATCGATATCACCAACAGCATCTCATCGGTGATTGAACGCGAAACGCGCTTGAAAAACGACGGAAGCACAAACACTCCCACCGTGAACCATATCACCAGGAACAGCACCAGCTTGAGAACGCTCATCATCAGCTGCTCGCCTTCAACCGAATTGTTGATTGCCACCGACGACAGCAACACCATCATCACAACGGCAAACAAATCTTCGCAAACAAGCACCGCCAGCACCAGCGACGTGAATCGACGCTGACGCATGTGCAAATCGTTGAATGCCTTGATGATAATGGTGGTTGACGACATCGACAACATTCCGCCCAAAAACAGGCTATCGATGTTGCCAAAATCGAGCATCTTGCCGGTAACAAAGCCCAGCGACATCATTCCCATAACTATTATCAACGCCGTCACCACTGCCGAACCGCCCACGTTCATCAGTTTCTTGAAGCTGAACTCCAACCCTAACGTGAACAGCAGCACCACGATGCCTATCTGCGCCCAAAACTCGATATTTGCCTCGTTGCCAACCGACGGCAACAGCGACATGTGAGGGCTTGCCAAAAAACCGGCAACAATATAGCCAAGCACAATAGGCTGCTTCAACTTCTTGAATATCAGCGTAGACAATGCGCCAAGCACCAATATAAGCGCCAAGTCGGAAATAAGGCTCTCAACCGTAACCCCACTCAATGCCTCGTTAGCCAACGCACCGTCTGCCACTTCGCCACTGGCAACTATCGACATCAATATGCTGCATATACTACTAAATAACACCATGTTCGTTGCCTTAGATATTATTCATATTAATCAGTTTAGATATACAAAGATAATAATTATCGGCAAAAAGTTATTGTCCTATAATTATTAAATCGTATACCTTTTTATGCTTGCAAAAATTATGTGCTATTGATAAAACCATTTTTTTAGAGTATTTTTGCATTAAATTTCAAACACAAATCATGTCAAGAAGCAACGAAGAACTACAAGGAGTGACACTATTGGGCAATCAAGGCACCAAATATGCTCAGGACTATGCTCCCGAAGTATTGGAAACCTTTCCCAACAAGCACCCCGAAAACGAATATCTGGTGACCTTCAACTGCCCCGAATTCACCACCCTCTGCCCGAAAACAGGGCAGCCCGATTTCGGGAAAATCATCATCAACTACATTCCACGCGAGCGCATGGTTGAAAGCAAGAGCCTCAAGCTCTATCTCTTCAGCTTCCGCAACCACGGCGACTTCCACGAAGATTGCGTGAACATAATCATGAAGGACCTCGTGAAACTCATGGACCCCCGTTACCTTGAAGTGGTGGGCGTGTTCATGCCTCGCGGTGGCATTTCAATCTACCCATTTGCCAACTACGGCGACAGCGAGCATCAAGATATGGTGCGCCAACGCATGCTGGCAATGTTCCGAAATCAGTAATTTTTTTTTAATCACCAACAATCATGGCAAAAGACGCAGTAATAGTTCTTTCAGGCGGCATGGACTCTGTCACCCTGCTTCACGAATTCAAGGATATAATAGCTTTGGCTGTTACGTTCAACTACGGTTCAAATCACAACAAGCGCGAAATTGAATACGCCAAGCTTCATTGCCAGCGTCTTGGCATTAAGCACATCATCATTCCGCTCGACTTCATGCACACCTACTTCAAAAGCTCGCTGCTTGAAGGGGCTGAAGCCATCCCCGAAGGGCACTATGCCGACAGTAACATGAAATCGACCGTGGTGCCGTTTCGCAACGGCATAATGCTTGCTATTGCCTGCGGAATTGCCGAAAGCAACAAACTCACGCGTGTGCTCATCGCCAACCATGCCGGCGACCACACCATCTACCCCGACTGCCGCCAGCAATTCATCGACGCCATGTCGGCTGCCATGACCAACGGCACATACGAAGGTGTGCACATCTTTGCACCCTACACCAACATAACAAAGGCTAACATCGCCCAACGCGGCGCTCGCATCGGCATCAACTATGCCGAAACCTACTCGTGCTACAAGGGCGGTGCAAACCATTGCGGCAAATGCGGAACGTGCATCGAGCGTCGCGAAGCGCTTGCCGAAGCAGGTGTCACCGATACCACCACCTACGACGAATAAACTCTTAGTAACAAAAAAACGGTTTCGATTTCTCGACATTTGGGTTTCACAACCCTGTTGCGACTTCGAATAGAAAAAACACTGATTTGTTTTATGTATTATGTAAAAAAGACTCTTGAGATTTCGGCTTGCCACAAGCTCACGCTGTCGTACGACAGCAAGTGCTGCAACATGCACGGACACAACTGGATTATCACCGTGCACTGCAAAGCCAAAGAACTGAATGCCGACGGCATGGTGTGCGACTTCACTCACATTAAAAACCGCATCACCCAAACCCTCGACCATCAGAATCTCAACGACGTTCTCCCTTTCAATCCCACTGCCGAAAACATTGCGCGATGGATTGTCGACCTCATCCCACAATGCTTTAGAGCCGACGTTCAAGAATCAGAAAACAATATTGCAACTTATGTGGAAGATTAACGAAATTTTCTATTCCATCCAAGGCGAAGGTTTTCACACCGGCACCCCAGCCGTTTTCATACGCTTTTCGGGATGCAACCTCAACTGCTCATTTTGCGACACCAACCATCAGGAAGGCAAAACCATGTCGCTCTACGAGGTGATTAACGAAGTGAAGCGATACCCTAACGCCCGAATGGTGGTGCTCACCGGCGGCGAACCGTCGCTTTTTGTCAATCAAGCCTTGATTGACGCCCTCAAGCGCAACGGCAAATATGTGGCTATCGAAACCAACGGCACCCACGCACTTCCCGAAGGCATCGACTGGATTACACTCTCGCCAAAAAGCAGTCTTGCCGGCGGCGATTCGGCACCCTTGGTGCTCACCGAGTGCAACGAACTCAAAGTGGTGTACCTCGGGCAAGACCTCAAACAATATGCCAAAATCAAGGCTGAACACCGTTTTCTGCAGCCATGCTACTGCGACGACGACGACATTCGCCAATACACCATGCGCTCGTGCCTGAATGCCGTACTCAGCTCATCCGACTGGCGCCTGTCGCTGCAAACGCAACGCGTGCTAAACATCAAGTGAAGCCTGTGATACACAATATTAGTGCCCACATTTTCAGCGCTTCCGCATTTTTTCAGTATCTTTGTATCTTGAAACGTCAAGTATAGCAAATTATTGATTTTATCAACCACAATATCATCATCACAATGCAAGAAAAAATCATCATTCTTGATTTCGGTTCACAAACCACTCAGCTTATTGGTCGCCGAGTGCGTGAACTGAATATGTATTGCGAAATCGTGCCTTACAACAAGTTTCCTCACGACGATCCATCGGTGATTGGCGTAATTCTTTCGGGCAGCCCGTTCTCGGTGTACGACGAAAAGGCGTTCAAAGTCGACCTTAGCAACATCCGCGGAAAGTATCCTATTCTCGGCATTTGCTACGGTGCCCAGTTTATGGCTTACACCAACGGCGGCAAAGTGGAACCGGCTGGCACTCGCGAATACGGACGTGCCCACCTCAGCACCTTCGAAGCCCAGAACCCTCTGCTGAAAGACATTCGCGAAAACTCGCAGGTGTGGATGTCGCACGGCGACACAATCACTGCCATCCCCGACAACTTTAAGATTATCGCCTCCACACAAAAGGTGGCTATCGCTGCCTATCAGGCTGTGGGCGAAAAGCTTTGGGGTGTGCAATTCCATCCCGAAGTGTTCCATTCGCAAGACGGCACTCAACTGCTCAAAAATTTTGTGGTTGACATTTGTGGCGGCAAGCAGGACTGGAGTGCAGCCTCGTTTATCGAAAGCACAGTTGCTCAACTCAAGGAAACTCTCGGCAACGACCGCGTGATTCTCGGTCTTAGCGGCGGTGTCGATTCGTCGGTTGCCGCAGTGCTCCTCAACAAAGCCATTGGCAAAAACCTCACATGCATCTTCGTCGACCACGGCATGTTGCGCAAAAACGAGTTCCAAAACGTGATGCACGACTACGAATGCCTCGGGCTTAACGTGATTGGCGTGGACGCAAGCAAAAAGTTCTTTAGCGAACTTGCCAGTGTGACCGAACCCGAAAAGAAGCGTAAAATCATAGGCAAAGGCTTTATCGACGTATTCGATGCCGAAGCACAAAAAATCACCGATGCCAAGTGGCTTGCTCAAGGCACCATCTACCCCGACTGCATTGAGTCGCTCTCAATCACCGGCACAACAATCAAGAGCCACCACAACGTGGGCGGTCTGCCTGAGAAAATGAACCTGAAGCTATGCGAACCTCTGCGTCTGCTTTTCAAAGACGAAGTGCGCCGCGTGGGTCGCGAGCTGGGAATGCCTGAGCACCTCATCAAGCGTCACCCATTCCCCGGTCCGGGCTTGGCTGTGCGCATCCTTGGCGACATCACTCCCGAAAAAGTGCGCATCCTGCAAGATGCCGACGACATATTCATTCAAGGTCTGCGCGACTACAAAGTGAAACTGCAAGGCGAAGAAGCCCGCCGTGTGCTTGCCGCCGGAATCCCTGCCGACATGACTAACGGCGAAATTGAAGTGTCGCTTTACGACCAAATTTGGCAAGCCGGCGCTGTGCTGCTGTCCACCGTACGCTCGGTGGGCGTGATGGGCGACGAACGCACCTACGAACATCCCGTGGCTCTGCGCGCCGTAACCAGCACCGACGCCATGACTGCCGACTGGGCGCATCTCCCCTACGACTTCATGGCTAAAGTGAGCAACGACATCATCAACAAGGTGAAGGGTGTGAACCGCGTTTGCTACGACATATCGTCGAAGCCACCAGCAACCATCGAATGGGAATAATCTCCCCGGCTCTATTTGCAAATAATCATCATGGAGGTGTGCGAAATCAACATCGCACACCTCCAATTTTTTCATTTGCAACAATGCCTCATACTCAACCTCATAGCCTCCCGAAAAGCATTTTTAACATTTTCAACGTGCAAGATTTGCCTACAGCAGGCAATTAATAAGTGAACGCCACACTGTTTGTAAAGCGTGGAGGCAATAAACAAACACTATTATTTTAATAACCAAAAACTAAGAATTTTTAAAATGAAAATCAAAACAATTAGTCTGGCAAAGAACTTTGCTGCCGTGATGATGATGCTTGTAGGTTTAACCTTCGCTTCTTGCGACGACAACAACGAGCCCGATGACAAATTTGCCGTCGAAGCCATGTACGGCGATTACACCGGCATCATGACCTCACAAGCTGCCGCCCTCGAAGAAGGCGAACCCGCAGGCGTTGAGATAACAGCCTCGGTTGACAACGACACCGTGACATTCAGCAGTTTCCCAATCCATGACATTGTAATGTCGATTGTAGGCGACGAAGAAGCAACAAACGCCATCGTTGAAGCTGTTGGTGATGTGGAATACGAAATCGGCTACAAGCCCACCGTCGTAGCCTCGTCAAAGAGCATCAATATGCAACTCGACCCTAAACCTCTCGTGCTCAATGTGGTTCTTTCTCCTGAATCGGAACCGCTCACCGTCACAGTTGAAGTGTCGGCTGCAAAAGATGCCGCTTACACTCTGCTCGACTCGAAAATGAAATTCGCCATCACCGTCGACAAGGTGTGGTTAGGCAACGGCGACGACAAGACCGAATTGCCGGGCTTCGCGCCACTGACTCTCAGCTTCGACATGACACAAAGCAAAAAGTAAATCGTGCCCGACGTAGCTAAAAACAACCACCTGTCACACTCCTCATAACCGCAACCGCCCCGATATGCATTTGCAATATCGAGGGCGGTAAATTTTTCATTTATAACGATGCATCGTTTTTATTCAGCTTCGTAGAATATTGGCAACGGCGGAGCGTCGATGGCATCGCTGCTCGCCGGCATATCAATTTCCTCGCCAAGAACCTGCTTCATATATTTCTTCAGACCATTTATAGGAGCATTCCACACACTCACTAACGTGCCTTCGCAGCCTCGGTCGGGCATCATCTTGGCAAATATCTTCATGTATTGGTCCATCTTGCCCAATGCATTGCGGCAACACTGCTCCGCCTTTGCCTTATCGGCGGCGGTGTAAGTGCCGTCGGCTTGCTTTGGTATATCCCTTATCTTTGCCGATTCAACAAACGCATCAAGATAAATTATGCTGCAAAGCACCCTGTTTACTATCAACGACAGATAGCTGTGGGCAGGGCTACCGGCATCGCTGTGTTCAATGAGCGTCTGCAGCAGTTTGCCCGCCTCAATATAAATGTCGCGGGCATTATTCACCTGCTCCACATTTGCCCACACAAACGAGCCACCCGTGCGCCATGCGCCAACCCAACAAAAGCCAATGTTACCGAGATGAGTGCGCGCAACATTGTCGGCATCGTTGAGCAATTTCATTGCCCGGCAATACGCATACACATCGGCGATATCAAGGCGTTTGGCATAATCGGCGTAAAACAACTCCGGCTGATAGATGCCACGCAACGTCTGCTCCATAGCATAACGAGCCGAGGTGCGGTTTTCTGCCGTCCGCCAATGGTTATACAGCAACGAACCCACCTGCCCATCTTTCATCACCTCCTTGAGATGGCTCATCAAATCGAAGTTTCCTTTCACCGAATTCTGATAGAGATACATCAATCCGTCGAACTCTATCCACGAATATATCTCAGTCATGCGCAAGTCGTCGATATTGTTAATGAAAGCCTTTACAGACGCTGCCGTCCCGCTACTGCCATGAGCCGGCATCACGCACACCGGTGTTTCGGGCACAGCCAAGCGAGCCAAGCGATAAGCACCGCGCGTATAGTCGGTAATGCTCGAATAGATGCCCAGTTTCAAGTCAACACCCTTGGCAGCGCCCTCGGCTTGCAGCGTTTTTATTGCATTGGCATTGATGCCCACCTGCTCATATAGCGCATTCAAGTCGCTCTGTTTTGGTTTAATTGGGGCTAAAACCTCGCTGTTATTAGCAATTTCCTCCGAGAAATACTTCTTCAGCGTGGCTTTCACCTGAGTGTCGACACACCCCGGACCCCAACCGCCGGTTTCCTCTGTAATCATTTCTAACGCCTTTATTCGCGGATAGGTGCGCATTATGTCCTTTGCAGTAATCACCGCTTGCTCAACCGAGGTTGAACGTGGTTCAAACGACATTTGCACATAAAAGCCCAAATCGGTGGCATAATCAACCAGTTGCTGCATCCACTCAATTGCAAAGCGGCTTCGCATTGCCTTATCGCCGAACACCTTCTCAGCTTCGGGTATGCAAAACACATTGTTGTTTGCAGGCACATGCTCTTTAAGCCACTCGCTGTTGCCCATCACATGCGTGTCGCCATAAAAGAAATGCCCTGCATATGCTATGCTGTCGCCAAAATGTGTTTCATACCACTGCCCGGGATAGCTGTGTATCACAAGCTTATTGAAACGCATGCGTTGAAGCGAACGCACATAAGCCTTTGCATCGTCAATCGAATACGACGAAATGTCCATCGGGAAATTCACATGCTGACGTATGCCTCGCCATCGCACCTCAGGCTTAACGATGCGGCTGCGCAACTGCTTAAGCGGTTTCACCTTTGCCGGCTTGGTCACACTGCCGAAATCGAAAGTAAAGCCCAAATCTTCGAGGAAAGTGTAGCACGCATGGGCTACGCAAGTTTCGTCACTGCCCACAAATGTCACCACATTCTTGCCAATTTCATAACCAAACGAACCATCGGCAATACGCTTGTCGACCTTAAGCACACACTTGCCAAACGACTCTTCGGCATTGTTATCGCACAAATCACGCAAATCGTCGATTGCCGACTGCGCACACAATGTGGGTTTGAAGCCTTTACACTTCACACTAAACGGTGCCGAATGGACATAGCCAATAGGCAGCACTATTAAAAGAAAAATCAATAAATTTTTGAATTTCATTTCTTATGAGTTTTTATAGTACAATTTCACAATTGCAAAGATACTGAACTTTCTATAAACTGAGCAACAGCCAGCAAACAATCGCGAATAAAAGTGCAAAAAAATTCCAATCGGCAGATATTTCAACCCGCCGATTGGAGAACAAATCCATTTCTTGTTATAATCTATTTACTATGCCAACTTTATGCAATCACAAATTCGGCAATTGCCCATATCAGCAACGACACCAAACCGATTACTACTGCCACCTTAGGTGCTTTGTAGTCGGCAAGAAACATCTCGTTCTTTGGTGTTGGAACATAATCAGGCTTTTCTTCAGCTACAGCAGCCTTGAAATCGTCAATTTCAACGCCTTGTTCTTCAATAATCTTCTTCATATATAGTGATTTTTGTTTTCTTTGTGCAAAGATAGCACTTTTTATAACGTAATACAAGCATTTTTAATGCCAGCCTATCAAAATACTTTCACAAAAAATTGCTAAGTTTGCATCACAAACATTTAATTACACTACAATATGAAGATAGTAATTCTCGATGGTTTCACCACCAATGGTGGCGACCTCTCTTGGAATGGCATAAGCGAACTTGGCGACCTCACCATTTACGACCGCACTGCGCCCGGCGAGGTGGTTGACCGCTGCCTCGGTGCCGAAGCCGTGCTAACAAACAAGGTGATTATCACCGACGAGGTGATGCAGGCATTGCCTCAACTGAAATATATTGGCGTGATGGCTACGGGATACAACGTGGTTGACATCGACGCTGCCCGCCGACGTGGCATCGTGGTGACCAACGTGCCTGCCTACAGCACACCTTCGGTGGCACAGATGGTGTTTGCCCACCTGCTCAACATCACCAACCAAGTTGCGTTGCACGACCGTCAGGTGCACGAAGGTCGCTGGGCTGGCAACCAAGATTTTTGCTTCTACTCAGCTCCGCTAATCGAACTTGCCGGCAAGCAAATGGGAATCGTCGGGCTTGGTCAAACCGGCTCGGCTGTGGCTAAAATAGCTCTCGCACTGGGTATGCGCGTCATGGCTTTCACATCAAAGCCGCAAGAATCGCTGCCCGAAGGCATCATCAAAGGCTCGCTCGACGAGATGTTTGCCACAAGCGATGTGGTGAGCCTGCATTGTCCGCTCACGCCCGACACCAAACACATCGTTAACGCTGCCCGACTGGCTACCATGAAACCTTCGGCAATTGTGATAAACACCGGACGCGGACCATTGGTCAACGAGCAAGACCTTGCCGATGCGCTCAACAATGGCACGATTGCCGCCGCTGCCGTAGATGTGCTGTCACCCGAACCACCAGCTGCCGACAACCCGCTGCTCTCGGCTCGCAATTGCCACATCACACCGCACATTGCCTGGGCAAGCCAAGCTGCCCGCGCTCGTCTCATCGACACCCTCACCAGCAACCTAAAGGGCTACATCAACGGCAACGTGGTGAACAACGTGGCTAAATAACATCATCACGCTCTCTTTAACAATTATCCCACGTTATTGAATCGGGCAAAATACAACTCAGCTTCGCTCTTGCTGAAACAATCAGCATTTCGGCGAAGCTGTTTTCTCATATCATTTTTCCTCGCCAGTGCCCGCTCCACAAATACACTCGGCACATAATCACCATCACAGCAGCATACACTGCTTCGGCAGTCCAACACACTGCCACATCGCTGCGCATCAGTTCTATCACCACATAGCAATATACCACATACACCAGCAGCGCCACCAACTCAAGTGCGAATGCCGACTTGGCGTTGCCAGTGCCACTCACAGCCTGAAAATACACTATTGCCGGAATAGAGAGCAGATATGAAGCGCACAAAACCCACAACGAGGGCACCGACGCCGGAACAAGCTCAGCAATGTCGGTATAAATCATTATAAATGGCTCAGGCATAAGGCTTATCACAACAAGCAGCGGCAAAATCACCATATAAGTGAATTTCAAGACCTTACGCGTCAACGCTATCACGCCATCGTTGTTGCCGTGCCCTATGAGGTTGCTCACCAATGTGCTGCCCGTGGATGCAAACGCTATTAGTATCATCCACACAAGCCCCGATATGCTACGCACAATGTTCGACACGGCAAGCGAACGCTCACCGGTGTGCTCAACAAACAGGAAAAACACAAACCATGTTGATATTGAAATGAAATTCTGCACCATAGTCCACGACGATATGCGCAAAACAAGCTTCATAATGTGCATGCTCAGCTTAGGCAAACGATTAAGTCCATAGCGTGTCCTGTCGATGCACAAGCGCATATATACCACAAACACCACAAACGAAACCACTCCGGCAAGGGTCGACCCTATTGCCGCACCCTTGATGCCCATAGCTGGAACTCCCCAATGCCCGAATATCAGCACCCAGTTGAACAGTACATTCGACAGCAACATAACCACCGAATTCACTGTTAGCGCCTTGGTTTGTGTGGTGCCAATATAAAATGCCCTGAACATTGCAGCGGAATAGCCAAATATCAACCCTATCACTCGCCACCGCACATAATCCATAGCAGCCTCCCATATTTGGGTGCTGCTCACCATCAGCTGCATTGCCATTGGCGAAAGCAATTCCGACAGCAAGGTGATTGCAACGCCCAAACCGAGAATGAAATACATTCCGTGCCAAAACGTCACCCCGGCAAGATGATAATTGCCCTCGCCGTTGCGCCTGCCAATTATAATCTGTACGCCGATTGAAAACCCTAAACCAATCATAAACAGCACCATATAATACACTCCTGCAAGCGCCGATGCTCCCAGCGCCACCTCGCTTACACGACCAAGAAAGGCTGTATCGGTCATTCCTATCAGCTGCTCAATGAGTGTGCTTATCAACACTGGATAAGCCACACGCCATATATGCCGGTATGAATAATCCGATGGTTTATTATTGGTTTTCATCAGTTGAAAATATTATAGCTTCAATTATAGCAAAAAATTCACTTACGGCTATGGGCAAACAGCCAAGGCATGATGCAAAAGCAGGATTCCAACTGTCATGCGTCACGCTGGTGAATTCGGTCCATAGCCCACAGCCCGAAGTTTGCAACAAGCCTCACACAAGCCATCGAGCGGCAACGTGGCTAACAACGTGGCTAAATAGGCTCCCCCTATTTCGGCACTTGCATCAAGCAATTGGCAGTGGCAGGCTTGCAACCCCTGCGCTGTCAACGGCTGCCTATGGGTTCTATGCCGAAAGTGAAAAGGTCCTCGGTATCCGACATTTGTTCATTATTTGAACCCACAATGCGTATAAGGTATTGCTTGCCAAATTTGCGAATTTCCTTCACATTCTTGTCGCGTAGCTGTATCAGTTCACTCTTCGGGATAGTGATGAGATAAGAGTGTTCGCCATAGCGCTTCGCTGTGAACTTCACCGAGTTTTCGGTGAACGCCTCCGATGTGCCGGTAAACGAATTGCTCTTTAATCCGTTGTATATACGACGGTCTTTCTTTATCTCAAGCGGAAGAATCTGAATGATTCGCTTTGGATTTAAGTCATTGTCCTTCCACGACAATATCAAATGCAAATCGCCATTATATGCTACACGAGAAAGTGTCACGGGCGACATAGCGCCCTCAAATTCAAGATACATGCTTGTCTTGTCAATGCCAAGCATCATCAATCCAAAATTGCTCGAAGTCTTAACCTTTCCGTGCTCTAACGGCAGCAACACACTGCTATTTTCACTTGTAACCACTGCTATTTCCTGGTCAAATTCAGGTTCAGCCACCACTATGCTGTCAGCAACAATTTTCGCTGCTTCAACATTAAATGCTACAAAGCCTAAGATAATTGCTAATAATACGTGCTTAAGTTTCATATTTCTGTTTGTTTTTAGTTTACTATTGTCAAAGTTAGGCAAACCAAACGCAAAATTTAGTAAGTTCAGGGTTAAACTTGCTTAATACGTATATAAAACATCCGCATTGCGGCTCACGCTATAAGCCACCTGTTTTCGTCATGCGTTACCCAAATCGCGCTTGACCCAATTTTCGACCAGG
>JBJECZ010000171.1:0-4151 GCA_051871555.1 Muribaculaceae bacterium | reverse complement strand
AAAACAAATGAAACGCCTACACATTCGGCATTCATTGCGGAATTATTGAACCCCAAAGGAAGTCATGGTTGTGGATATGAATTTCTACATGGATTTATTGAACTTTTCGTTGATGATACATTTTCAGAGGAAGAGTTGAATAATGCTCAAGTAGATATAGAAAAGAATATTGGGAACAAAAATAGATATGAAACCAAAGACGGCAGAATAGATATTATGATTACTATTGGGAAATTATTAGTAATTATAGAAAATAAAATTTATGCTCCAGACCAACCCAAACAACTGCTAAGATATAGTAATTATGCAAAATCTTGTATTGGAATCCGACAAATATCAAACTATAAAATATTTTATCTTACGCTTTATGGCGAGGAGGCGAGTGAGATTTCCACATGCAATAAGATTAAGCCTGGAATTGATTACTCATGTATCAGTTATGCGACAGATTTACTTCAATGGATTGACTATTGTAGGATGAAAGCAAATGACAAGCCTTTAGTAAGAGAAACATTGATTCAGTATTCAAATCTTATTAAAGAATTAACTAATCAACATATGGAAACGTTGCAAAAAGAACAAATATTATCAATAATGTCCACCTATCCAGAAGCTATAGGTAGAATTTTCGAGATTGGTTTTGGTGAATTTAGAAACTATTTATTTGATAAATTCTGTACACCTGCATTTGAGGAAGAGGCAACAAAACGCAACCTTGTTTTTGATATTAGTAATGCACTTAGTTGTGATAAGGAAGTGGGTTTTTGTTTTTATTCTAAAGATTGGCAATATTCTCGAATTTTTATTTATTCAGAATGTAGTCGCAGAGATTTTTATATAGGCATTTTAAATGAGGGAATTTCTAAAACGAAATTAAAACAGGTCGTGTCAATTTGTCAAATATTGCAAGATAAAGCAAATATTTTTTTGCCGATTGGCTCATAGTATTTAGAGTATAAATATCAAGACTGGACACAGCCATCAATACTTTCATCATTCCAATCCGGAGATTATGTTAAATACATTGTGTCATTTGTTGACAGGATTATCGGTGAAATTAATTCGCGTAAATATAAACTGCTATAGTGTATTTTTAATTCTTATATTTGTTGAGAGAATTAGATGTTATTCTGGTTCTGTGAACTTTTAATATTAGTTATATGGAATTGAGTCGCCTGCAAAAACAATATCTAAAAGTCTTTGAACAGATAAAGCCTCATTTGGATTATATGAGAACAAATACTTTGCGGTTTTGTCATTACAAAGGGTGGGCGGATATTGACAGTCCTATGTTGTACGAACCTGACATCTTGTTTATAGGTATAAACATGGGTCCTGGACGTTATAGGAATTTTGGTTGCTTGCCGCCAGACTTCCCTACACCATGGCGTTCCACATTACATTACATAAAAGACGGTGTTGCTCGAGATAGGGAATGGTGGAATACATCTAACGGACGGATTCCCAAAAATCTGTTCCCGGCAACAATTTGTGAACTACTTGTTAGGATATATAGGCATTACGAGGCTTTCCAAAATGTTGAAAGAAAAGAAATGTCAAATGTGTTTCAGCAGAGAATCATGGCAACAAATTTATACCCTATTGTTACAGAAAACAAAGCACAATTAGATAAGCTTCTCAAACAATATTATAAAGAAACAAAAATTGATTTAAAACAGCTGTGCATAAATCGGATAAGCGAACTCATTCGAATTGTTCGTCCAAAATGTATTGTGCTTTTGGGAAGGACGGTCGAGAGGGATATTAAACAACACATACTTGATTTTACAAGAAATGAAGGTCGTGATATGCCTATTTTCACTATCAATAGAAAACGAGGATGGCATAGTAGAAAAAACATTTCGAAGGCTTCCGATATAATATATAGAATGATTTGCTATGATTGATTTTATTTCCGACGAAAAGCACTACTCCTCTGTGCTGAGCAAGGTGGCAAAGGTGAAGCACACTATTTGGATTGGAACTGCCGATATCAAAGATGCATATATTGATGTTAAGGGGCAGAAAATGCCTTTCCTGAGGCTGCTGGCTCAACTCATCCGTCG
The DNA here is from genome assembly GCA_051871555.1 of Muribaculaceae bacterium. Taxonomy (GTDB): domain Bacteria; phylum Bacteroidota; class Bacteroidia; order Bacteroidales; family Muribaculaceae; genus SFTJ01. The sequence continues at coordinate 2,085 of JBJECZ010000171.1, read as the reverse complement.
GGGTGTTGAGGTGCGTTTGATTCATGCCAAAGAACCTGGCCCTGCTTTCAGAGAAGATTTCGATAAATATCCTATATTGTTTGATTGCTTGGAGCGTGTTCTTTGTCCGCGTGTGCACTTCAAGATGTTAATTTTCGATGGTGCAGAGGCTTATATTGGTAGCGCAAACCTAACAGGTTCAGGCATGGGAATGAAGAGTGGATATCGTCGCAACTTCGAGGCTGGCATCTTGACTGACGCACCCGAAATGGTGGAGGCGGCAATGGAAGAGTTCGACAAGGTTTGGCGTGGAGAGATGTGCAAGAAGTGCCAAAGAAAAGACTTTTGCCCAGACCCAATTACATCACAATAGAATATGGTTTTACTATTCTGCGCTCGTTGACAAATGGCAGATTAGCGTGTAGGGGATTAGTCGACGAGTTCGCCGAGGAGGGTGGCTGACGAAGCCGAGGTGACGTGTGCCATGCGGTATTCGCCCACTTTGGCGTTGCCTGCGGCAAACACAATCACCTTGTTTTGCTGCGTGCGGCCGAACATGTCGTTCTTTGAGCGTTTTGAGTATCCTTCCACGAGAATTTCAAATGTTTTGCCCACATCGCGCAGGTTGCTCTCTTTCGACAGCTCGTTTTGCAGGGCAATCATGCGGTTGAGGCGGTCGATTTTCACATCTTCGGGCACGTTGTCCTTCATTTCGCGCGAGGCGAGTGTGCCGGGGCGTTCGGAGTATTTAAACATAAATGCCGAGTCGAAGCCCACTTCGCGCATCAGGCTCAGCGTTAGTTGGAAATCTTCTTCGCTTTCGTTGTAGAAGCCCGTGAACATGTCGGTTGAAATGCCGCAGTCGGGGATGATGCGCTTGATGGCGGCAATGCGGTCGAGATACCACTCGCGAGTGTAGCGGCGGTTCATGTTCTTCAGCACCGAGTTCGAGCCGCTTTGCACCGGCAGGTGTATGTGGTTGCAAATATTCTTATGGTCGGCGATAGCTTGTATGATTTCGTCCGACATATCCTTTGGGTGCGAAGTGCTGAAGCGTATGCGCATCTGCGGAGCGGCTTCAGCCACCATGGCAAGCAGTTGTGCGAAGCCTATTGTTGAGCCGTCGGGGTTGACGTAGCGGTAGCTGTTCACGTTCTGGCCGAGCAGGGTGGCTTCCTTGAAGCCTTTTGCCTCAAGGTCGTGCAGCTCGTTGAGGATGCTTTGCGGCTCGCGCGAGCGTTCGCGTCCGCGAGTGTAAGGCACGATGCAATACGAGCAGAAATTGTTGCAGCCGCGCATGATGCTGATGAACCCGCTCACGCGGCTGCCCGAGATGCGCGAGGGAATCACGTCGCGATAAGTTTCGGTGGTCGACAGCTCGATGTCTATGGCTTTTTCGCCGTTTTCGGCAGCGGCGATGAGGTTCGGCAGGTCGAGATAAGCATCCGGACCAGCCACCACATCCACCCCGTGCTCATTGATGAGAGTGTCCTTCATACGTTCAGCCATACAACCGATTATACCCACAATCAGGCGACGGCTGCGTCGGCGTTGCAGCGCGTGCAGCTGGTTGAGGCGCGAGAAAATCTTCTGCTCGGCGTTGTCGCGAATCGAGCAGGTGTTGATGAAGATTGCATCGGCTTCGTCGAGGTCCTGAGTGACGTCGTAGCCTGCCATTTTCATCACCGAAGCCACAACTTCGCTGTCAGCCACATTCATCTGGCAGCCATAGGTTTCGATGAACAGATGTTTTGAAAACTCTTCGGGAGTGTATGTGAGGTTAAATTGTTGCATAACTGGGTGTGTTGTAGATTTTTTTTTGATGTGCAAATTTACGCAGAAATGGCGAAATTGCAAAATAATAGCTTTGCAACAATGCTGTTGTGCGGCGAATGGCGGGTTCGTGCGCTAATGATTGTGAATTTTTTCCTAACTCGGCATGGATTAGCGATGGCATGGTTTGTGGTGACGTGTTGCTGAAAATGTGGGAGATGTGTTGCAAAGATGCGAAACATTTGCTAATTTTGCTCAGTAAAGCAGTAAAGGCTGCAAACGGGATGCAGCAAAAAGCTGCAAACAGATGTTTAAATAAAACCTGAAACTAAC
>JBJECZ010000170.1:0-17593 GCA_051871555.1 Muribaculaceae bacterium | reverse complement strand
ATTCCATGCGGTCTATAACCTTCTTGCCGTTGATTTCGGTGTTGAGGTAGTCGTGATTGCCGCTTTTGTTGACATATTGATATATGGCTTGAACAAGCGATGTTTCTTGGTCGGTTTCCACGGTGTTTTTGTGGGCGGCATATTGTGGCATGGTTTTGCTGTAGCGGTATTTGTAGCCAATATCGCTCACTTCAGCCTTTTCGGCAGGAATGAAGCCGTCGACAATGTCGCCTGTCTCGCCTTGGAAGTGCCAGAATACGTTAAGATTATGGCGTACGGCAGAATCGGGCAATTCTTCCATCGACAGTTCGATGAAGGTGTTGTAGTCGCGAATCCACACTTCGCCATATCCGTCGCCAGCATTAAAGCCTTGGCGAATAATCTGTCGCGCCATAGCATCCACGCTGTCCATCAGTGCGTTGCCTTCAATTTCTTGTGCATAGTTGATTTCGCCGTTGGGCTGTGAGCAACTCCATAAAGCCAATGCTATTGCTGCGGTGGCGATTATGTTTAACGATTTTGCTTGCATAATATTGATGAAGAAAAGAGGTTATGTTAATGTTTTGTGAATCTCGGTTTTAAGTTTAGTTTTTAATACTCTGATGCAAAATTAGTGTAGGCTTCGAAGAAGAAAAATGCATATTTTAATTAATTGCTTGCACAATCTTACGATGTAGGAAATGCAAAATTCTTAATAGTAAGATTGTACACAAGAATAGTAAAATATTGAAAGTGATTTCACGAAGCGATATTGTAATTTTGTTACACAACTTTTTGTACAAATTATTATAAAATTATGAGAGTACCACATTATATTATATTATTATGGGCATTGCTGCTTAATTTAAGCAGCGCAGATGTGTATGCAAATGGCAATAAGGCTTTGGCTGAAAAGATTATCAACGACCAAAGGCTCGACCAGGTGGAGCAGATGGCAAAATCGGTGATTTCGCAAGGCTTGAATGCCGGTAGCGGATATTCGCAGATTTGGGCAAGAGACATGAACACGTTTGTTGAAACAGCGCTCGAACAGGGCAGCGCCAAGGATATTCGCGAAGCAATATTGCTGTTCTTCAGGTTGCAGCAGCCTAACGGTGAGATGATTGACGGCTATGTGTTGAAGCCCGATTTCAATTGGTATGACAATCATCCATACTATAGCGACGCTGCACCCGAGCATGTTGCATTTAAGAACACTGTGGAAACCGACCAAGAATCGTCGCTGATTCAGATAGTTGGCAAATATATTCTCAGCACTGGCGACCGCGCCCTTCTTGACGAGAATGTTGCCGGGCATACGGTGCTTGAGCGCATAACCATGATGATTGACTATCTGCAACGCGAGCGTTATAGCGAACGCTACGGACTGCTTTATGGTGCCATGACAGCCGACTGGGGCGATGTGCAGCCGGGCGACGATTTCGGATGCGATATGAATGAACTATCGACACTGGCAATCGACGTTTACGATAACGCAATGATGATTATTGCGCTGCGCTATCTCGAGCAGGTGGTGCCCGACAAGCAGCTTGTGGGAAAATGGACAAAGTGGCGCAAGCAGTTGCACAAGAATGTGCGACGCTATTTGTGGGACGCAAAGCACCAAAAGTTCATTCCGCACATTTATCTCGATAAATCGCCGTTGCCCGATGGTTTCGACGAGAATCAGATTCATTATCATGGCGGTACGGCGGTTGCCATCGAAGCCGGTTTGTTGTCGAAAAAAGAGATTCGTGCTGTGAACAACAAGATGCTTGAGAATGTGCGCCTCAGTGGCATGCCAAGCATAGGGCTGACGCTTTATCCGGTTTACCCCGATGGATTTTTCCATGGAGGTATGGGCAAGGCTTACGTCTATCAGAATGGCGGCGACTGGACCTGGTTCGGTGCTCGCATGATTCAGCAACTCACAGCCCATGGCATGGTGGCTGAGGCTTACGATGAGATTAGTCCGATGGTCGACCGCGTGATTGCCAACAAGGGTTTCTACGAATGGTATGGGCAAGGCAATGTTCCGAGCGGCTCGGGACACTTCAAAGGGTCGGCTGGCACACTTGCCAAGGCAATAGCCATGCTTCGCCAGTGGGCAAAATCGAATTATTGAAAATTATAAGAAATTAAATAATAACCTAAACTATGCGACAAAGCAACTACGATAAGTATCCTTCAACTGCAATCTCCGGCAACCTTGTGGCGGGCTGGAACAACATTGCAAATGAGATTATGAAAAAATTAGGGTCGCAAGGCGTGTGCGTGATTGAATGCTATCAAGGCGTGCATATGAGCGAACTTGAGCAAAACATAGTTTGTTTTGGTTTCGACCAGGTGATTTATGCCGATAGCCTGATGAAGTCGGAGCAGGAAATACGACAACTCACGCAACCTTGGGTGACCGACGACCGTATTTTTGGGCATCGTGCGCCGTTCTCCTATGAGCAGTTCTTCGATTCCGAAAAGGTGGCAGACGCTCGCAAACGCATTGCACAATGTCAAGGTAAAGTGCTGGTGTATGGTCACGGGGCATATTATGTGGCACAACAAGCCGATGTGATAGCCTACATTGACATGGCTCGCTGGGAGATTCAGATGCGTTCGCGCCGCGGCGAAGTGAGTGGCTTGGGCATCGACAACCGCAACGAAGAGGCGAGCCGTCACTACAAACGCGGCTATTTTGTCGACTGGATTGTGTGCGACAAACTGAAGAAGACATTGCTTCCGATAGCCGATTTCTGGCTCGACACCCACACCCCGAATCAGCCAAAAATGATAACCGGCGACCAAATGCGCGAGGGATTGGTGAAAACAGCACACAAGCCTTTCCGCGTGGTGCCATTCTTCGACCCTGCACCATGGGGCGGACAGTGGATGAAGCAAGTGTGCGACCTTGATGCTTCGGTGGCAAACTATGGTTGGTGCTTCGATTGCGTGCCCGAGGAGAATAGCCTCTATTTGAGTGTTGACGGTACATTGTTTGAGATGCCGTCGATTAACGTGGTGTACTATCAAACACGCGCTTTGCTTGGCGGTCCGGTGGAATCGCGTTTCGGCGAAGATTTTCCTATTCGCTTCGACTTCCTCGACACTATGCAAGGCGGCAACCTAAGCCTGCAGGTGCATCCAACCACGCAATACATTCGCGACACTTTTGGCATCTACTATACACAGGACGAAAGCTACTATCTGCTTGATGCCGAACCTGATGCCCATGTCTATTTGGGCTTGAAAACCGGTGTCGACGGCAAAGCCATGATTGATGCGCTCAACGAGGCGCAAGAAACCGGCGGCGAGTTTGATGTAGAACGCTATGTCAACAAATGGCCGGCAAAGATGCACGACCATTTCCTTATACCCAACGGCACGGTGCATTGCTCGGGTGCCGGCGCGATGGTGCTCGAAATCAGCGCTACGCCAAGCATTTTCACCTTCAAGTTGTACGACTGGGGCAGAATGGGTCTTGACGGACGTCCGCGCCCAATCAACATTGCCCATGGCAGCCATGTGATTCAGTGGGAACGTCAAACCGACTTGATTAAGAAAGATTTCATCAACGCGATAAAGCCGATAGCATCGGGCGATGGTTGGTTTGAAGAAAGCACCGGACTGCACGAAAACGAGTTTATTGAAACCCGTCGCCACTTCTTCAGCGTGCCGGTTATGCACGAGGCTGGTCATGGCGTGAATGTGCTCAACCTGGTTGAAGGCGACGAGGCGGTGGTTGAAAGCCCCGATGGCGCATTCGAGCCGTTTGTGGTGCATTATGCCGAGACGTTCATCATTCCGGCATCGGTGGGCAGATACACCATTCGTCCATGCGGAGCCAGCGAAGGCAAGCGCTGCGGTACAATTAAGGCATACGTTAAATTCTGATATTCATTGAAAAAACAAGAAAATTATGAAAAGCAAAATTATCATCCCCATATTATTAGGCTTTTTTGTCATGGGGTTTGTCGATGTGGTGGGCATCAGCACCAACTATGTGAAGGTTGATTTCAACCTGCCTGACACTATGGCAAACTTGCTGCCGTCGGCAGTGTTCTTGTGGTTCTTTGTGTTTTCCATTCCAACGGGGCTTTTGATGGCTCGATGGGGCAAGCGCAAGGTTGTTGCAGCATCAATGTTGGTGACGAGCATTGCCATGTTGTTGCCTTTCGTGACGTATAGTTTTGCCACCATGATGCTCACATTTGCATTGTTGGGCATTGGCAACACCATGTTGCAAGTGTCGCTCAATCCGCTATGTGCCGGATTGGTTGATAAGAATCGCCAGGCAAGCATACTCACATGGGGACAATTCATCAAGGCCATCTCGTCGTTCTTGGGCCCGATACTTGCCAGTGCGGCAGCCCTTTACACTGGCGAATGGATGATGATATTTGCAATATATGCAGCCTTCTCGGTTCTGAACCTTGTGTGGATTTGGTTTGCCATCTCGCCCGACGAGCCAGGCACCCAAGCGGCAACCTTTGGCAGTACACTCTCCTTATTTTCCGATTCATATATATTTCGTTTGTTTGTTGGCATACTTGCCATAGTAGGTATTGATGTTGGACTGAACACGGTTATTCCGCGCTTGCTAATTGAAAAAACGGGAATGCCACTTACTCAGGCAGCTTTGGGTACCAGTCTGTATTTTGTTGCCCGTACGGCGGGCACGTTTGTGGGAGCCATTGCGCTCACCATGCTCAGCCCTCAGAAAATGCTTAGGGTGACTATGGCAGTTGCCATTTTTGCTGTAGCCGGACTAATGTTCTGCTCGGCACCATGGCTGCTGTGGGTGCTGATAGCCTTGTGCGGAGTGATGTTTGCAAATGTGTTCTCAATTATATTTTCGTTTGCCCTTCAGCATAAGCCCGATAGCGAAGGTTCGATTTCGGCACTGATGATTATGGGCGTTTCGGGCGGCGCATTGGTGCCACCGGTGATGGCGTTCGTTGCCGACGCGTGGTCGCAAAGTCTCAGCCTGGTTGTGCTGGCAGTTGCCACGTTATATTTGCTCTTCGGCATCTCGCAACCCAAAAATGCCTGAAAAAGTGTTTGATTGCGCTGCAAATCGCAACGCATGATGCACAAAAAGGCGAAAGTATTTTGCTGAATGAGAAAAAATTGCTAATTTTGCACCGCTTTTGTAACCTCTGGCGAGAAGAAGTGTGGCTCGTGAATGTTGCAGGAGGGTAAATACAAAACATTAAATTTTAAATACAAACAATGGATTTAATTAAAGTTGCTGAAGAAGCATTTGCAACAGGCAAGGAATTCCCTGCATTCCAACCAGGTGACACTATCACAGTTGACTATCGTATCAAGGAAGGTAACAAGGAACGTATTCAGCAGTACAAGGGTGTGGTTATCCGCATCTCGGGCGAAGGTAAGAAAAAGCGTTTCACTGTTCGCAAGATGAGTGAAAACATTGGCGTTGAACGTATCTTCCCAATCGAATCGCCGTTTATCGACAATATCACTATCAACAAGTATGGTAGAGTTCGTCGCGCTAAGTTGTACTACTTGCGTGCACTCACCGGCAAGAAGGCTCGCATCAAGGAGCGCCGTGTTGTGAACAAGGAAGCATAATCTGCGCAACTGATTACGTGATTGCTTCGGCAAAAAGATAAAAAGCCATAATCCTGTTTCGGGATTGTGGCTTTTTAAATGTCAGCACTTTACTGAAAATATTGCGTACGCCGAGCAACCGATAATTGCAAAAATAGTGTTATCTTTGCACCGAGAAATTGCAAATGAACAAAATTCAAACAAATTAATATTAAATAGAAGTATTTTTAGCAATGGGAAAGAAAGCATTATTGTTGATTCTCGATGGTTGGGGAATTGGCAACCACACAAAAGCTGACGCTATTTCGTCAACTCCAACACCCTATTGGGACAGTTTGATTGCTAATTATCCAAACTCGCAGTTGCAAGCCAGTGGCGAAAATGTTGGTTTGCCTGACGGACAAATGGGTAACTCGGAGGTGGGACACCAAAATATTGGTGCCGGCCGCATTCTTTATCAAGACCTTGTAAAGATTAACAAATCGATAAAGGAAGGAACTATATACAACAATCCTGAGGTGAAGAGTGCATTCTCTTATGCCAAGGAAAATGGTAAGAACATTCACTTCATGGGCTTGACTTCGACAGGTGGTGTTCACTCGTCGCTTAACCACATCTTTGCGCTGTGCGACATTGCCAAGAGCTACGAGCTCGAAAACGTGTTTATCCACTGCTTTATGGATGGCCGCGACACCGACCCTCAGAGCGGCAAGGGCTATGTGGCTGAAGTTGAAAAGCACTGCGCCGAAAGCACCGGCAAGGTGGTGTCGGTTGTAGGTCGCTACTATGCAATGGACCGCGACAAGAACTGGGACCGCATCAAGCTCGCTTACGACCTGCTGGTTAGCGGCATGGGCGAACAAGCTACATCGATGACCGATGCCATTCAGGCAAGTTACGATGCAGGTGTTACCGACGAATTTATCAAGCCAATCAATAATAGCACCGTAGATGGCACAATCAAAGAGGGTGATGTGGTGATTTTCTTCAACTATCGCCCCGACCGTGCTAAGGAAATCACTATTGCGTTCACTCAGCAAGACATGCCGGAACACGGCTTGATGCGCATCAAGGATTTGCAATACTATTGCATGACGCCTTACGACTCGTCGTTCACTGGCATTCACGTGCTTTTCCGCAAGGACAACGTGAACAACACCCTTGGCGAATACCTCAGTGCGCTTGGCAAGAAGCAGCTGCACATTGCCGAGACCGAAAAATATGCCCATGTTACATTCTTCTTCAATGGCGGTCGCGAAAATCCTTACGAAGGCGAGGACCGCATTCTGGTGCCTTCGCCTAAGGTAGCAACCTACGACCTCAAGCCCGAAATGAGCGCTTACGAAGTTAAGGATAAGCTGGTTGAAGCCATCAACACCCAGAAGTATGATTTCATTGTGGTTAACTACGCTAACGGCGATATGGTTGGTCACACCGGTGTTTACGAAGCCATCGAAAAGGCTTGTGTTGCCATCGACAACTGCGTTAAGGACACTGTTGAGGCTTGCAAGGCTAACGATTACGAGGTGATTATCATTGCCGACCACGGTAATGCCGACAACGCCATCAACCCTGACGGCACTCCAAACACTGCTCACTCGCTCAACCCGGTTCCGTTTGTCTATGTAACTGCAAACAAGGATGCTAAGGTGAAGGACGGCGTGCTTGCCGACGTGGCTCCATCAATACTCAAGATTATGGACCTCCCGCAGCCTGAAGAAATGACCGGCAACAATCTGATTGAAGCATAAGCATTAACAACGCTATAATACAATGGGCTCGGGAGTTATTGCTTCCGGGCCTAATTCGTTCTATATAATAAGTTATGAAAACATCTATTGCTTGTTGCGGCATCGATTGCGAGAAGTGCGATGCCCGAATAGCGACAGTTGCCGGAGACGAAGCCCTGCGCACAGCCACGGCGCGCAAATGGACTGCAATGAACGGCATTGAAATCAAGCCGGAGTATTTGCATTGCATGGGTTGCCGAACCGATGACGTTAAAACCTATTATTGCACCGATATGTGCCAGATTAGGGTATGTGCTGCCAGACGAGGCTATGCTACTTGTGGCGAATGTGCCGAAGTGATGACGTGCCCCACAGTGGAGCCGATATTGAAACATCAGTCCGATGCCATCGACAATCTGTTGTCATTCGGTTCTAAGAGGCTGCTGCTTCGCCCGTGGCATGAAAGCGATGCCGAGATTCTGTATTATTACGCCAAGGACGAGGAGGTGGGACCTCGTGCCGGATGGGCGCCGCACCAGTCGGTTGACGAAAGCCGCAATGTTATTAATAACGTGTTTCACAATGCCACCACATGGGCAATTGTGCTTCGCGAAACAGATAGGGTGGTGGGTGCAATAGGCTATGGACCGTCGTGCGACTGCGACCTGCCGGCGCGCCCCGACGAACCAACGGTGGGCTATTGGGTAGGCAAAGAGCATTGGAATCAAGGAATATGCACCGAGGCACTTTCGTTGCTGATTGACCACGTTGCTAACCACACAGGCATTAAATCGTTGGTGAGCGGGCACTACATTGACAATCCAGCCTCGGGACGTGTGATGGAAAAGTGCGGGTTTGTGGCAACCGGCGAGTGTTGCACGTCGCCGTCGCTTTATGGCGATTCAAACCGCGTTATAAGGGTGCTTCGTTGGGAAAGATGACGAATTTAATAGTATGAATATGCTTTAATGTTTTTGTTATCGATGTTTTTTGTTAATTTTGTGGTGAACCTTATGGCAAAACCACGGCAATTTGCCGAGTTGGTTTGACAGCAAAAAAACAAATAAACTAAAACAAACCTATGAAACGCATTGTTTTCACATTTATTGTTATTGCGACGATGGCTATGTCGGCTATTGCGTCGCCCGAGAAGTCGGCTTCTGATTTGTGCCGCCGAGTGCTTGGCGAGAAATCGAAGATTTTCCGATTTGAGCAACTGAAGGACTCGCTTGACGTAGACCGCTACTCGGTGGAGAGTAGCAAAGGCAAGATTCTAATTAAAGGGAACAGCGCTAACTCGATGGCTGTTGGCTTGAACCAGTATCTTGTGAAGTTGTGCCACACAAGCGTGTCGTGGTGGGCAAACGACGAGGTGGTGCTGCCCAAAACCATGCCTATGCCGCAAGAAAAGATGCAGGGCAGGGCGGTGTGCAAAAGCCGCTTCTTTCTGAACTATTGCACGTTTGGCTACACCATGCCGTATTGGAAGTGGAACGATTGGGAACGCATGATTGACTGGATGGCTCTCAATGGCATCAACATGCCGCTTGCCATCACTGGACAGGAAACCATTTGGCTGAAAGTGTGGAAGAAAATCGGGCTGAATGAAAAGGATATAAAGAACTATTTCACCGGACCGGCACATTTGGCTTGGCACCGCATGTCGAACATCGATGCTTTTCAAGGTCCTCTGCCCGACACATGGCTTCGCGACCAAGAACTGTTGCAGAAAAAGATTTTGGCTCGCGAGCGAGAATTGACCATGAAGCCCATTCTGCCGGGTTTTGCAGGCCATGTGCCCGGCAAGTTGCGTGAGTTGTATCCCGATGCAAAAATCACTATGCTGTCGAACTGGTGCGGATTCGAGGACCGTTGCCGCAGCTTCTTCCTCGACCCGGAAGAACCGCTGTATGCCGAAATACAAAAACTGTTTATTGATGAACAAACCAAGGCATACGGCACCGACCACATCTATGGCATCGACCCGTTCAACGAACTCGACTCGCCCGACTGGAGCGAAAGCTATTTGGCTAAAGTGTCGAGCATGATTTATAAGAGTCTCGAAAGTGCCGACCCTAAAGCGGAGTGGCTGCAAATGACGTGGACATTCTACAACGACCGCGACCGATGGACAAAACCTCGCATAAAGGCTTTTCTTGATGCAGTGCCGAAGGATAAACTCATCAACCTCGATTACTATTGCGACTACAAGGAGCTGTGGCCCGGACTCGACCGCTATTTTGGCGGCAGATTCATTTGGTGTTATCTTGGCAATTTTGGCGGCAATTGCATGACCGAAGGCGATTTGGCTGGCACCGAGAAGAAACTTAACCACGTGTTTGCCGAAGGTGGCGACAACTTCGATGGCGTGGGCGCTACGCTCGAGGCTTTCGACACTAATGAGCAGATGTATGAATATGTGTTCCAAAAGGTGTGGAACCGCGACCTCACAGGCAAACGATGGTTTGAGATGTGGGCAGAAATGCGCGGTGGCATGCAGGACGATCACATCAAAAAAGCTTGGGACATTCTTGGCGAAAAGGTGTATGTTCGCGCTGCAGGTGTTGGCAAGGCTGTGCTCATCAATGCCCGTCCGGCATTGGAGAAACAAGGCGGTCGTTACACAAGCCCGGTTATTCATTATCCCGAAATTGAAGTGTGGAATGCGTGGAACGAGTTCCTTCAGGCGAAAGACGTCGACAGCGACGGTTATCGCTATGATGTGGTGAACATTGGCCGCCAGGCGTTAGGCAACTTGTTTTTCCACTATCGCAAGCAATTCACGCTGTGCTACACCATTGGCGACAAGGCTCAGGCTCGTGTTTGGGCTAAGCGCATGGATGAACTGATTGCCGACTACAACCGCTTGCTCTCGTGCGAAAAACATTTGTCGATGGGCGCTTGGATTGAACAGGCGCGTGCTATGGGCTACGACGATGCCGAGAAGGACTATTACGAACTGAATGCACGCACTTTGCTCACCACATGGGGCAACAAGGGCGGCATACTCAACGATTATGCTAACCGAGGCTGGAGCGGACTCACCGACACCTATTACCGTGTGCGTTGGCAGCGCTTCACCGATGCGGTGCTCGATGCCATGGAGCGTGGCGTGCCATTTTCGCAAGAAGCCTATCGCGACGATATCACCGAATTTGAATATCAATGGACTTTGCGCAAAGATAAATTGCCCATTGTGTCGGGCGAAGATGCCGTTGCCGTTGCCCGCGAACTGGCTAAGAAATATGCTGTAATGTCGAAGATGTGTACGCTAAAGTGAATATAACATAAAAATAATTCGTCATTATACGAAAAAATCTTCCTGCAAAAAATGAACTTTTTGTGGGAAGGTTTTGTTTTAGTTGATGGATGTCCACCGACTGTGGGGCATTGATATGTAGAGAATGAAAAAACTGCGATGCATAATAGTGGCTATAGTGGCGATGCTGTGGGTGAACGGCATTGCTGCCACATTGTGTGCACCCGCTGGCGCGCACAATTGCCGGGAATCTGCCTGGCAGATTGAGCATTTCGCCAAGCAAGCATCGTGTGTCGACCATTCGTTGGTCGACAGCGACTCGCTGCAAGGCTTTTTGCAGGTGCCTGAGCTGGTGGATTGCGGTATGCCATTGCGCGTGTGCAACACCTGCCCGGTGCAAATGTTGCCGTCGCATTCGTCTGCACGCACGTCGGGTACTTCGCTCACAAGAGGCTGTTCCGACCTGAAGCGGCGAGGGCTTGCAACCGGACAAGCCACTCGTTTCTCGGCATCCATTTCATTTCCCCTGCGTTTCTTTGCCAGCGAGCGGGTGGTGGTTTTGAAACGCATCAATTGTTAGTCGATTTAGCATGTTGAATAGCGCTTTGCGTGCATGGTGCTACTTTTGGGTAAGTGCGCTTTTGGGGGCATTTGCCTACATCAATTCTTTTTTTAACTTAATTTAACGGCAAAAATAAATAAAAAATCGACAAAACAATTATGGCAAATATAATGCGATTAACAATGACCGACAAGGTTATTGAAAACGAAAACATAGATATTCGTGAATCATTTTTTGGCTTAGTTAAGCGTGCTTATTATCTTCCTACGGAAAGCAAGATTAATGTCAGTTTGAAAGACCTTGACATAGAAACCGGCATCCGAGTGAAGAAGTTGCTTGACAGCCACAACGATAATCTCAAAGAAGACGTGGCAGAACTGGGAGAGGTGAAAGAGTCGCCCATAAGCAATATGCGGCTTGAGGTGTGCGTGTCGTGCGATGGCCAATTTGCAGCTTTTCAGTTGCTGCGTTTTATGGGAATAGATTATAGACCCATTACCGATGTGCGAATTTTTGAAGGCGCCGATGCCGAGTTGGTATCGTCGGTGTTTGTTGCAGCAAACTGAGGGCCACGAGTATAGCGGTTACTCTGCAATTATATAAGACAAAAAAGAAAAGGTGTGTCGAATCGTTGAACGATTGGCACACCTTTGTTATTTGAGAGTTTCCAAAATTACTCTGAGGTCTAAACTAAAAAGTTGTGATTAGCCTACGAGAGTGATTGTAACGTCAGTTTCAGTTTCAGCGATTGCAACTTTGCCTTCACGGCCAAGCCAACCAAGTGCAGCAAAAATCTCTTTTTCTTTCAGCTTTGTGGCTTTCTTGAGAGCCTTCATTGTGAGAGTTGCTTCTTCAGCAGAATTCAAGGCAGTCCAAACTGAACCAGCCCAAGTTCCGATAGTTTCTAAATTCATTTTTACGTCTTTTTAAATTACTATTAATTTTCAGCTATAAACTATTCGTTGTATAATTTCTAAATCGGGTGCAAAGGTAATAACTTTTTATGGAATATGCAAATTTTCAGGCATTTGAGTTAAATGGATTAGCCAAAACAGCCATAAAATGGGCGTTTACGACGCTCAAAAAATGAATAAATAGAGAATTATTTTGCCCCGAAAATGTGCTTTTATGGCATGATGTGCTCAAATTTGTGTAACTTTGTCGTTGAATATATTTTCATGAACTTATATGAACGGATTGGTAATAAGGAATACGGGTAGCTGGTATGTGGTGCTTGCCGACGACGGCACGATGCATAATTGCAAGATTAAAGGCAATTTCAGGCTCAAGGGCATACGCAGCACCAATCCTGTGGCTGTAGGCGATAGGGTGGCGGTGCTGTTGAATGCCGATGGCGCTGCATTCATCACAGCCATCGAGCCGCGCCGCAATTACATCATCCGCCGTGCGTCGAACTTGTCGAAGGAGAGCCATATACTTGCAGCCAACATCGACATGACTGCGCTGGTGGTGACGTTGGCTAATCCTGCCACCAACACCACGTTCATCGACCGTTTCCTTGCTACGGCAATGGCATATAATGTGCCGGCATTGCTGGTTATTAACAAGGTTGACTTGCTCGAATATGACGACGACCGCAGCCTGCTTGAGGCTGTGGCATATCTCTATGAATCGATTGGCTACGAAGTAGTGAGGGTGTCGGCAAAAACGGGCGAAGGAATCGACGATTTGAAGGCGAGACTTAAAGGCAAGCTTACGTTGCTGTCGGGCAATTCGGGCGTGGGCAAATCCACGCTGGTGAACCTGCTTGTGCCCGAAGCGGCGGCGCGAGTGGGCGAGGTGAGCGACAGCCACCACACCGGCATGCACACCACCACCTTTTCGGAGATGTATTTTCTGAAAGATGGCGGAGCCGTAATCGACACTCCAGGTGTAAAGGGGTTCGGCACCATCGATTTTCAGCGCGAACAGGTGTCGCACTATTTCCCCGAGATATTTGCTATGTCGAGCGGCTGCCGCTATGGCAATTGCACCCACACCCATGAGCCGGGATGCGCTGTGCTAAAGGCGGTGGAGGAGAGCCGCATAAGCCAATCGCGTTATGCAAGTTATCTGAGCATTATGGACGACAGCGCCGACGACAAATATCGCAAGGCTTTTTGAGCCTTTTTTTTGATGGTTCGTTCGGGGTGGCATTACTGTGTGTCAATTGTGCAAAAATAGCGTAAAAACTGACATTTTTTTGTTGGCCAGTGATTTTTTAGTTGAAAATATAGGGCAATATTGCAATTTTATTTCTAATTTTGTAAAAAATTGGAATCATTATGGCTTCTGATTTGCAAAATATTTTACAAAGAGTTTCAAACAAGTGCGATGTGCTTATTGAAAAGTATAACGTGCTTGTGGATGAAAAGGAAACTCTCATTGGCGAAAATGCTGCACTGAAAGCTGATAACAACAAGTCGATGAAAGAGTTGCAGCAGTTGCGTCAGGAAAACGAATATTTGCGCTTGGCTCGCACGATGGCAGCATCGGCTGAGCAAATGGAGCAGAACAAAGCCAGGATTTCAAAAATAGTGCGGGACATTGACAAATGTATCTCTCAGTTGACGGATTGATATGCCTGAAGGAAAGAAACAAAATATCAACATAAAGATAGCGGGATTAAACCCGATTCCACTGCAAATTGAACCTGACGACGAGCAGATGTATCGCATTGCTGAAAGCGGTGTTAATTCATTGTGGATTAAGTGGATGCAGCGCTTTAAAGGCAAATGCACATCTGAGGAGGTAATGGCAAGAGTGGCATTTCAGTTTGCCTTACACTATGCCAAAGCCAAGAAGTTGAACGATGATGCAGAGAGTCTGCTGAGCGAATTTGAAAAAAAACTCGATGAATTGGTGGTCAAAAACGTGAAGTGACTGCGCTTTTGGCTTATGATGTGTATCGGTGCCAAGATTTTTGTGGCACATGATGCAGATGATTGAAGGATATAATTTTTTTACGAGATAATTAACCTGCACTTGCAAAGCGGCAATAGCATTTCTTTGATGGGTAGCCATGCCCGCCGAAGATGAGAATGTGAGCCTGCTGTTGGAGGTGCTTTTTTTATAAACAATAAACACTTTTATATTATACACATGGAATTGCAAATAATAATTTATCTGGTTATTGCGGTTGTAGCAGGCTTGCTGGTTGGAGCAGCTGTGATGACAGCAATATTCAAGTCGATAGCAAAATCGCGAGCCAACAGCATCATCGAGGAGGCAAAACTCGAAGCCGAGGTGCTGAAAAAGAATAAAATTCTTGAGGCAAAGGAGGAAGGTGTAGCCATCAAGGCAGAAGCCGAGAAGGTTGCCACTCAGCGCTTGTCGAAGGTGCAATCAACCGAGGCCAAGCTCAAGCAACGCGAGATGCAAATCAACCAACAACAATCTGAGGTGCAGAAGCGCAAGAACGAAACCGACGCTTTGCAACAAAAGCTCGAAAAGGAACAGGCCTACATTGATGCTCAAAAGCAAGAAATTGGCAAGATGCAGGCAAGAGTGACCGAGACACTCGAGCACGTTTCGGGACTTTCGGCCGACGAGGCAAAGGAAAAGCTCATTGAATCGCTGAAAGATGAGGCTAAGACAGCCGCCCAATCGTATATCAACGACATCATGGACGACGCCAAGCTCACTGCCAACAAAGAAGCTAAGCGCATTGTGGTGCAAACCATTCAGCGCACAGCCACCGAAACCGCCATTGAAAATGCTGTGACTGTTTTCCACATCGAAAACGACGAAATTAAGGGTCGTATCATCGGTCGTGAAGGCCGCAACATTCGTGCCCTTGAAGCTGCTACGGGCATCGAAATTATTGTCGACGACACTCCAGAAGCAATCGTGCTTTCGGGCTTCGACCCTGTTCGCCGCGAGATTGCCCGCTTGGCTTTGCATCAGCTGGTGGCTGACGGACGTATCCACCCAGCCCGCATCGAGGAAGTAGTGGCTAAGGTGCGCAAGCAAGTGGAAGATGAAATCATCGAGACTGGTAAGCGTACTACCATCGACCTTGGTATTCATGGCTTGCATCCCGAACTTATCCGCCTTGTGGGTAAGATGAAATATCGCTCGAGCTACGGTCAGAACCTGTTGCAACACTCGCGCGAAACAGCCAATCTTTGTGCCATTATGGCTGCCGAATTGGGCTTGAACCCGAAGAAGGCTCGCCGTGCAGGATTGCTGCACGACATTGGCAAGGTGCCTGACGAAGAACCCGAATTGCCACACGCACTGTTGGGTATGAAGTTGGCTGAAAAATACAAGGAAAAAGCCGACATATGCAACGCCATCGGTGCTCACCACGACGAGGAAGAAGCAACCAGCCTGTTGGCTCCAATCGTGCAAGTGTGCGATGCCATTTCTGGCGCTCGTCCAGGTGCTCGCCGCGAGGTGGTTGAAGCCTATATCAAGCGCCTCAACGACCTTGAGAACCTTGCCCTCAGCTATCCTGGTGTAATCAAGACCTATGCTATTCAAGCCGGTCGTGAGCTGCGTGTGATTGTTGGTGCCGATAAGATTTCGGATGCCGAAACCGAGAAGCTTTCAGGTGAAATTGCTCGCAAGATTCA
Source organism: Muribaculaceae bacterium (assembly GCA_051871555.1). Lineage (GTDB taxonomy): Bacteria > Bacteroidota > Bacteroidia > Bacteroidales > Muribaculaceae > SFTJ01. The sequence goes on along the minus strand of JBJECZ010000170.1, from coordinate 1,918 downwards.
GGACGAAATGACCTATCCGGGACAAGTTCGCATCACAGTGATTCGCGAAACACGTGCCGTAAGTTTTGCAAAGTAATTTAGGGCATCAAAAAAGAATCGTGTTTTTATAGCTTAGTGCTGAAAACTTAGAGAATGAACAACGACGAACAAAATAAAGAACAAACCACTCAAAAGCGGTGCAGCGGATGCCCCAAGGCAACACCCGAATGCGACTCTTGTGAGGGTTGTTACCAAATATGCGGCGGCGGTTGTAGACACGTAGAGGTGCGAAGCAAGCTGCAGAGCTATAACTGGCTTGCCGATGTGCCGGGGTCATTAAACGACTTCGACATTGTGGAGGTGACATTCAAGAACACTCGCAAGGGCTTCTATCGCAACTCGCAACACCTTCAGCTTGCCGTGGGCGATATGGTGGCTGTTGAAGCCAATCCCGGTCACGACATTGGCAGAGTGTCGCTTATGGGCAGCTTGGTTAAGTTGCAGATGAAGCGTGCTAATCTGCGTCCCGATGCCGAAATTCTTCGAGTATTCCGTAAGGCAAAGCAGAGCGACCTCGACCGCTTTGAGGAGGCAAAGGCAAAAGAAATTGACACCATGATACGTTCACGCAAGATTGCCGAAGATTTGCATTTGAACATGAAAATCGGCGATGTGGAGTATCAAGGCGATGGCAACAAGGCTATATTCTATTATATTGCCGATGAACGCGTCGATTTCCGCCAACTCATCAAGGTGCTTGCCGATGTTTTTAAGATTCGCATCGAAATGAAGCAGATTGGCGCCCGTCAGGAAGCAGGGCGTATTGGCGGAATCGGTCCGTGCGGCCGTCCGCTGTGTTGCTCAAGCTGGATGACAAATTTTGTGTCGGTGGCTACAAGTGCTGCCCGATATCAGGACATATCGCTCAATCCGCAGAAACTTGCAGGACAATGTGCCAAGCTGAAGTGTTGCATCAATTTTGAGGTGGACGGATATGTTGAGGCTACAAAGAAATTGCCTCCGCGCGATGTGCGCCTCGAAACCAAAGACAACACTTATTTCCACTTCAAGACCGACATCTTCAAGCGCGAAATCACCTATTCGACCGACAAGCAGATTGCTGCAAACTTGGTTACATTGTCGGCAGAGCGCGTGTTTGAGGTGATTGCTCTGAACAAGAATGGTGTGCGTCCCGAGAAATTGTTGCTCGACGACAACCAGCGCGAAAAGGAAATCAGTGCTTATGGCGACATCATTGGTCAGGATAGCGTGTCGCGTTTCGACAAAAAGAAGAAGAAACGCCGCGACGGAGGCCGTGGCGACCGTCAGAATCGCCAGGATGATGGTCAGCGTCAGCAAGGACGCGACCGCCGCAACCGCAAGCAGGGCGAACAGCGCAATGCTGCAGCTGCTCAGCAACAGCAGCCGGTTGACCAACAGCAGCCTATGGCAAAGCCGTCGAATGATGGTCAGCAGCCGCGAAATGGTGGAGGTGAGCAAAACCGAAACAACAACCGTCGCCGTGGCGGAAACAACCGCGGAGGAAACGGCAGAAAACGTGAAATGCAGGCAGGAGATGACCACCGCAGCGAAAACAAAGAAAACAAGCAGTAACGGCATCGTGGGCAGTTTTATGCTCATGCGATGTGTTGCTGTGGCTATATTAGTGTGCTTGGGCGCTTGTTCGCCTAAGCATTCTTCTTATAGCGAGTTTAGTGATGTGCCAGAAGCCGGATGGACACACAATAGCCCGCTGTATTTCACTCCGCAATATGGCGACTCACTTGGCTATTATGACATTGCCGTTGCCATTAGGCACGACCAAGCTTATGCCTATAGGAATTTGAGCATTACTGCAGATTTCATCGGCGATAATTACCGGCTTAAGCGCCGTATTATAAACATTGAGCTTGCCGATAAATACGGCACCTGGAAAGGT
>JBJECZ010000169.1:0-4256 GCA_051871555.1 Muribaculaceae bacterium | reverse complement strand
CCGGGGACACAAGGATTTTCAGTCCTTTGCTCTACCAACTGAGCTATGGCACCATTTGCGGTTTGCGAGTGCAAAGTTACTACAAATATTTGATTCCTGCAAGAGTTTGCGAAAATTTATGTCGCTTTTTTGTCGGAATTGTGTTTTTGAGCACAACAGGGCAGTGTGTGGTGGGGTATGGCAGGCAATGCCGATGCAAATTTTTGGCAGGTGATGCGCTACATTTAATTAAATAATCGTATCTTTGTGGAAAAGGGATTCGGTTGTCCCTCGCGAGGCAATCGCATCTTTCTACGAATCGCCAGAATGATGGAAAAGTATATGAGAACCTTAGCTAAAAGTATATTATTATCAATAATTTTTGTGACGACGTCGGTAATGGCAAAAGGTGTTAATGATAACGATTTTGTGAGTGTTGTCAACGGCAAACTTATGCTCAACGGAAAGCCGTATAAATATGTTGGCACGAACATGTGGTATGCGGCAATTCTTGCATCGGAGGGTAGGGGCGGAAATCGCGCCAAGTTGTGCAGCGAGCTCGACCGCCTTCACAGCCTCGGGGTGGACAACCTGCGCATATTGGTAGGCGCCGACGGTGGCGAAGGCCTTGACTCGCATGTGATGCCGGTGTTGCAGCCCGAGCCCGGGGTGTATAACGACACCATCTTGCAGGGGCTCGACTATCTGCTTGTTCAGCTCGAGCAGCGGGGCATGAAGGCTGTGCTCTATCTCAACAATTCGTGGGAGTGGAGCGGTGGCTACTCGGCATACCTTGAGTGGGCAGGACATGGCAAGGCGCTGATTCCGCGTGTCGACGGTTACAAGCAATATGTTGGCTATGTGAAGGCGTTTGTGCACAACGCGGCAGCCAAACAGCTATTCTACAACCATGTGCAGCGCATAGTGAGCCGCCGCAACAGCATCACCGGCAAGCCTTACAGCGAGTCGCCGGCAATCATGTCGTGGCAGATTGGCAATGAGCCGCGTGCTTTCAGTCGCGAGGGCTTGGCTGACTTCAGAGAATACATCCTCACCACGGCACGCATCATCAAGGGCATCGATGCCCGCCACTTGGTGTCGACGGGCAGCGAAGGACTTATGGGCTGCGAGTTCAGCCTCGAGTGCTGGACTGACATACACGCTGCGCCCGAAATCGACTATGCCAACATTCATATTTGGCCTGCCACATGGCGATGGATTAAGCGCGACGAGATGTTCATCAACGTAGAGAAAGCATGCCAAGCCAGCAAGGAATATGTGCAGCGTCACTACGACGCCATCAAGCAATATGCCAAGCCCATTGTGCTTGAGGAGTTTGGCTATCATCGCGACGATTTCTCGTTTGCGCCCGGCAGCCCCACAGTGGCGCGCGACAAATATTACACGTTCATCACCAACTTGATGCTCGAGGGCGACATGCTTGCCGGTTGCAACTTCTGGGCATGGAGCGGCAGCGCGCGTCCGGCGCATTTGTGGTGGGAGCCGTGGGACGACCACACCGGCGACCCCGCGCAAGAGGAGCAGGGGCTGTATTCGGTGTTCGACTGCGACCATTCCACCCTCAGCGTGATTGCTGCAGCTGCCGAGCGTGCCCGCAAGGCTTCGCTATGAGCCGTCGGGGTCGTTCAAGAAAAATACAAATAACAACAATACAATAATCAAAAAAACGAAACTACTATGAGTACATTGAAACCATTTAAATTCGAGCCATATCTGAAGTCGGTGCTTTGGGGCGGAGAGCAGATTGCTGAATACAAAGGTATTGTCACCGACCAGCACAACATTGGCGAAAGTTGGGAGATTTCGGGCGTTCCGGGTCACGAATCGGTTGTGGCTGAGGGCGACGACAAAGGCATGAACCTGCGCGAACTCATCGAGAAATACAAGGGCGACCTTGTGGGCAACGCCGTTTACGCCAAGTTTGGCGACGTGTTCCCGCTGCTGGTGAAGATTATCGATGCCAAACGCGACCTCTCGGTGCAAGTTCACCCCGACGACACTCTCGCCAAGGCACGCCACAACAGCTACGGCAAGACCGAGATGTGGTATATCATCAAGGCTGACGAAGGCGCTCCAATCTATGCCGGATTAAGCAAGCAAATCACTCCGGAGCAATATGAGAAATGCGTGGCTGAAAACACCATTATGGATGTGATTGCACGCCACGACTCGCACGCCGGCGACCTCTTCTTCTTGCCTGCCGGACGCATCCACGCCATTGGCGCCGGCAACCTTCTTGCCGAGATTCAGCAGACCAGCGACATCACTTATCGCGTTTACGACTTCGGACGCCTCGACGCAAACGGTAATCCGCGCGAACTGCACACCGAGCAAGCAAAGGATGCCATCGACTACACCGTTTATCCCGAATATAAGAGCAACTACGACCGCAACGGCAAGAGCGCCACTCCGCTCGTAAAGTGCGAATACTTCGACGTTAAGCGCGAAATCATCGAGGGCGAAAGCACCATCGACGCTTCGGCTGATTCGTTCATGATTGTGATGTGCCTCGACGGCGCTGCCACCATCACCGACAACCTCGGCGGTGTAACCCAGGTGAAGAAGGGCGAATCGATTCTCGTGCCTGCCGTAATCACCAGCATGAAGGCAGAAGGCAACGCCACTTTCATGACTGCCACAGTGTGATTGTGATGCGTTCATTTGCCTGACGTATAGGGCAAACCGCCAAACGAAATAGACGTTTTGCCAAAAGAGAAACTGTTTCAAAATAGGCATATTCAACTATCTGCACCCGCAGCGGCATCTGTGTCCTGCGGGTGATTTTTTAAACAATTGTTACGCGGCAAACTCTAATAAAAGGTTTTGTTTTTTTATCTTTGCATAGACTAAAGAAAACAGATATTAGGATATGGCAGAACATCTCGAAATAGCTGCGGGTGGCAAGGCGGAGAAATACGCATTGCTGCTGAAGCAGGTTGAGGCGGTGGTTGACGGCGAGCCCGACATGATTGCCAATATGGCGAACGTGGCGGCGATGATTCACGAGACTTTCGGCTTCTGGTGGACGGGCTTCTACCGCGTGGTGGCCGACGAGTTGGTGCTGGGGCCGTTTCAGGGTCCGCTGGCATGCTCGCGCATCAGGCGAGGACGTGGAGTGTGCGGCACGGCGTGGGCTGAGGCGCAAACGCAAGTGGTGCCCGACGTCGACCGTTTCCCGGGGCATATAGCTTGCAGCAGCGCTTCGCGAAGCGAGATTGTGGTGCCAATGATGGTGGACGGCGAGGTGGAGGCGGTGCTCGACATCGACAGCAGCCGGCTGAACACCTTCGACGAGGTCGACCGCCTTTGGCTGGAGCGCATTGTGGCTGTGCTTGCTGCCGGGGTGTAGCATGAGATATCTATACAATCTATAAAATAAATATACATCAATGAAAAAGAAGCTATTTGCAATGCTTTTTGCGATGTTGTGCGGCGTTGCCGTGGCATTATCGCAGACGCCCGAACAGGATTTCGAGCAGAACATACTCAAGAGCGCAAGCAACTATTATGCCTACCCCTATCTGGAGGCTGCGGCACCGGCGCTCACGCCCGCTCCGGAGGGCTATGTGCCATTTCACATCAATCACTACGGACGCCACGGCAGCCGTTGGCTCATCAACCCCAAGCAATATCAGTTGCCGGTCGACCAGCTCGCTATAGCCGAGCGCAACGGCATGCTCACCGAGCGCGGCAAGCAGGTGCTGGCGCAGCTGCGCGACATACTTGCTGCTTCGAAGGGCCGTTTGGGCGAGCTCACCGATAAAGGTGCCGACCAGCATCGGGGCATCGCTCGCCGAATGTTTGCCAACTTCCCCGAGGTGTTTAGTGGCGATGCCGAGGTGAACGCCCGTTCGTCGGTGGTGGTGCGCTGCATCTTGTCGATGAGCAGCGAGCTGCAGGAGCTGCTTGCGCTGAACCCGAAGTTGCGCATCTCGGAAGATGCCAGCGAGGCCGACATGTATTATTGCTGCGGCAGCAACCCCGAAATTTCGAAGGTGTTCAACGCCAAGAAGCAAGCCATGGAGGACTATGTGCTGAACCTGGTTGACCCCACCGAACTCAATAAACGCCTGTTCACCAACCAGCGCTTTGCTGCCGACAGCATCAACGGCAAGCAGCTGATGATTGACTTGTGGGACATTGCAAGCAATCAGCAAAGTCATTACACCGATGTGCAGTTCTACGACCTGTTCAGCGCTGCCGACGTGATGAACCTATGGCGCCGAGTGAACACCTGGTGGTATGCCCACAGCGCT
>JBJECZ010000168.1:0-4272 GCA_051871555.1 Muribaculaceae bacterium | reverse complement strand
GAGGATAAAAAGCACATACTTGCTGAAAAGAAGAGCGAACTTGAAGAAATCGTTTCGGAAACCAAGCAAGACGAAGAGAAGCTTCGCGACCAAGCAAAGAAGTTTGAGTCGAAGATTGACACCCGTTTGCTCACAGCATTCAAGCGCATCCGCAAAAATGCTCGTAACGGATTGGGCGTTGTATATGTGCAACGCAATGCTTGTGGCGGTTGCTTCAATCGCATCCCGGCTCAGCGCCAGATGGAAATCAAGATGCACAAGAAGATTATCGTATGTGAATACTGTGGCAGAATCCTGATTGACCCTGAAATGGCAGGTCACTCTGAGATAGAAGCAGGTAACGTGTGATAATACAAAGCATTTTGCCATCGCGAACATAAATGTCGCCCTATGATGCCCAGCCCGAGATGGTGATGTTGCTCTAAAGACAATGAGCAGCAACTATCGAAGAAACCAAGCGGGCAGAATTTGGTGAATATATGTGCAGACGCATTAACAGAGCGTTTGAACACGATGGTTTGTTATCGAAATTTTTCAACCTAAAATCGGTTATATAATAAATGCTCGCTTTGGATGACGAAGCGAGCATTTACTGTAAATTGCGGTGAGCGTTAGTTTGCTGAATCATTCAAACTTGAGTGCGTTTTGTTCGGCAGACTCTATGCGGCGGTTACGCCAACAGCTGCGACACAGCGCAATGTATTTGTCGTCGCCGCCGATTTCAACTTGCGACCCTTCGGTTACTACCATGCCGTTAGAGTCGATGCGAGCATTGATGATGGTTTTCCGACCGCAAGTGCATGTCGATTTAATCTCGTCGATAGTGTCGGCAATTTCAAACAATCGTTGAGAACCTTCAAACATTTTCGACTGGAAGTCGGTGCGCAGACCGTAGCAAATCACGTTGCTGCCAAAATCGTCGACCACTCGAGCCAGTTGGTCGACTTGCTCTCGAGTGAGAAATTGTGCTTCGTCGATGAGAATCCAATTAATTACCACAAGTTTTTCGTTGAACACTTGTTTGAAAAACTCGTAGAGATTTGTGTCGGGGTAAATCCATGTGCATTGACGCTTGATGCCGATGCGCGACTGAATCACGTTTTCTTTTTCACGGTTGTCAATTGAAGGCTTCATGCACATATATTGCATTCCACGTTCCTCAAAATTGTAGGCTGTGGTGAGTAGCAGGGCGGTCTTTGCCGAGCCCATGGTGCCGTATCTAAAATATAGTTTTCCGAATCTGCTCATGCGGGAGCTGTATAATATATTGCTGTTGTTTTGGCACAAAGTTAGCTATTTAGTGTGAACAATGCTTAATTGAATGCCAATAAATTATTAACAACATAGCAACTCAATGGCATACTATGTTGTTAATTAGTGAAGTATAGCTGTTTGAGCAGTTGCTCAGAATATTTTATTCAGAATCCAGGTGATAACCGACAGTATGATGCTAAATACTAAAGCCGATGCAAAGCCATCTACTACAAAGCTATCGACAATCCATGAACAAAGCAGTATGATTATGGCATTAATCACAAGAAGGAACAAACCCAACGTAATCATAGTGACGGGGAGTGCCAGCAGCTTGATGATTGGTTTGATGAAAGTGTTGAGCAGTGCAAGCACCACAGCAACAATAATTAGTGTGATTATGCCAGAACCTGAAGAAACTTCAGGAATAGAAACACCGGGAGTGAGCCAAGCCGAAAGGGCAATGGCGATGCATGAAAGAATGAGTTTTGCAATAATGCCCATTGTTGTATCAAGTAATGTTTATAAGGTTAGATATGTTTATTTGTGATGTAAAGATAATAATTTAATTAGAATTTTGTGCATATAAGTGCAAGAAATGTGCAATATGTCCATAATATAAATTTATTTTGTGAATTAAATGTGTATTTAAGAAAAGAATGTTTAACTTCGCACAAGAATTGTTGGAAAAATGTAAGTTAAAATAAATCTTAAAACTGTTATGACTATAAAAAACATTAAAGAACGCTTATACCTTGAGCTGAAAGACTATGTGATGATTGTAGTGGGATTGTTGATATATTCTTTCGGTTTTTGTGCGTTTATTTTGCCTCAAAACGTGGTCATTGGTGGCTACACCGGTTTGGCATCGTTGTTCTACTATACGTTGGGCATACCTGTTGGTCCGGTGATATTTGCTTTGAACATCATATCGCTTCTTGTGGCATATAAGATTGTTGGCAAGCGGTTTGTGTTGCGTTCGATATTTGGCGCATTTGGGTTGAGCGCGATAGTTTCGATAATGCAGCCATTGTTTCCGGCAGCCATCGTTGCGCCGGATAATCCAATGATGAATGTGATGATTGGCGGCATTCTTTGCGGATTGGGGCTTGGATTGTCGTTTGTGCATAATGGTAGCACAGGCGGCACCGACATCATAGCTGCCATGGTGAATAAGCGCACAAATGTGTCGATTGGCCGTATGCTGTTGTATGCCGATGGTTTGATTATATTTTCGAGCATGCTCATTTTTCACAGTATAGATAATGTGGTTTATGGTTTCTTGGAATTGCTATTTGCCACATTCATGACCGACCAGGTGATAAACACCAACCGTCAAGCTATGCAATTCCTAATAATCTCTGATAAGTGGGAGGAGATAGCCAATGCTGTGGTAAACGATGCTCACCGAGGTTGTACGGTGTTTAGTGGCATGGGTTGGTTCACCAAGGAAGATGTGAAGATGCTAATGGTGATGTGCCGTAAGATTGAGGGCGTGACAGTTATGCGTGTAGTGAAATCGATTGACCCGTATGCTTTCATCACTCAAAGCAACGTAAATGGCGTGTATGGAGTTGGTTTTGATGCAATGAAAATCAGATTGAAGAATTTTCATCCTAATACCGACCATAATCTTGTGGCAAAGCAATTTGGAGAGAATGAATTTCAAAAAAAAGATTAAATTGGACAGTTGAGTGGACATTTAGAATAGTAAATGTCGAGTTTTTATTGTAATTTTACGTTCATAATAAAAATGAATATTTAGTAATGAAAAAGTTATTTTTAGTATTAGTATTGTCGGTGGCGGGCGTTGTATCGGCTGCGGCATCGGGAATTGGCTCGCTGGGTGCTAGTTTCCTTTATGGGTCGAAGTTCGACCAAGTGGGTTTGGGTGTTAGCTACAAGTTGAGTTTGACTGATAATTTCCGTATTGCTCCTGAGATGCAGTATTTTTTCAGCAATAAAAATATGAAAGCATGGGACGCAAATGCCAATATTGAATACGTTAGTACTTTGTTCGACGATTTGAAGTTCTATCCCTTGGTTGGTTTCACTTATTCGCATTGGACATTCTCGCAGAGTGTTGGCTCTGGAAAATATGTTGAATCGTGTGACCGATTTGGCGTGAATGTAGGAGGTGGAATTGAGTATAATTTCACTGACCAGTTGGGCGTTGTGGCAGAAATCAGAGGTCAACTGATTAAAGATTTTAGCCAATGCGTGCTTAGCATAGGCGTTAAGTATTCGTTTTGATACGGCTATTTAGCGATTGATTATAAAACTATTTTGGGATATGTCAGGATTAATAGGTCAAGGCATATCCCAAAATTTTTTTATTGTAGAATAGTTGGTCGTTATTCGCTTGATTTGGAATGGTGGTGATGATGGTGGTGACGACGAACATATAATGGCACCATTGCCTTGCGGAATTTGTGCATGAGCCAAGCTTTGATTATTATAAGAGCTGTCACTGCGCCTAATGTGTTGGCAATGATGTCGTTAATGTCGAAAACACGGAATTCTGAAATTTTTGCTTGAAGAATCTCCATTATGAATCCAATCAGAAATGCAAATGTGGTGAATGCTGCTTCGGAGCTGAATTTGGTGTGGTGAGGCATGCGCATCTTTGCATAGTCGAAGATGAACGCTGTGCAGAGTGTAAAGTACATAATGAAGTGAATGACCTTGTCGGCACCTTCGAAGAGCTTTATACTGTTGATGTCGAGTGGATTAGAATCGAGTGAACAATATGCTATTATTATTAATATGATGATTGATGTTACCCATACGGGTATTGCTTTGTAAAATTTGGCTATAGTATTCATTATTTAGTAGTCGTGAGGTGATCAAATGCAAATTTAATATTTTCTGTTGATATTACATAAAAATCACAATTATTTGTTGCGCAATTCATATTGCTTGTAAATAAATGAGTTAGGCGTAGAGGCTGGTTTTGCTTTCGATTTGAAAGATTTTGGTGCTATTTGGCGATGATTGATGTAATAAATTGTGTTTTTGCAT
>JBJECZ010000167.1:0-4303 GCA_051871555.1 Muribaculaceae bacterium | reverse complement strand
AACAAATTATGGCAGAAAACAAAGAAAAATTGTTTGACCAATTTGCGCCTAACACAAAGCAAGAGTGGATTGACAAAGTCACCGCTGACTTGAAAGGTGCCGACTTCAACAAGAAGCTCGTTTGGCGAACAAACGAAGGCTTCAATGTACAGCCAATGTATCGTGCTGAAGACATTAAAGACTTCAAAACAATCGATTCTCTTCCTGGAGAATACCCTTATGTGAGAGGAACCCGTACCGACAACACCTGGTACATTCGTGAAGATGTAGTAGTTGAAGATGCCGCAGCAGCCAATGCAGCAGCCCTCGACCTTCTGGACAAAGGCGTCACGTCAATCGGTTTTGTAATGAAAATCGATGCCACAGCTGAGGTTATAGCAGCATTGTTGCACGACATCGACATCACCAAAGTGGAAATCAACTTCGTTGGATGTCCAAACAAAGCTGTTGCCACTGCAAAAGCCCTTGCTGAATATCTTAAGGGTTACGACGCACTCGATGCTATCCGCGGCGCAATAGAATTCGACCCATTCAAGCGCGAATTAAAGCACGGCAAACCTTTCCCTCACGACATCAAGGCCCTTGCAGCCGAATTGTTTGAGGCAGCTAAAGAAATGCCACACCTCCGTTTGTTCACTGTCGACTCTACCCTGCTCTGCAACGCCGGTGCTTACATCTATCAGGAACTTGGCTATGCATTAAGCTGGGGTGCCGAATGGATGAACTTACTCACCGATGCCGGCATCTCAGCAACCGACGCTGCCAAGCGCATCAAGTTCAACATGGGCATCTCAAACAACTACTTCATGGAACTGTCAAAATTCCGTGCAGCAAGAATGCTCTGGGCTCAAATCGTTAAGCAGTACAATCCCGAATGTGAATGTGCTTGCAAGATTGCCGTTCATGCCATCACCTCGGAATTCAACCAAACAATCTTCGACGCACACGTCAATCTGCTCCGTTCGCAAACCGAAGCAATGTCGGCTGCGCTTGCAGGCGTTGACTCAATCACTGTTCAACCGTTCGACAAACAATATAAGCAACCCGACGAATTCTCGAAACACCTTGCTCGCAATCAGCAGCTCTTGCTTATGGAAGAAAGCCATCTGAACAAGGTTATCGACCCTGCTGGCGGTTCGTATTATGTTGAAACCCTCACCCTATCGCTTGCCGAACAAGCATGGAAAGTGTTCATCGACACTGAGGACAAGGGCGGCTTCAAGGCTATGATTGAAAGCGGCGATGTTCAGAAAGCAATTAATGCCACTGCCGAAAAACGTCATCTCGACGTAGCTCGCCGCAAGGAACAACTCCTTGGCACAAACCAATTCCCTAACTTCAACGAACTTGCAGCTGGCAAGATTGAGGCACAAGAAGGCAAATGCGGATGTGGATGCGAAGATGGCGAAAACGCTCTTAACCGTCGTCGTGCAGCAAGCGACTTCGAAGAACTTCGCCTTGCAACCGAACGTAGTGGCAAACGCCCGAAAGTGTTCATGCTCACTATTGGCAACCTTGCAATGCGTTTGGCTCGCAGCCAATTCTCTTCAAACTTCTTTGCATGCGCAGGCTATGAAATCATCGACAACCTTGGTTTCGACACTGTTGAACAAGGCGTTGATGCTGCTTTGGCAAAGGGCGCACAAGTGGTGGTGCTTTGCTCAAGCGACGATGAATATGAAACTCTTGCACCTGCTGCATTTAAATATCTTGATGGCCGTGCCGAATTTGTTGTTGCCGGCGCTCCTGCTTGCACCGAAGCTCTTCAGGCTGCAGGCATCGAAAACTTCATACATGTTCGCAGCAATGTTCTTGAAACTTTAAAGGCTTTTAATGCTAAACTATTAAAATAATTTTGACACATGAGACCAAATTTTAAAAATATAGACATAGCAACCGAAGCTTTTAATGTTCAACACAAGCCGATTGCTGAAGGAGAAAAGTGGATTACTCCAGAGTTAATCCCCGTGAAATCTATCTACACCAAGGACGACCTTGAGGGACTTGAACACCTCGATTACGTTGCAGGTATTCCTCCATTTTTGAGAGGCCCGTACAGCGCAATGTATCCACTCCGCCCTTGGACCATACGTCAATATGCAGGATTCTCTACTGCTGCCGAATCAAACGCTTTCTACCGCCGCAACTTGGCTTCTGGTCAAAAAGGTTTGTCGGTTGCATTCGACCTTCCTACTCACCGCGGATATGATGCCGACCACCAACGCGTTGTTGGCGATGTTGGTAAAGCCGGTGTTTCAATCTGCTCGCTCGAAGACATGAAAGTGTTGTTCGAAGGTATTCCTTTGAACAAAATGTCGGTGTCGATGACTATGAACGGCGCAGTGTTGCCAGTTCTTGCATTCTACATCAATGCCGGTCTTGAACAAGGCGCTAAGCTCGAAGAAATGGCAGGTACAATCCAAAACGATATTTTGAAGGAATTCATGGTGCGCAACACCTACATTTATCCTCCAAAGTTCTCAATGAAGATTATTGCCGACATCTTTGAGTATACTTCTCAAAATATGCCTAAGTTCAACAGCATCTCCATCTCGGGCTACCACATGCAAGAAGCCGGTGCAACTGCCGACATCGAATTAGCTTACACCCTTGCCGACGGTCTTGAATATCTGCGTGCAGGTATCAATGCTGGCATGAATGTCGACACTTTCGCTCCTCGCCTTTCGTTCTTCTGGGCTATCGGCATGAACTTCTTCATGGAAATTGCCAAGATGCGTGCTGCTCGTCTGCTGTGGGCTAAGATTGTTAAGAGCTTCGGCGCCAAGAATCCTAAGTCGATGGCATTGCGCACTCACTCGCAAACTTCAGGATGGTCGCTCACCGAGCAAGACCCATACAACAATGTTGGCCGTACCTGCATCGAAGCAATGGCTGCAACCCTTGGTCACACCCAATCGCTTCACACCAATGCGCTTGACGAAGCTATTGCTTTGCCAACCGACTTCTCGGCTCGTATCGCCCGCAACACACAGATTTTCATTCAACAAGAAACCGAAATCTGCCGCGAGGTTGACCCATGGGGTGGCTCTTACTACGTGGAAGCCCTCACCAACGAAATCGCTCACAAGGCTTGGGAACACATTCAAGAAATCGAATCGCTTGGCGGTATGGCTAAGGCAATCGAAACTGGCGTTCCAAAGATGCGCATCGAAGAAGCCGCTGCCCGCACTCAAGCTCGCATCGACTCAAAGAAGCAAACCATCGTTGGTATCAACAAATATCGCCTTCCTAAGGAAGAAGCCATCGATATTCTTGAAATCGACAACACCGAAGTGCGCATGTCGCAGGTTGCCCGTCTTGAAGAACTCAAGAAGAATCGCGACAACGACAAGGTTAAAGAAGCTCTTGCAGCCATCACCGAATGCGTGAAGACCGGCAACGGCAACTTGCTCGACTTGGCAGTGAAAGCCGCAGGCGTACGTGCCACTTTGGGAGAAATTTCAGATGCCTGCGAAGAAGTCGTAGGCCGTTATAAAGCAGTAATTAGAACTATTTCAGGCGTGTACTCAAACGAAACTAACGACGATCCCGAATTCGCAAAAGCCAAGAAGATGGTTGCCGAATTCGCTAAGAGAGAAGGCCGTCAACCTCGCATCATGATTGCAAAGATGGGACAAGACGGTCACGACCGTGGTGCTAAGGTAGTTGCTACAGGTTATGCCGACTGCGGCTACGACGTGGATATGGGCCCATTGTTCCAAACCCCGGAAGAATCAGCTCGTCAGGCTGTAGAAAACGACGTTCACATTCTTGGTGTATCGTCGCTCGCTGCAGGCCACAAGACTTTGGTTCCTCAGGTAATTGCCGAACTTAAGAAACTTGGACGTGAGGACATCGTGGTTATTGCTGGTGGTGTTATTCCTGCCCAAGACTACGACTTCCTTTACAAAGCTGGCGTTGCTGCTATCTATGGTCCTGGCACTCCTATCACCAAATCAGCCATCAACATGATTGAAATTCTTAACAAGCTCAACGGTTACGACGACGCTGAATAACAATTAAGAATAACATCATAACCTCACTTTTAGGAGAGAACCCTTTCTAACAGGATTCTCTCCTATTTTATTCATTCCATCAGAATGATGTGCATCGAATTTGTCCAATCTATGGCACTTTAGTATAGACGCCAAAAAGATAAGCGAATCACCGTTTTGCAGACAAAAATAAGGAGAGGAATCCACAAATTATCATGAATTCCTCCCCTAAAATTATGCTCTAAATTAGATTTCTCCTGACTTCGTCACCCCCAAAATGGTGTTTTTTTATTGCGCTGATTGACAAA
>JBJECZ010000166.1:0-18047 GCA_051871555.1 Muribaculaceae bacterium | reverse complement strand
AAATATCTATGACTCTGGCAAATAATCAATTAGCCATTAACTGAATATCCCTAAGTATTTCACGCTTGTTGTCTTCAATTATATGTTCAGCAATGGCGATGCTCACCTGAAAAACTTCTCACTACAAGAGACCGATGGCGGAGACTATGTATTGACTCCTGCATACGATTTATTGAACACCTCTATACATGTCGATGACGGAGACTTTGCCCTGCACGACGGGCTGATTCCCAAGTCGGAATACTCAGATGTATATGCGAGAACATTACACCCCTGCAAAGACGACTTCATTACATTTGGAACACGCATAGGAGTTCTGCCTAAAAAAATGACCTCTATTATTGAACTGTTTGCAACGGAACAGCCTAAAGTATACGAACTCATCGAAAACTCGTTTTTGGAAGAGAAAGTTAAACGCATGTACAAGCAATCGTACCAAGAACGGCTGCACCGTTTCCAAAGGAGTGACAGATAAATGTTATTTTGGATTTTCATAAAAAAGTGATTTATCTTCTATTTACTACTGTTTCTTATTTATTCAAATATCTATATGTATTTTTGTATCAAATTATAAATATCACGCAGAAAAAATACTGCCAAAAATGGCAGTATTAAACATATTGGGGTCTAACAATATATAATTACCTAAATTTTAGAAGAGGAATTACAGACACGAAGGATTTCTTGACCCGAATATAAGTTTAGTTATACTTCTTAGAAAAAGCGCCGATAGTCTGCGAAAGTTGCAATAATTTTCTAACTTTCGCAGAGTATCGGGTGTTTTTACGGTTTTATAATAGTCAAAATAGCATCCTTCATTCGCTCGAATTGAAAAACAAAGGCGCAGGGGTTGCAAAACCTGCCAATCGGGAAATTCATTTACAGGCTCTTGCCGCCGTACATCTGATTCCACCACGAAGCATCGTCCTTGAGCCACTTGGCAAACCATGCCATGATGGTGTTGTGCCACTTGATGCGCTTGTGATAATCGGTGATGTGGTGGTCCTCGCCCTCAACAAGCACCAAGGCGGTCTCGCGCCCGAGCAGCTTGAGCGCGGTGTACATTTGAATGCTTTCGCCCACCGGCACATTGTTGTCGCTGGTGCCATGCACAAACAGCAGCGGGGTGTGAATCTTGTCGGCATTGAACAACGGGCTTTGGTCGACAAACAGGTGGCGGTTGGTCCACGGATAATTGCCTGCCATCGACACCTCGCTGTAGCTATAGCCCCAATAGCCTTCGCCCCAATAGCTGGTGTGGTCGCTGATGCCGGCATGCGAAATGGCAGCGGCAAACATGTCGGTGCGGGTTTGCAGATATTGTGTCATGAAACCGCCGTAGCTGGCTCCGATGCACCCAATCTTCTTGTCGTTGACAAATGCGTGCTCGCGGCAGAACTGACGTGTGGCGCCGATGATGTCGTCAGCCACGCCTTCGCCGGCGGTGTTCACATGCCATGCCGAGTGTTTCTGCCCGAATCCGCTGGCGCCGCGAGGGTTAATCACCAGCACCACATAGCCTTGCGATGCATAGGCGTGCTGCGGATAACGCGACTCGAAATAGCGGCTCGTTGGGCTGCATCCGCCGTAGTAGTTCACAATCATAGGCCATTTAGCATTGGCATCGAAGTTGGCAGGCAGATAGTAGCGGCAACTGATGGTGTCGCCTTGCTCGTTAATGTAGTTCCACGCGCGGCACTCGCCAAGAGCAATGCCGTCGAGGGTCTGTAGGCTCAAATCGTCGGCAACAGTGGCGCGCCATTTGCCTGCTTCCATGGTGTAGAGGCGGTCGCTGTTCGATGCGCTCTGCCCATAGAATGCCACGCGGCTCGAGGCGTTGGCAAGCGAGAAGCCGCCAACCGCCTCCTCAGGCAGGTCGATGCGGCGAATGGCACCGCTGCGCGGGTTCATGGCGAACATGTTCACATAGTCGCGGTCCTCGGCTGTGAAATATATCATTCCGTCGTGATTGCTCCACACTACTCGCTGTATGCTGGGGTTGAAATTGCGTGTCATCGCCCTCACCTTCATGTCGGCGAGCGACACCACAAACAGCTGTATGTCGTACATATTCGGAATCTGCCCCTCTGCCACATTCTTGCTTATTCCGCCAAATGCCTCGGGCGAACCGGTCACCACCGCGCTCTTGCCGTCGGGCGAAAACTGCGCATTCGACACAAAACCATCGTTGGCGCAGATGGTGTCGGTGCTCATGTCATCGAGGTTCAGCACCATGATAGTGCTCAGGCTTGTTGGGCGCTGGGTGAGGCAGGTGCTGTGAACCGACACAAGCAGGCGCTTGCCGTCGTTTGAAATGTCGTTGAGCGACACATCGTGATGCCCGAAGGTGAGCGGCGTACTCAGTCCGGTGGCTATGTCGTATTTCATCAGCCCGCTGCGACTGCGCCATCCGGGTTGACGGTCGTCGGGCTCGATAATCTGATGAACGCTCTTGTCGTCGGCAGGTCCGTTCTCGGTGGTTGTGAAAATCAGGAAATCCTCGCTGGGTGCGACCGTGAAACTTCCTTCAGGCAAATTGTCGACAAGCACCTTTTCGGCGCCGGTGCGCGGGTCGACGGTAACCAATTGACGAGCGCCCGAGATGCCGGTGCGGGTGATGTAGTAGGCACACGTGCGAGGCATCCAATGCACATTGTCAGCCAAACGAGCCACTATATTGCCTGTCGTGAGGTCCTTGATATAGGTTTGCCACGAACGGTTGCCGCCCGCGCGAGTGATGGTTACACCATACGACAGATAGCGACCGTCGGCTGATAGCGACGCGCCATAGTAGCGGCTTGCATGCAGCACGTCGAGCAAACCATAGCTGCGAAGATGATTTGCAGCAATGTCAGCCACTCGCACCTCGGCATTTCCGCCGTCAACACTCACGCTCACAGTGTCGGTGCCGGCTGCAGTGGAAAGACTCTTAATCACCACTTTGTGCCAAAGGGCGTCGAGAGTGGTTTTACCCGATTCGGCAATCTTTTCGCCATCTACGTATACCTCCTTATGCTTCAGTCCTTTAACGTCGATTGTCACTTCGCTGCGACTCGGCACATACAGGGCAAATCCCATAAGATGCAGTGCGCCCTGCTTCGACGTGGTGACGATGTTGCCATCGCTCAATAATTTGCCTTTTTCTACGGCATCGAGGCGCAACGACGCCGAAAGCTGCTTAGTTACATCTATTGCGCGGCAACCAGTGTCGACGCTGTCAATCATCACCGGCTGTACAAGAGCGAACTCGCCGGCATAGCGCAACGTGTCCACCTTGACCTGTGCAGCATACGCAGTGGCACACATCGCCACAGCTGCCCAGAAAGCTATAATTTTCTTCATATATGATTATTTTTTTGGTTATATCTTCATTTTTGCAATGACACATCTTGCCGATGCTATGCAAAGTTAGCA
This sequence comes from Muribaculaceae bacterium, assembly GCA_051871555.1. Classification (GTDB taxonomy): domain Bacteria; phylum Bacteroidota; class Bacteroidia; order Bacteroidales; family Muribaculaceae; genus SFTJ01. The sequence goes on along the minus strand of JBJECZ010000166.1, from coordinate 14,633 downwards.
AATAATATCTTATGAGAGAAATCTTATTCCTGCACAAAAAACCTTCTTCCATATTAGAAGAATCTAAAAAATTCATCAATTTCTTCTTCCATATTAGAAGAATTTACTATATTTGCATAAGATTACTTTTATAAAAGAAGAATTTGCAATGTTACAACGCCACGAATACATCTCACAAATCGACAAATGGCTCGGTAAAGACTTAGTGATAGTTTTAACCGGACAACGGCGGGTGGGGAAAAGCTGCCTGCTGAAACTGCTATGCCAACAAAAGGCAGAAAATCCTAAAAACAACATCATCTACATCGACAAGGAGAAACACCAATTCGACTCAATAGCCACCCACTCGCAGCTTAACGAATACATCGAGCAGCATCGCGCTGCAGGGTGTGTAAACTACATTCTGATTGATGAGGTGCAAGAAATTGCCGAATTTGAGCGCAGCCTGCGCAACTACTGTTCCGAGCCCGACACCGAGGTGATTGTAACAGGGTCGAACGCAAAAATGCTTTCCGGCGAATTGGCAACAATCATTGGCGGTCGCTATAAAGAAATCTACATACACCCGCTGTCGTACAGCGAGTTTCTTAGTTTCCACGGCATGAGCGACAGCGACGATGCCCTCGCATCTTATTTGCAATACGGCGGCATGCCCGGGCTGCAGAAAATTGGACTTAGCGAAGACTTCGCGCTTGAATATTTACAGGACATCTATCATACTGTGCTTCTGAAAGACGTGATTTTGCGCAATAACATTCGCAACGCCACTTTCCTTGAAAACCTCGCGCTATTCATTGCCGACAACATAGGCAAACCAATATCTGCCTACAGCATTGCACGATATATGAAGTCGCAAGGCGAGAGCATCAACCCTACAACAATACTGGAATACATACGTTATTTGTGCGAAGCATTCATCATGCGGAGCATAAAACGCTACGACCTGCACGGCAAACGCTTATTTGACAGCAACCACAAATACTATTTTGAGGACCACGGCCTGCGCAATGCCATTGTTGGCGGCTCACGCGAGGGCGACATCGAAAAGATTATTGAGAATGTGGTGCTTCAGCACTTGCTCCGTATGGGTTACCAAGTCACTGTGGGTCAACTTCGGGCTGGCGAAATCGACTTCGTTTGCACCACCAAAGTCGGTGGCAGAATATATCTGCAAGCGTCGTATGTCATCGTCGACTCTGCCACACGAGAACGAGAATTCGGGAATCTGCAAGCCATCGGCGACAACTATCCAAAATACGTTGTGTCGATGACTCCTTTGGTGACAAAAACTAACAATAATGGCATCATTCATCTTCACCTTCGACAATTTCTCTTGAGCAAGAGTCTTTGACGTTGCATACTGGTTTTGCTACGACGCAACAATCCCTCACCGCAATTTAGCTCCGCGATGAGGGATTAGTTATTGTGTAAATCAGTCAGGCGTAAACGCAAGCGAAATGGCTACGACGACGCCATGGCTGAACGGTTGCTTTTACAGGTTACGGCCGTGGCAGTTTTTATATTTCTTGCCGCTTCCGCATGGACATGGGTCGTTACGTCCAATCTTCGGGCCGTTGATGATTGGCGCCGTTGGGCGTTGAGCGGCACGGCTGGCAGCGTTGCCGGCTTCGCGGTTGGCGTTTGCACCCGGATAAGCCTCTTTGCTTTCGCGATAGTTTTGCTTGGTTCGGGTGTCACGCGGCATTTCGCGTGTTTGCTGCACCGATTCGCGGTTCTCGGAGTTTGGAATTTGTCCGCGCATAAGCATCGACACTGCCTTGATGTTCATCTCCGAAAGCATCTCGCCAAAGAGGTTGAACGATTCGGTTTTGTAAATCACCAGCGGGTCCTTTTGCTCGTAGGTGGCATTTTGCACCGACTGACGCAATTGGTCGAGTTCGCGCAAATGCACTTTCCAAGCCTCGTCGATGGTCATGAGCAGCACAGCTTTTTGCCAAGCCTTGCTGATTGAGCGGCATTGGCTGTTGATGGCTTCGCCCAACTGGCAGGTGATGCCATATATGCGCTTGCCGTCGCTGATTGGCACTCGCACAAGACCTTCAGTGCCGTGCTCAGCCGCTATGTTGTCGATAACCGGAACCGACACTTCGGCAAGACGGTCTTGCTTGCGGTTGAAGGCGTCGACTGCAGCCTCGTTGATGCGTTCAGCACGCTCCTTGACGTCGAGACGAGCAAATTCTTCCTCGCCGAACGGAAGGTCGATGGCGTAGGTCGAGAGGCAACGCATCTTCAGTTCGTCGTAGTCGCGATATTGGTCGGTCATGTTTTCGGCAGTTTCCTGAATCATACTCATGATGTCAAGACCGATGCGCTCACCCATAAGGGCGTGGTGGCGACGGGTGTAGATTACGTTACGCTGAATATTCATCACGTCGTCGTATTCAAGCAAGTGCTTGCGAATGCCAAAGTGGTTTTCTTCAACGCGTTTCTGAGCATTTTCAATTGAGCGGGTCACCAAGCCCGATTCAATCATTTCACCATCCTTCAAGCCCATGCGGTCGAGCATCTTCACCACCTTGTCGCTCACGAACTGGCGCATAACAGTGTCTTCAAACGACACGTAGAACACCGAACTACCCGGGTCGCCTTGACGGCCGGCACGACCACGCAACTGGCGGTCGACGCGGCGGCTTTCGTGGCGCTCGGTGCCGATGATTGCCAAACCGCCGGCTGCCTTCACCTCGGGTGAGAGCTTGATGTCGGTACCACGGCCTGCCATGTTGGTGGCGATGGTAACAACACCCTTGCCGTCGCGCTGCTGACCGGCTTGTGCCACGATGTCGGCCTCGGCGCGTGCCTTTTCGGGCTTGGCGTTAAGCAACTGCGGCTCAATCTTGAGGCGTTGCTTAACCATGCGATAGAGAAGTTCCGACACTTCAACCGACGTAGTACCCACCAATGTCGGGCGGCCGCTGTTGTGCATCTTCTCAATCTCGTCGATTACGGCGTTGTATTTTTCCTTGCGTGTCTTGTACACACGGTCATCCATGTCGATTCGAGCCACCGGCTTGTTGGTTGGGATGGTCACAACATCAAGTTTGTAGATATCCCAGAATTCGCCAGCCTCGGTTTCGGCAGTACCGGTCATACCCGACAGCTTGTGATACATGCGGAAGTAGTTTTGCAGCGTGATGGTGGCAAATGTTTGCGTAGCTGCTTCAACCTTCACGTGCTCCTTGGCTTCGACAGCCTGGTGCAAACCGTCGCTCCAACGGCGGCCTTCCATGATACGGCCTGTCTGCTCGTCGACAATCTTCACCTTGCCGTCCTCGGTGAGCACATAGTCGACGTCGCGGGTGAACAGCGAGTAAGCCTTGAGCAACTGGTTGACGGTGTGCACGCGCTCGCTCTTAACGGCATAGTCTTGCATCAGCTCGTCCTTCTTTGCCAATTTCTCGGCATCGGTGAGCGGCTCGTTTTCAACTGCCGACAACAGCGAGGTGATGTCGGGCAAAACGAAGAATTTTGGGTCGTCGATACCACGCGACAGCACATCGTAGCCCTTGTCGGTGAGTTCAACGCTATGGTTCTTTTCGTCGATTACGAAATACAGCGGGTCGGTGACGATGTTCATCTGGCGGCTGTTGTCCTGCATATAATATGCTTCGGTTTCGAGCATTGCAGGCTTGATGCCGTCCTGGCTGAGGAACTTGATGAGCGGGTCGTATTTAGGCAGACCCTTGAAAGCGCGATAAGTGAGCAGGGCGCCTTCCTTGCGGTCGTCCTTGTTGTCGCTTGCCATGAGTTTGCGTGCTTCGGCGAGCAAGCTGGTCACCAACTTGCGCTGCTCATTGTAGACGCGTTCAACATTCGGCTGATATTGCTCAAACATCTGGTCGTCGCCCTTAGGCACAGGACCTGAGATGATGAGCGGTGTACGGGCATCGTCGATAAGCACCGAGTCAACCTCGTCGACAATGGCAAAGTTGTGGGCGCGTTGCACAAGGTCTTCGGGCGAAGTAGCCATGTTGTCGCGCAGATAGTCGAAACCAAACTCGTTGTTCGTACCGAAAGTGATGTCGGCGTTATAGGCTTCGCGGCGCTCGGGCGAGTTAGGCTGAGTCTTGTCGATGCAAGCCACCGACAATCCGTGGAACATATACAACGGACCCATCCACTCCGAGTCGCGCTTGGCCAGATAGTCGTTCACGGTTACGACGTGCACACCGTTGCCTGTAAGGGCGTTGAGGAACACCGGCAGTGTTGCCACAAGGGTCTTACCTTCACCGGTTGCCATTTCGGCAATCTTGCCTTGGTGGAGCACCACGCCGCCAATTAGCTGGCAGTCGTAGTGAATCATGTCCCACACCACACGGTTGCCGCCGGCAGTCCAACTATTCTTATATATGGCTTTGTCGCCTTCGATTGTGATGAAATCGTAGCCCTTGGCAGCCAGATTGCGGTCGAAATCGGTGGCGGTCACCTCAACGGTTTCGTTCTGGGTGAAACGGCGGGCGGTGTCCTTCACCACGGCAAACACTTCGGGAATGGCAGCAGTGAGCCCCTCTTCCAAGGTGTCGAGAATTTCTTTCTCAAGCTTGTCGATGCGGTCCCACAGCGGTTCGCGATTCTCGTAGTCGGTTTTTTCAATTTCCTCCTTCAGCTCGGCTATTTCGGCTTTCTTGCCAGCCACGCTGTCCTTCAAGCGGCTGCGCACTTCGTCGATGCGCGCACGCAGTTCATCGTTCGACAATTTCTCAATCTCGGGATAAACAGCCTTGATTTTGTCAACCATAGGCACGAGTTTCTTTAAATCGCGAGTCGACTTGTTGCCAAACAATGCTTTCAGTATATCATTAAATCCCATTTTATATATTGGTGTTATTTGTTATTCGAAAAAAATGTTTATTGTGGATTAATTATTAACATATCAGCCTTTGCTGTCGGATGCCCCCTGACGCATAGCGCCTTGGCGGCGATGCGAGGAAACCTTCAACCTTGCAAAGATAACTAAAATGTTTTGATTATCAGCAACCTTGCCCCGTTATTGCAGCGACAAAGGCATATAGCGGGCAGCATTGGGCGAACGAATGCGCAACAGACGCGACACCGTTGGCGCCAAAAAGGCGGCATCGATGGCGTTGGTGATGCGTTGCGCCTTAACTTGCGGAGCAAGAATGAATGCCGGCACAGTGACTGCATTCATGCGCACTTGAGTGACCTTCGACTGGGCATTTTGCGTCTCCACAATGGTCCAGCCGGCACTCACCTCGATGGTTACATCGCCTTGCAGCGAGGGCACCATCACGCGGTTGAGGGCTATCAGGTCTTCGTTCACCGGATTGTTTAGTATTTCTTCGAATGTATATGCTGCAGTCACGCCGCTCATCTGACGCAGAAATTCGCTCGACTTGGCACGCAGTTCGGCAAGGTCGAGTTTCTTGTCCTTGATGAGGTTGCGGTTCAGGAAGAATTGGCGGTTATAGTAGCCGTCCACCCACTGTCCGTTGCCATAAATCGCCATCAGATACATGTTAAGCAGCGAGATGGCGCGGTCGGGGCGGAACTCGCCCGAAGGCACATTGTATTTCGAGTCGACAGGGCGGCTGTCGTTGTAATAGCCCGTTGAGGTGACAAACACCACCACATTTTGCATGCCCACAGCCTTGTCGACAGCATCGAACAGGCGCTCAAGCTGCGCATCGAGGCGGATGTAGGTGTCATGCAGCTCAAAACGGTTGTCGGAGGTCTTGCTGTAGTCGTATGGTGCTGCCGTGTAACCAATGTTGAGCATGTCGAGCTGACCGCGTCGCCCAAGCTTGAGTGTGTTTATGTAGTCGATTGCCACCGACGTAACTTCCTCATTCACAAGCGCCGACTGCTTGAAGCTGCGGTAACGGTCCTTGCTGTTGTCGGGGAAATTATAGCGGAAGCGATAGAATTTGTGGGCTTGTGGAATTTCGCTGTATGCCTCGAGTGCTAAAGCCGGCTCCCACGCCATGGTGTTGAGGCGGTTAGCCAACGGATAGTTGTAGTTGCGGCTCTGCACAGGCGACGGCACCTCTTTATAGAAGGTGGTTGTCGACCATTTGCCATTCACGTCGTCAATCCAGAAGCAGCTGTTGGCAGCATGTCCGGCAAGCAAGATGGCTTGCTGAGCATCGGGCGCTATGGCATAAACAAAGCCGAGCCCGTCGTTGTTGATGCGCACTTCGTCGGCTATCGTCGACACCTTAAGCGCAAGCGGCGAATAGGTTTCGGTTGTGAAATTGCCAATGTATTTGGCATCGGTGAGCACCGGCGTGGCAATGCGCTTGGCTGCATCAAACACCATAGCTTGCGGCACACCGTTGGCACTCGGATAGGCTCCGCTCATGATGAACGCGGTGCCCGAAGCAATGTCGAGATTGCCGCACCTGAAATCCACATTCTCGAAATAGGCGCCTTCGCGCATCAGGCGGTTGAACCCGCGCTGAGTGAAATGGCTTTGCAACAACTCGATGTAATCGCTGCGAAGCTGGTCGACAACGATGCCCAGCACAAGTTTTGGAGTGCCGTCGTTAACCTGCGACATTGCCGACAAAGCCACCATCGAAGCCACGATGCTGCTCATTAATCGTTTTACTTGTCGCCTATTAGTTCGCCTTGCGATTCGTTTCATATTTATTTGTTTGGTGTAATAATTATCAAAGTTTTTCTATTCCATCGATAGGTATCTTCACAAAACCTATGCCAAAACAGGTGCAAATATACTAATTATCTTCGGAATTGCCACACACGTTGGCTGCCTTATTGGTCGTCTTTGGGCATAAAGCGCGAGTTGTCGGTGTCCGGTTCCGGCTTCTTCGGCTGGCTGCCGGGCAATGGCGGCGGTGTGGATGAAAGTGGCGGCGGTGTTACATCAAATCGGTAGTGGTCGTGCTCTTTCAGTTCTTTCATGTTGCGCGCAAAACGTCGCCACAGCTTGATGAGCAGCACCACAACACCAATAAAAAACAGTATGCCAAAATAGCCGTCCGACATAAACGCAAGTGTATCGTAGGCGCAATGTGCCACTATCGGAGCCACCAGCGCCAGCGTGTAGTTGCGCGAACGTGCCACGGCATTGTTCGAGAAATGGGCGAGCGAATAATAATAGCCCATGAGCATGGCAAACAGGAAGTGTCCGGGCACTGCCATCAGGGCGCGCAATCGCCCAACCAGCCTCCAGTCCTCGCCGCCGTCGAACAAATACATCACATTCTCGAGCGCCGCAAAACCCATGCCCACGCATGCGGCATACACCAGCCCGTCGAAATATTCGTCGAAATGCCTGTTGCGACGCAAAAACAGCCACAGCACAAACATCTTGGCAAGCTCTTCGGGCAACGCTGCGCCGAAGAAGGCAACCCTGAACAACTCAATCAAGCCGACAGCATCGTTGCTGTAATAACCCAAAATAGCCAGCGGTTTAGAGACTAACAGCGACAACGGCGCCGACAATGCTCCAAACAAAAACGCCTTCACCAGTTGCCCCACCGGCTCGGGACGGTCGTCTTTGGCATAAATGTAAACCACCAGCACTATTGCCGGTATCACAGCTGCCAAAAACACTGTTAAAGTTTCGTTCATCACGATTTATTTCATTTATATTACAACATCAATTCTTCACAGCAATAAAGCCGCGACGCACGCCAAGGATATAGTTCAACGAGCGCAGCAGACTCACGGCTGCCATGGGAATAAATGCCACATTGCCCACCTGCGGCAAAGCCCCCCACAGCAATGCCAACAGCACCACGATGGCGGCATTGGCATAGTGATATGCCACCAGCAAGCGGCTATTGGGCTTAACCCACACGGCAACGGCAGGAACAAACGCCAACGGATGCACCCACAAGATGTTGACGTTTGGCGAAGTGCCGTAGTGTGTCGACACAAACGTGAGGAATGCCACCAGCAAGCCAGCCAAAGCAAAAGCGCCAAACACTATGCTATCGAGCCAACGGCACAATCGGCGGCGACGCTGCTCAACGAAGGTAATCACAGCCACCACAACAAATAGCAGCGTGAACACCGCCAACGGGGTGAGCAGCAACGGCGTAGGTCCCAGCGCCGCCCCATCCTCGCCGCCTTCAATCAAGTTGGTGGTGGCTGCAACAAGCGGCACCCTGATGCCGTCTTTAATAATCGTAGCTCCGGCAAGTGCTTCCTTTAGTTTTATTGGGCTGAACATCTGTTCGCGATAGTCGAGCAGATGGTCGAGATTCATGCCCAGCACCAAGTCGATGCCGAATTGCTGCCAAGGATAGTTACGGTCGAAATACGCCATAATGCTGCGGAACGTGGCTGCCCTGTCGGCTGGCTCGCCATAGCTCAAACTGCTGCCCACAGCCATCTCAATGATGTCGCGCGGCTTGGTGGCGCAGTTGTTATATGCCCAATCGTAGCGATAAGTGGCATTCTGCGGCTGCAAGTTCCACCACAAATAGCCCACCACCCGGCGTTTCTGCTCGGCTGTGAGGTTCAATTCCTGCTCAACAATCTTGCGGCTTTCATAACCCTTGGTGAGATGCTCGTATGGATAAGCGGCAAGCATATAGTCGCACTCACCTTTCACAAACCTGTAGAGGAATCCCGATGCCTTGAAGTCGAAGATGCCATAGTTAAACAAAAGGTCTTGGTCGGCAATCTGCACCCTAATCATGGTGTGGCCATATAGCTCGTAGTTGCGGCTGCCGGGATAGCACGTCACCACCGAGATGCGCGCCTGCTCCAAGTCGGCTTCAGCCGATTGGCGTTGGTCAACCTGCTTCGCGCCATCTCTCGCCACTTGCATGATGTCGGCAGTCTCTTGGGCTTTCGCCGGCATAATGCTCGCAACGGACATCAGCACGGCAGCTATCACACCTATTGTTCTATTCATAATGCTTTCAAAAATAAACTGTTTTTCTTAATTAACTAATCAAAGATTCAGCCAGGCGAAGAATCACGCCTCCCCCTATGCGAAATAAAATCACACTTGCCCTTTGGCACGATATTCGCTCGGCGACATGCCAACGTGTTTCTTGAAATATTTCCCGAAGAACGATTGGTTGGAGAAATTCAGTTCGCGGCTCACCTCCTGTATGGTGAGCGACGACGAGCGCAGCAGCTGCTTGGCTTGCAGTATCACATAATCGTCAATCCAATCGCTTGCAGTGCGTCCGCTCACCTTCTTCACCACCATCGACAAATGCTTTGGCGAGATGCACAGACGGTCGGCAAAATACACCACCGAACGCTCCCGGCAATACTCCTTCTCGATGAGCGAATAGAACTTATAGAACGTCTCCTCGTTGCGCGTGCGCTTAAACTTGCTGTAGGAATATCGCTCTTTGCACACCGAAAGCACCTCGTAGAAGATGCTAAGCAGCAAGCCGTTGAGCTCGCTCTTGCCATAGTCGCCGTGCACTCGGGGTATCTTGTCCCAAATGAATTTATAGAACTCGTATAGGCTTTTTGCCTCATCGGGCATCAACTTAATCACCGGGCTTTGCCTGAAATCCATCAAGATGGGCAGCACCGACGTGATGTCGGGCAACAATTCCTCGGCTACACTGTTGCTGAGCAACATCATCACGCCACTGAAATCGTCGCTGAAGTTATATCCATGCACAATGGAGTCGGGCATCAAGGTCACCAACTCGTTGCTGCATATCCTATACTCCTGCAAATTCACTTTCACCGTAGCCGAACCTTGCAGACACATGGCAAACAATGGCCTGCCTAATTTCCACGGCAACCGCTCAAGAGTAATCACATCGAAGTGATTAAACAATATAATGTCATTATCGTAGCTGCGTATATGCTCGGTCTTCAAAAAATTCAATATCTTTGATAATGCTATACTCACAATTCGTTGTTTGTAATTATGTGTTATACATGTTGTTTTGGCACAAAATTAGTCATTTTATGGCAAACCCAACTAAATAATATTACTTTTCGACCAATTAATTCACACAATTTACCATTATTTCAGAATCACTCACTTCGCTGCAACTGTTCATGCCTGGCAACGAGCATCAGGCTGGTGCCGCCTGCACAATCGCCACTGTTTGCTTTTATGGCACGCATTCAAAGCAGCCGCATAAACAAGCAAAAACACAAAAAACAATCAAGGCAAACATTTTTTTGCGCCAATTTTTTGCATTAAAGTCAGAAACCAAATATCTTTGTATAAAGAAATGCCGAACTAAAATTTCAAATATTAAATTAACCGCCAAAACAAAATAATACCAACGTAAACACTGACAACCAGCATTATAGGGTTATTTTGTAGAAGCTGTTTGTAATTTTACAAAATTTAATATTCGAAAATGATTTTTTAGAATTAAATGAGGCAATAAATTATTACATTTGTAACCAGAAAACAATAACAAAACGAACCATATACTACGATGTTAAAACAAATCTACAACGGAACAATCCACACCCCCGAAGGCTGGGTGAAGGGAGGTTCAATAGTCTTTGAAAACGGCAAAATCCTTGAAGTGAAAAGCGACAGCCTGGTGATTGACGGTGCCGAAGCCATCAACGCCAAAGGTGCATACGTCACCCCTGGCGGCATTGAGATACACTGCCACGGTGGCGGCGGACGCGACTTTATGGAATGTAAAGAGGACGCATTCATCACCGCAGCTGCCACCCACCTCAAGCACGGCACAACAACCATATTCCCAACCCTCAGCTCGTCGTCGCAACAAATGATTGACGAAGCTGCCGAAGTGTGCGAAAAAATCATCGCCCGCGGCGACACCACTATCATGGGCTTGCACCTCGAAGGTCCACACCTTAATATCAAGAAAACAGGCGGACAGATGCCGGAATACATCTGCAACCCCGACCCCGCCAAATACATCCCCATGATTGAGCGCTTCAAGTGCCTCAAGCGCATCGACGCCGCACCTGAGCTCGACGGTGCATTGGAGTTTGGCAAGTTTGCAAGCGAGCACGGCATAGTGATGGGTATTGCCCACACCACCGCCGAATATCCCGAGGTGCTTGCCGCCTACAACAACGGCTATTCGCTCGCCACTCACTTCTACAATGCAATGGGCGGATTCCACAATGTGCGCGAATATAAGCACGAAGGCACCGTTGAAAGCGTCTACCTCATCGACGACATCGACGTGGAAATGATTACCGACGGCTGCCACCTGCCCGACACCATCATCCGCCTCATTCACAAGCTCAAAGGCGTGGAACGCACTGCCATCATCACCGACTCGCTGGCTTGCGCCGGTAGCGACAGCAACTACATCTTCCTGCCTGGTGCCATCATCGAGGACGGCGTGTGCAAGGTGGCTGACGGTAGCGCCCTCGCTGGCAGCATCGCCACAATGGACCGCCTTATCACCACCACCTACAACGCCGGCATTCCGTTGCACGACACCATTCGCATGGCTTCGGAAACCCCGGCTCGAATAATGGGCATCAGCGACCGCAAAGGCGCCCTCGTGAAGGGCAAAGATGCCGACATATTGCTGCTCGACAGCGATGCCAAGCTGCTGGCGGTTTATTCAATGGGCAATCTGGTTGAATAAAGCAACCGCTTTGTACTGCCAATTTGCACCGTTTGCACTCTTTTTTGCAAAACAAAAAGCAAAAAATACGGCTTAACGCTTGCAAGATTCGCAATTACTTAGTATCTTTGCACCCGTTAAACCGACATGGTGAGTTTAGCTCAGCTGGTTAGAGCGTCGGATTGTGGTTCCGAAGGTCGTGGGTTCGAACCCCACACCTCACCCCAAGGTAATAGTTTGAGGGCTCAAAGTTTTTTGAGTCCTCTTTTTTGTATCCGCCCCTATCAACAAAAAAAACACACATATGCCAAAAAAATTCGGTTACTTTAGTCCCAACTCAACAAATAATTTCATAACTTTGCATATTATTAATAATGTATAGAATGATAATTGGCAGAACTATGATTTGCGCCCATTGGCGAGCAGCGGCAAGCAGCAATCAATCGGCAGCAAAACAGCCAAAGTTGCTTTTTAATGCTTTTTTTCGGAGAGAGCTTGCTTTCTCACAAAGTCACATAACATTAATTTTAAACAACCACTATGACAGAACAGACTGACGCAAACACAAGCAAAAGCAAAAACTCCAAAAGTGGAATATCAATACGAAGCTATCTCACGGCATGCCTTCATAATTGGTACTGGTTTGTGCTCTCAGTGCTGATTTTCGGCTGCATAGCCTACCTCTACGGCAAATCGCAACCGCAACTATATTCGTCGAGCGCATTAGTGCTCATCAAAACCAACATGAACGACGCTTCGGGCGAAGCACAGGTGCTGAGCGACCTCTCGTCGTCGCGCAAATACCGCTCGCTCACCAACGAGATTTATGTGATTAAATCAACCACCATCATGGACGAGGTGGTGAGCAAACTCAACCTCAACGTGAGCTATCACTACCACAAATATCTGCGCGACGTGAACATCTACAACTCCACGCCGGTGATTATCACCCCTCTCAAGGAAGTGACCAAACCGTTCACCGTGGTTTTGCGCCCGCGCAACAACAACGAACTCGACTTCCGCATTGTCGGCGGAACCGACGGCCGATGGAAACGAGCACGCTACGGCAGCAAAGTAAACTCGGAATTCGGACCGATTGCCATCACCAAAAGCGAAAATTTCGGCGACGGCTATTTTGGTGAAGAAATGTTTGCTAACATAACCACCGTGCACAGCATGGCGCAAAGTTTGGTGGGCGGTCTGAACATCGTTAAGGACCAAAAGGACGCCAACGTGCTGCGCATGACGCTCACCACATCAAACAAGCAACTGAGCGTGGCAGCACTCAACGCCCTGATTGCCGCCTACAACCAATACACCATCGACGACAAGAACCGCGTGGCACGCAACACCGAATCGTTTATCGTCGACCGCATCAACGCCCTGTCGAAAGACCTTGGCGGCATCGACTCGCAAATCGAGCACCTCAAAATAATCAACCGCTACCCCACCATCGAATCGGCTGCATCGGCTTACACCGAGCGCAGCAACACCTCGCAAAACGACCTCGCTGCCGTCGACGTGCAGATATCGCTGGTGTCGTACATCAAAGATTACATCTCACGCGCCTCGATTCACGAATTAATCCCGTCGAACTCCGGCATCTCGGACATAGGCATCAACGGCTTGATTGAGCAATACAACCAGCTTTGCCTCAACTATCAGAGGCTCGCAGCCACCACCGGCAGTGAGAACCCCGTGATGCTCGACCTCGACAAGCAACTGCGCACTCTGCGCGCCAACCTCAACCGCTCAATCGACGGCTTCCTCAGCACTCTGCGCATCAAGCAGAACCAGGCTCGAAGCCAGGAACGCAAAGCCAACAGCATGATGTCGACCGTGCCTACTCAAGAAAAGGAAATCACCGACATCACTCGCCAACAAAAAATCAAAGAGCAGCTCTACCTTTATCTGCTCAACAAACGTGAAGAAAACGCTTTGCAAGTGGCTGTGACCGAGCCTAACGCCAAAGTGCTCGAACCGGCAATGTCGGGCTGGCTGATTTCGCCTATGGAAAACAAAATCGTTGCCATGGGGTTGTTAATTGGCTTCTGCCTGCCGGCTGCAGTGATTTTCCTAATATTCTGGATTTACTCGCTCGACACACTCATCCACAGCCGCTACGACGTTGAAAACAACTGCGCAATTCCGTTGCTGGGCGAAATACCAAGTAAGCGGCGCGACCAACAGGATTCCGAACTTGTGGTGAGCGAAACAGGCACCGACCGAATCACCGAGGCTTTCCGTATAATCCGCGGCAACCTCGACTACGTGTTGCCTCCTAAAGAAAACGGCGAGGGCAACGTAATTCAGTTCACTTCCACCATGCCGGGCGAAGGCAAGAGCTTCAACGCAGCAAACCTTGCCATCACATGCGCAATCAACGGCAAACGCGTGATTGCAGTGGACTTCGACATGCGCAAGGGTACATTCTCGAAGTATTTCAACATCGAAGACATCTCACATGGCGTGAGCGCCTACCTCTCGGGCCGACTCGACGATGTGAGCAAGATTATCTATCACACCGACACCTCGGAGAACCTCGACGTGCTGCCTTTGGGAGTTATTCCGCCTAACCCAACCAGCTTGCTCATGAGCGACCGCTTGGCTACGCTAATCGACATTCTCAAGAAGCAATACGACTACATCATTCTCGACACCGTGCCATACGCACTCATCGCCGATGCCGCCCTCATCAACCGATATGTCGACCTCACAATCTATGTGATTCGCGACGCCAAAGTTGACAAGCGTTATCTCGACGACCTTGAAAAAATGTATAAGAGCAACAAGATTAAGAACCTCACCATCTTGCTCGGCGACGTCAAAGCCGATGCAAAGCGCTATGCCTACGGTTATGGTTATGGATACGGCTATGGTTACGGATACGGATATGGTTACGGTTATGGCTACGGCAACGAAGAAGATGGCAAAAAGCACCGCCGCCGTTTCCGCCGCCACCGCAGCTAATCAGCCTTGCACACACGGCGAACTATCACCCGTGCCGCTGCAGTCATTCTGCCCGGCACACCGCATAAAAAAAGCTGCTTCGGTATTGAAGCAGCTTTTTTATGTAGGGATATTCAGTTAATGGCTAATTGATTATTTGCCAGAGTCATAGATATTTTG
>JBJECZ010000165.1:0-4335 GCA_051871555.1 Muribaculaceae bacterium | reverse complement strand
TCCTCAAATTGTAAAGCTTAGATACAAAATTACGAATTATTTGCTACAAAGCGAATCTTTTGGGGATATGTTATTCAACATTTATTGCAATTCAAATGCAAATAAAACAATATAGCGGGAAAAATTCAAGCATACCTTTCGTATAAATTCTTAAAAAGGAGGAAATGCAATTTGTCTTGTGGCAGACAATATGTGAGATAATGATTGCCCCAAGCGGCAACAAGTTTAGTTGGTTACAATTGTAACCAACTCATTACCGGTTTCATACATACAATGCTTCAGCACTTTTCATTAATTCCGCTTTGCCATGATGGCAATGCCTTTAGGCGCGGAGGTGTTACAGCCCTAAGCGGGTGCGCAGCTGCTTTAGCAGTTCCACGTCGCGGTCGCGCAGGCGGCCGTCGCGTGCAGGCGGCGTGTTAAGAATGAGTATGTTGTCGTTCTTGGTGCATTGGCGATATGATTTCTCCAGTTCGTCGAGCGACTTGTAGTTGTCGTCTTTAGTGTGGTAGAACCATCGTCCGCTGACGCAGATGGTCGACTCCCATGGCAAATAATACAGGTTGCCGTTGTAGGTGAACAGTTTGGGGTCGTTGTCGGCTGGCATGCGTGGGTCGCCAAGGCGGAAGTCGCTCGGGAAGTAACGGATGGGGAAGCCTTCTTTTTGGTCGGTGGGGTAGGCTGTTTTGTCGATGTTGTCGGGCAAGCCGATAGTCCAATTCGTGCTAATCAGGCAATCGGGTTCGCGGCGTTTGATGGTTTGGTAGATGTCGAGTAATGGCCAGCGATAGTTCTGCTTCACCCAGCTGCCGTCGAGCCACAGCTCAACGATGTGGGTGTGCCGTTTGGCAATGTCGATTATTTCGTTGAGTTGCTTAATCATATAGTCGTTGTATTCGGCATCCTTGGTGATGTCGTCAACGTCGGCGTTGCAGTTGCGGTCCCACAGCGAATAGTAGATGCCAAACCCTATGCCATATTTCTTGCAGGCTTTGGCTGCTGCTTCAACCACGTTGGTGGGGTTGCCGCTCGATGCCACGTCGTAGTCGGTGTATTTGCTGTCCCACAGGCAGAACCCGTCGTGGTGCTTCACGGTGAGGATTATATACTTCATGCCGGCGTCGCGCGCTGCACGCACCCATTGCTCGGCATCGATGGCGCTGGGGCAATAATCGGTGGCTGGCTTGGTGCCGTCGGTCCACTCTTCGTCCTCAAAGGTGTTGAGCCCGAAGTGCAGAAACATGCCGTAGCGGCGCTCAATTTGTTTTAGCTGCGCTTTGCTGGGCTGGTGGCTTGGTGTGGGTAGAATGAACTTTTGCCCCATCATGCTGCTGGCAATCAGGAGTGTAGAAATAATTAGAATGATTCTTCTCATTGGGCGTGTAGAGTTTAGTTTGTTGTAAATAAATGTTGGTTTTTGTGTTTAGAGTTGTTAGCTTGGCTTATTTATTCTGATGCAAATTTATGCGTTATTGTCTGTTTTACAATTAGACTATTTCACGTTTTTGTTGCATTATCTTATTTTATGTCGAAATATTGCCGTTTTATGTGTCATTATTTAAAAAGATTGAGGTATAATCACATTTTTTAGGAAGGATGAAACCTAAAGTAGCAAACATTATTTCTATCTTTGCAGAAAAGTTTTTTAAATGACATTTATGACGCAACAAAACGATTTGATTGAAACGATTGTAGAAGGAATACAGGAAAGAAAAGGAAAAAGCATCACTCACGTCGATATGACGGGCATTGAGTGGGTGGCAACACAGCACTTCATTATATGTACGGGCACTTCCACCATGCAGGTGTCGGCAATTGCCGACAGCGTGCGTGAGTATGTGCAAGAGCATGCCGGCGTGAAACCGTATAATTACGACGGATATCAGAACTGCCAATGGATTGTTCTCGATTATGGCACGATTTATGTACATGTTTTTTTGCCGGAGTATCGCGACCTCTACAAGCTTGAGCAGCTGTGGAGCGATGCCAAAATCACCGACATCCCCGATTTGGACTGATGACGGTTGCGGTTGCACTACGCTGTCTCTTTTGCGTGCAGTTGAGGCACGATGTGCATCATATATATACATTATTAATAAGCAAGGAGAAACATTTTTTGCAATATGGATAATAAAAACGACGGAAAAAAGCAAGGTGGCAAGATGAAGTTTAACATCTTGTGGATGTATTTTTTCATTTTTGCGGTGCTTGCTTCGATATTTGTCGCCACCGATACGCCATTGAACGGCTCCTTCAAAAGAGAGGTGAGCTACACCGAGTTTCAAAGCTACGTCAATGCTCGCGGTGTGAAAAGCATGGTTGTTATCGACAAGACTGAAGTGCAGGCTGAACTGGGCGACTCGTTGGCTAAGAAGCTCTACCCGGAATACGAACCTAATAAGAGCAAGAAGGCTTACGTTATTGCCAACATTCCTTCGGCTGACCGCTTCGCCAACGAGGTGGACGCATGGAATGCTTCGGGCGTGTTCAAGGGCGACGTGAAATATGAAAACGGAAACAGCAATTGGGGACACCTGTTTTGGTCGTACGGCCCGCTTGTGCTGCTCATCGTGTTCTGGATATGGATGATGCGTCGCATGTCGAGCGGTGGCTCGGGCGGCTCGGGCGGCATCTTCAGCGTGGGCAAATCGAAGGCTAAACTTTTCGACAAGGAAAATTCGCCGGGTGTCACGTTCAAGGATGTTGCCGGTCTGGCTGAGGCTAAAACCGAGGTGGCTGAGATTGTCGACTTCCTCAAGAATCCGCAAACCTACACCAATCTGGGTGGCAAGATTCCTAAGGGTGCTTTGCTCGTGGGGCCTCCGGGAACCGGCAAGACACTCCTCGCCAAGGCTGTTGCCGGCGAAGCTAATGTGCCGTTCTTCTCGCTTTCGGGCTCCGATTTCGTTGAGATGTTTGTGGGTGTGGGCGCTTCGCGTGTGCGCGACCTATTCCGTCAGGCCAAGGAAAAATCGCCTTGCATCGTGTTCATCGACGAGATTGACGCCGTTGGTCGTGCCCGTGGCCGCAACGCAAGCATGAACAGCAACGACGAGCGCGAAAACACGCTCAACCAGTTGCTCACCGAGATGGACGGTTTCGGCACTAACAGCGGTGTGATTATCCTCGCTGCAACCAACCGTGCCGACATCCTTGACAAGGCGCTGCTGCGTGCCGGACGTTTCGACCGTCAAATTTATGTTGAATTGCCCGACTTGAACGACCGCAAAGAGGTGTTCCAAGTGCATTTGCGCAACGTGAAAATCGACGAAAGTGTCGATGTCGACCTCTTGGCACGTCAAACACCGGGCTTCTCTGGCGCCGACATTGCCAACGTGTGCAACGAGGCTGCCTTGATTGCTGCTCGCCACAAAAAGAGCGTGGTGCAGCGTCAGGATTTCATGGATGCTGTCGACCGCATTATTGGCGGCTTGGAGAAGCGCAGCAAAATCACCACTGCCGAGGAGCGTCGCTCGATTGCTGTGCACGAAGCTGGCCACGCCACCATAAGCTGGCATTTGCAATATGCCAATCCTTTAATTAAGGTTACTATCGTGCCGCGCGGCAAAGCTCTCGGCGCTGCTTGGTATCTGCCCGAAGAACGGCAAATCACGCCTACGCAGGCGCTGCTCGACGAAATGTGCTCAACGCTGGGCGGACGTGCTGCCGAAGAACTCTTCCTTGGCAGAATTTCCACCGGCGCTGCCAACGACCTCGAACGCGTCACCAAGCAAGCCTATGCCATGGTCACCTACTTTGGCATGAGCGACAGGCTGCCTAATATATCTTATTACGATTCCACTGGGCAAAACTACGGCTTCACCAAGCCGTTCAGCGAAAGCCGTGCCCAGATTATCGACGAGGAGGTGTCGCGAATCATCGCCGAACAATACGAGAGGGCTAAGCAAATTCTCAAGGATAAAGCCGCAGGGCATGCCGAGCTCACCGATGTGTTGCTCTCGCGCGAAGTGATTTTCACTGAGGACGTGGAACGAATCTTCGGCAAACGTCCTTGGACCTCGCGCACCGAGGAGATTCTTGGCGACTCCGATTCTGCCGACAATGACATCGACGGTGCCGATGCCAAAGATGACGCTGCGGAGGCCAATTCGCCCAAGGTAGTTCCGCCACCTTTCCCGCCTTCGGCAAAATGATATTGTAAAAAATACATTAATATTTTCAAGCAGGTTCTTCGGGGCCTGCTTTTTTGTTAAAAATTTTTTTGAGGCGTAACGGGCTGATTTATGGGGAGTTGAGGCGGATGGCGTGAAAATAATCTAAAAAAATATTGCGAAAGATTTTGCCAATTCGGGGAAAAGGTGTAATTTTGCACTC
>JBJECZ010000164.1:0-4336 GCA_051871555.1 Muribaculaceae bacterium | reverse complement strand
AATTTAATCATGTTTTTGCTCTTTTAGGAGTCAACTTTTTTCAGGGCGAGACACTCTTTTACTTCCCACTCTCTATCTGCTTTGCCGATTCTCATATAACCCCAAAAATAGCGCAGCAAAACGCTATTACGATTCAACATTTTTCAATCTGTTCTCTCGAACTATTATGTAACAAATTATGCTATGCAAAAAATTATCTTATTTTCATTTTTTTGTGTAACTTTGCATTTGTTTAATAAATAAGAGTACATTTAATTTATTTTTTATGGCAGAAGAAACTATCAAAGGCAACGAAACTGAAGAAAGAAAACCGTTGAACTTTGTTCAACAAATTGTTGCTGACGATTTGAAGGAAGGCAAAAATGGAGGACGTCTTAACACCCGTTTCCCGCCCGAACCAAACGGATATCTTCACATTGGTCATGCTAAAGCCATATGCATGGATTTCGGCATTGCCGAGATGTTTGGCGGAACCTGCAATCTCCGTTTCGACGACACTAATCCTACAAAAGAAGATGTTGAATACGTTGAATCAATCAAAGAAGATATAAAATGGCTCGGTTACGATTGGGGCGACCGCCTGTACTACGCTTCCGACTATTTCCCAAAACTATACGATTTGGCTATTCGCCTGATTAAAGAAGGTAAAGCCTATGTCGACGACCAAACTTCCGAGCAAATTGCCGAACAAAAAGGCACACCAACTACGCCGGGCACCGAAAGCCCTTATCGTAGCCGTACACCGGAAGAAAACCTCGACTTGTTCCAACGCATGAATGCCGGCGAATTCGACGAAGGCTCTCGCGTGCTGCGTGCCAAAATCGATATGGCTTCGTCAAACATGCACTTCCGCGACCCTATCATGTATCGCATCATCAAATATCCGCATCATCGCACCGGTAACACTTGGAACGTGTATCCAATGTACGACTTTGCACACGGTCAAAGCGACTATTTCGAGGGCGTTACTCACTCTATCTGCACTCTCGAATTTGTCCCTCACCGTCCGTTGTACGATTATTTTGTCGATGAGCTTGCCGACGAAACATATCGCCCACGGCAAATCGAGTTCAACCGCCTTAACCTCACCTACACGCTTATGAGCAAACGCAAACTGCTCCAATTGGTGAAAGAAGGTTTGGTTGCCGGTTGGGACGACCCCCGCATGCCCACCATTTGTGGTCTGCGTCGTCGCGGCTACACTCCTGAGTCGATAAAGAACTTTGTCGATGCAATAGGCTACACTAAATATGAAGCGCTCAACGATATTTCGCTCCTTGAGCACTCCATTCGCGAAGATTTGAACAAACGTGCCAATCGTGTATCGGCTGTCATCAACCCTGTGAAAGTAATCATCACCAACTATCCTGAAGACAAAGTGGAAATGATGACTGTTGAAAACAACCCCGAAGACCCAAATGCTGGCACACACGAAATGCCATTCTCGCGCGAAATATACATTGAACGCGACGACTTTATGGAAAATCCTCCTAAAAAATATTTCCGTTTGTCGCCCGACAAAGAAGTTCGCCTGAAAGCCGCCTACATAATTAAATGTACCGGCTGCAAGAAGGACGCCGATGGCAACATTGAAGAAATCTACTGCGAATACGACCCCGACACCAAGAGCGGTATGCCAGGCAGTATGCGCAAGGTTAAAGGAACTTTGCACTGGGTTTCGGCAAAACACTGCAAAAAAGCTACCGTGCGCCTTTACGACCGCCTTTTCATGGTGGAAAACCCTTCGGCAGAAACCGAAAGAGACTTCCGCGAGTTGCTTAACCCCGATTCGCTGAAGGTCACTACTGCATTCATCGAACCTTTCCTTGCCGAAACCGCTGTAGCAGGAAACAAATATCAGTTCCAACGAATCGGATACTTCTGTGTTGACCCTGACTCTACTGCCGAGAATCTCGTTTTCAACAAGACCATCGGACTGAAAGACAGTTGGGCAAAAGAAAAAGCTAAGTAATCAAATAAGTCTCTCCACTCTTCAATCTCATCACCCCTCAAAATTTTCCAACGCGGAGAGTCAACAACATTTGGCTCCCCACGTTTTTTTAATTATGTCCCGCTTTGCTTTCATCATATCATCACTTATCTTGCTGGCGACATCACACCTCGCTGCATCGCCTTTCACACTATATTCATCGCGAGCAAACAATTTTATGGGCTTCACAAACCCAAGCATCATTAACGGCTGCATTACAACCGACAACCGCACTACTGCCGACAACATCATTCTGTGCGATTCCACACTATCGTCATACAAATTCCAAATCACTCTGCGAATCGCCAATCTGCACAACAGCGAAAACAAATCTTATGCTGTATCCGACAACAAAGGGAAGGCTCAAAAAGTCGCAAACCCTTCATGGGGCGTGGTTTTCAATTACACCTCTCCACAAAATTACTGCGTGCTTATCCTTAAAGCAAACAACACTAACCCTTACGACATTCTCGACAAACGCTCGTTAACCTGCACATTACTCCGTGTTGCACAAGGCAAGCATGAAGTCGTGGCATCGCAATCATTATCCAATGATGTCGACCTATATCAAGGCACCAATCTCATCTCTATTATTGCACGACAAGGCAACCTATCAGTAAAAATTGGTAAAACAAAACTCAAGCAAATATTTTCAGCCAACATCAGTATAACACCGGGCTCAAAAGCCGGAATTTTCACTGGTCCCGGAAGCTTGACAGCTGTCGAACGATTCATCTTAAAACACGAGTACGACCCGACAGCTATACTGCACACCGATTGGACCGAAAACAAAATCGCCGAACATATCGCCAAAAGCTCCGACCCTAACGAAGGATTTTGGATTTATCTCGACCGAAACATCGATGACAAACTATTGCGCCTTGGCGGTCGATACCGCCTGGCTCTCATTGCCACACCTTCTGGCTACGACATAATCTACATCTCCGGAGCCGAAGTAAAAGCCTCGAAATGGCAGACAGGAATGACTAAAGGCCGACTTATTAAAACACAATTCCCTAATCATTATGACCTCATTTGGTATGATACGCTCTTTGCTCCATTCTCCAACGATGTCAATGCCACAATCGAGAACAATTCAATAATAACTTTCAACTTCCCTGTTCACAAAACTCAACTACGATTCGCAAAGCAACAAAAATAAAGGCAATTCCAACTCACGTCGGTATTGCCCCTCCTACCCAAATATGAAATAACTGTCATTTTACACTCAAATAACTAACAGTGATTAATAGTTGTTTCCCTATACCTACATTCTATTCATACTATCTTTTCTTTATCTACACTGCAAAACTATAAATAATTTGTCATTTCATCTTTCCACCTGAAACATTACTACAAAACAATACAAAATAGCCGCAAATAATTTTGCAACATTACAAGTATAAAACAATTAATAATATACTTATAAAATTATGAAAGTAAATGTATATTTTGAGAACACCGAAATGGGCGCATATACATACTATGTAAAAGAAGATATTCCTCTATTTGCTTTATTTGGTTACGGGAATACGCCTGAAGATGCCAAAAAGGATATGCTTGAAGCATATAATGAAATTTCAAAAATTCTACAATCAAAAGATGAAAAACCAGCAGAATTAGATTTTAGCTTTCATTACCCGGTATAACAGCACGAAACCAGATTGCGAGACATAAATGTTACAGCATTACCATACAACGAAGATAACGATGCATTTGTAAAGTTAGGCGATAATTTCGAATATGCAAAGCAGAATATTCAGTACTTAGAGTCAATTAAGGTTGATAAGTTGTTTCAAAATCTCGGTATACTTAAGTCAATTTGTGAAGTTCGTTGAGCCTATCTATTGCTCTAAATATCTCTTCAGTATCTTCGACATCTTCATATACGCCATCTTTATTCAATATTATAACACTTGGTCTACCTGTATAACGTGGCATATTGTTGCGCCTTATCTATTATATTCATAGCCATTTTCTACCCCTGCATATATAACTCTGCAAAACCTGCATTTAGCATCCATTTCTTCTGCCTGTTTGTAAAACTTACCTTGTTCCATAAACACATTTGTATATGATCCCTACAGGCTAAGGCAAATTTCATATATAAACATCTGATTATCAACAATATTAGCCGCAGAGCGATTACAGACATCGGCCGCCATGTCGTCTGAAAGACGTGACCTCGAAGGCGCAAGCCGAAGGGACTTAGCCGTGGGTGAGCGACAGCGTAACCCACGGACCCCGACCGCCCCGATAATGGCGTCCGGACAGGACGCGAATTAACCACAATTGATGAGCGCAGACCGTTGATTGCCAGTGATATTAACCGCGGAGCGGTTACAT
>JBJECZ010000163.1:0-4353 GCA_051871555.1 Muribaculaceae bacterium | reverse complement strand
GTTGATGCTACGGTTGGCAGATGCAGAAAGGTGATTGCCTCACACAGATTAATTGTATTATTATGATTTTTCTATACCATTTGCGAGGGATGTTCTCATACATAGCAATCGCAGCTGCCCCTATGCCATCGATATTAACCGCGGAGCGGTTACAGCTCGTGTAACCCCACATTGGAGCGAAGCGACTATGTGGGGACGACCGATGCCACCACCACATAACCAACCGCGGAGCGGTTGCACCCCCAGCAGCGAGGTGTTCACCGAGAGAAGAATACAAGAGAGAACCGCTTTCGATACTCTGCATCTAACTCCGACACGTATTCGTCCTCAAAAGTGACATTGCGATGATGCTCCTTCTGACGTTTGATGTAATTAAATACGGTGTCAAATGTTTCCTCACTTACGGTTTTCACGAAATACTCTCTTGCCCAACCTTCAAAGCCTGCGAATAGATGCTCCGACTTAATCATCAGACTTGTAGAGCGTTTAATGTCTCGAACAAAATCAGCGACACAAACAGTAGTAGGCAGAGAAACAAGCATGTGTATATGGTTCCCGGAAGCATTTATTCGGCATAACTTTGCCGATTTTTTCTCGCAAAATCCCATTATATACATGAACAGCCTTTGCTCATGCTCCTCTTCAATTACGTTCTGCCTGTTCTTAACCACGAATACTATGTGATAATACAACTTTGTATAGCTCATATGGCAAAGATAATGCAAATTTTTCAGAAAATTCGCGAGTCAGCAAATAGCGAACGTCGCACGAAGTGCGGTGCGCGGTGCTTCAGCAAGTTGACCGACCGCAAATTATCTGAATCTGCAACCGCGCCGCGGTTGATATCTCTGGGTTGCATCGGCTTTCCCCACGTAGCCGGCATCGCTGCGCTCGCCGTCAACATGGGGTTATACGAGTTGCAACCGCTCACGCGGTTGTGTGCGACGGTATGCGTGCTATAACAACCAACTAAGTGCCTTCGATATTAACCGCGGAGCGGTTGATGCTACGGTTGGCAGATGCAGAAAGGTGATTGCCTCACACAGATTAATTGGATTATTATGATTTTTCTATACCATTTGCGAGGGATGTTCCTCATACATATCAATCGCAGCTGCCCCTACGCCCTCGATATTAACCGCGGAGCGGTCAGCTCGTGTAACCCCACATTGGAGCAAAGCGTAACCCACAGGTCAACGACACCCCACCTTCCGGCGAGTGGAGGACGCGAATTACCTATATCGATTACAGCTCGCGGTGGATGTAGCTGCCATTGGCTTGATGCGTGGCAAGAATCAGCACCTCGGCAATCTGCACATGCTCGGGCGCACTGGCGGCATAGAATGCCACGTCGGCAATATCCTTGCCGGTGAGCGGCGTGATGCCTCGATACACATTGTCGGCGCGCTCGTCGTCGCCACGGAAACGCACATTGCTGAAATGGGTTTCCACAAGCCCTGGCTTGAGGTTGGTGACGCGCACCGCCGATTCTGCCACATCAATGCGCAAACCGTCGGTGATGGCTTTCACCGCAGCCTTGGTGGCACAATACACGTTTCCGCCGGCGTATGCCGCATCGCCTGCCACGCTGCCCACGTTAATCACATGACCCTTGTTGCGCTTCACCATAGCCGGCACAATCAGGCGGGTCATAGTCAACAGGCCCTTGATGTTGGTGTCAATCATTGTAGCCCATTCATCAATGTTGCCTTCGTATTCCTTGTCGAGGCCCAACGCCAGTCCGGCATTATTGATAAGCACATCGATGGTCTGCCACTCGCCCTCGAGCGATTCCACTGCAGCTTTGGCAGCCTCCACGTCGCGCACGTCAAACACAAGCGTCTTCACACGCGCACCCTTGCTCTCCAGCTCTGCCTTAATGGCAGCCAACTTGTCGGCACGGCGCGCTGTCAGAATCAGGTTATAGCCGCCTTCGGCAAATTTCCGCGCGCAAGCTTCACCGATGCCGCTTGTGGCACCGGTTATCAACACTGTCTTTTTCATCATTCTGTTATGCTATTATTCTGCTGGGGCCCATTTGCAGCGTACAGGCGACACAATAGCGCCTTCAGCCTTCAATTCTTTCATTGCCTTATCCACTTCTTTGCGGTCCAAGCCCGAAAGTTCAGCAATTTTACCTGCGTTCAATGGTTCGCCGGCTTGTTTCATTGTAGCCAATACTTTTTCTTTTGCTTCCATAATGATGTCTGTTTTATCGGTTATTATTCGTTACGTTCAGGCGGCAAATACACGCCCTGCCCGCATAGCATATTCAAAGTTAGTGATTATTCCCCAAATAACAAGCAATCGGCACAATTTATATCGGTGGCAATTCGCGTTTCGTTTAAGCGGTAGGTTTGTTCGACATCTTCGACGCCGAATGATAGTGAGGTTTCCGCTCCCCGCAGGTTGCGCTATCGCTCCACCAGCGGTTAAGCATGGTCAAGCACCTCCGGCGCTTTCTGCGAGATGACATTGTACCGATTCTGCAAACAAAGGTAATTCGCGTCCTGTACGCATTTTCTTGGAGATGCGATTTCCCCGGGGTTGCGCTGCGCTTACCCCGGGCTAAGTCCCGTCGGCATTCGCCTCCTGGTTCACGTCCTATACTTCGCAGCAGCGTGTATATCCCGCCTGCGGATGGCGTTCGGGCATACGGGCGTCCGTGGAGGACGCGAGCCGAGCGACAGCGAGGTTGTAGCCGTAGGTGAGCAAAGCGTAACCCACGGACCGCTACCGCCACCCCACCTTCCGGCGTCCGTTGAGGACGCGAATTTATATAACGGCAAGAGGCAGCTGCCGCGATGGTAACTGCCTCTTGTGGGGTTTTATTGATTAATTGGGAACGGATGCCCTCGGGTGGGCAAGTCCCCTATTGGTTGCAAGAATTATTCAGCAATAATCTTTGTTGCCTTGGCGCCTTGCTTCTTGATGAAGATGCCGTTTTCTGGCTTTTCAACCTTTACACCTTGCAGGTTGTAGTATTCAACAGGTGCGTTTTCGTCAGCATCGGCAATCACGTTGTTGATGCCCGAGAAGTCAGCTGCGAGAGTGTACTTAGCCAAACGGATACCAGGGTTGAATTGATAGATATTTACACTGCCATCTTCGTTAACTGATGATGCAAAACCAACCATATAGTAAGGAGCTTCACCGGTAGGCATTGACCAAGTTGCCACGGTTTCGCCAGTAGACACTTCCTTAACTTCCCAATAGTGAGTGCGAGCATTATCATTATTCGGGTCTGGTTGATTTCCAACTACATACGATTTGTCACCAACTGTGAATGCCGAGAAGTTAGATGTTGTTGCTCCACCAAATCCAAGTGTTGTTCCATCAGGCAAAGAAATTTTCTCCAAAGCCGATTTTCCATCAGCACTCAAACGGTAACCTCCAAGACTACGGTGACGAACAATAAACTTAGGTGCTTGTTCAGCATCAGCAGCCAATGGTTCCAAGAATATTGCAGAACCTTCATTTCCCGGCCACGATTCAGTATTATCTTCGGCACCAATCTTTACGCCATATGAGAAATCCATGTCTTGTTCTCCTTCAAAAATATTATATACCACTGCATATTGCAATGCATTAGGAATTGCAACAATAAAACCATTATTAAACATGTCACCAGCCATTTTGTCACCAAGGTGGTCCATACGGCCATTTGTTGCACCTAATCCGCCTGGGAATTCGCATCCAATATACTTCATTGTTCCATCCGGCTTGATTGCAACAAATTTCAAGGAGCTTGTTGCACCCCCAAACTGCAAGTTTACAATAATATTACCTGCTTCGTCGGTAGAAACACCTCTACCCATTGTATATGCAGCTTCATCATCTGCGTTAATAGTTGCTTTGTTTTCAGTAAGCCAAGTGTTTACAGCGTATTCCTTAACTTTACCGGTTGCATCCCAAACTTCAACTGTTCCGTTTGTGTGATTTAATACAAGAGCTTGTTTACCCAACTGACCAATACTACGAGTCACACCTGTTGTGTAGCTTCCCATTGAATGTTCCCAGTCGAGGGTCATCTTACCAGTGATGGTTTGTGCATTTACCGAGCCTGCCAACATTGCGGCAGCTCCAAGAAGTAAAAATTTTTTCATAATCGAAAAGTTTAGTTTATTGATTAATTGTTACAGTCACTTTGCATCCCCAGCCACAGAAGCCGGTTATACGAGGGCAAAATAACACAATAACTTTGGATTAAACAAGCGACTGCATACAAATTTGCGCAAATAAATATTTTTATATGTTAACAAGCATTAAAATTATGCTCTATAACATAAAAGTGGGTCATATTAGGGCATTTTGCAGACACGAACTAACCGGAAAGATAACCGAAACAAAAGC
>JBJECZ010000162.1:0-4361 GCA_051871555.1 Muribaculaceae bacterium | reverse complement strand
GGTCGCACTGCCGACTATATACTGCGCGACAACCCAAACACCATAAGCATTTTCATACACGCAAGCATCGAGCAACGCATCGCCCGAATAATGGAGCGTAACGACTGCAAGACCGCCGCCGAGGCGCGCTCGCTCGCCGAAAAAAAGAATAAAAAGCGTGCCGAATACTATAATTTCTACACCGAAAAGCGTTGGGGCGAAGCAGAGTCATACGACTTGTCAATCGACTCGTCGAAACTCACCACCGAAGCCACTGCCGACATAATTGTGCAATATGTGAAAACGCGCCTGGGTTTGGAATAACAAAAGTCGAGAAACATAAGCTAAGGCAGCAAAGCGAAGTTTCACCTAAAAATTATAGGAGAGCGACACAAAAGCGCCTTGCTGCAATTCATGCTTTGGCAAAGCGTTGCCGAAGCGCTCACCATTGAATCTCATATTTCTGTACTCACCATACACGTCGAGAGCAGAAACATAATAGCCAAACGAGATGTCGAAATTGTCGGCTTGCAGAGTCATGCCCAAACGGCAATCGGGCATAGCCCACTTTCCGCTCGACGAGGATACTTCAATCTCGGCTGACAAACTGCCCGAAGCATCATAAGTGCACACATAAGCGCGACCGTATGGCACCTGCAAAATCACACCAGGCTCGGCATATAGTTTCCACTCCAATCCGCCTGTGCAAAGCAGCATTGGACTGAACACGCTCACCGAAGGTCGCAGAAACACATTTCTCGGCTCATTTGTCTTGTAGCGCATATCCCACCCGTTGCCATGGACTCCGTCATCTGAAATCAAATTGCCCCACACTCCCATCGAGCCACCAACACCAACGTATTGGTTCAGCTTGTAGTGATAAGCAAAATCAACAAGCCATGCACGCGAAACAGCCATGCCGCCGAGTTCCAACTGATGGCGATAGAGGCTGCCGTCATCGGCGCGCTGGGCACTTGCCACGGCACACAACATAGCCACGGCGCAAGCCAACATAACACATGTAAATCGCTTCATCAGCCTATCACGTCGTTGAGCAAGCAACCGTCAAGTTTTTTCGACGTCTTGCTCCAGTCCTTGCTTCGCAAATACTCTTCAATTGCGTCGGCATGCTCCATGTTGTGCATGTCGCTACCCAGAAAATCGCAAAAGCCATTGTTCACGAGCCATTCGGCACTCGCCATTGCACCCGTGCCAAAATAGCCGCTCAGCGACAACAAGTTCACCTGAAACTTCACGCCTGCATTGTGCAGCGTGCGATAACGGTCGTGACGATAGCCATAATAATGATAACGCTCGGGGTGAGCCATCACCGGCAAAAATCCTTTGAGCTGAATGTCGAACATCAAATCGTCAATCATCATCAGCTCCTGCTGAAAGCTATTTTCTAAAAGCAAATGATTGCCGGGCAGCGGCAACAGCTGATTGGCGTCGCGCTGCTTCATCCAATATTCGTCGAGCCTATATTCCGCCGAGCAATGCATTTCAAGGTCTAAACCCTCCTCAGCCACAGCAGCTTTCAGCGTTTCGAAAGCCGCAGTGAGCGTTTCCGGCGTATTCTCAAAGGTGGTTGATGTGACGTGCGAAGTGAAAAAGATGCGCGAAATGCCCATCTTCATCTCTCTACGGATTAGTGCTAACGAATCTTCTACAGTTTGTGCGCCATGGTCAACTCCCGGAAGTAGATGGCAATGCACATCGGTGCGATAAGGCAACGTGATTATTTTTTGTTTTTTTCGAAAAAGCCCAAACATATACCCAATAAATCAATTTTTTACTACATCAAAGGCCCTGTTGCCTTATCCTTGCAAAGTTACAAAATATCTACAATAAACAAACAACTTGCCATAATAAAAAATTCACCGCCGCAAAACAAAAGTATCGCCCATGACAGTCATTCAACCATAACCTACTGAAGCAGCAGAATTTAACATTTATTTAACGAAATATTTCCGTAATTAGGCATTGTTTATACATACAATTTCTAACATTAATTGTTATCTTTGCAGTGAAATAGACATAATTGACACAAATGGGTGTAAAAATTATGAGTTAAAAATTTTAACAGGATAAAAATATGAGGACATTAAAAATCAGAGATTTGACCCTTCGCGATGGTCAACAATCATTATTTGCAACCCGTCTTCCGCAGTCGAGCATCGATGCTTTGCTTCCGCACTACATCAACGCCGGATTCTATGCTATGGAAGTTTGGGGGGGTGCAGTACCCGATTCTGTTATGCGTTACCTCGACGAATCGCCATGGTATCGCCTGAAGTCGATTAGCGACAAAATCAATGGCGACAAGCACCGTTCATACCTCACTGCCCTTTCTCGCGGCCGCAACCTCTTCGGCTATGCACCTTATCCAACAAACGTAATCGAAGGTTTCTATGTTGAAGCCATTAAGAACGGACTTGGCATCATGCGCATCTTCGATGCCTTGAACGACCTCGACAACGTGAAGGAATCGGTGGAAATCATCAATAAACTTGGCGGCATACCCGACGGCGCGGTTTGCTACACCGTCGACCCCAAGGATGACAACGCCGATGCAAAGAAAATCTTCACCGACGAATATTTTGTTGAAAAAGCCAAAGGATACGAAAAGCTTGGAGCAAAAATCATAACCATAAAGGATATGGCAGGACTTGTCAACCCTGCACGCATTGCCACCCTTATGCCTAAGCTCAAAGCTGCCATCAACGTGCCTATCGACTTCCACACTCACTGTACACCTGGCTACGGCTTGGCATCGTGCGTGATGGCTATGATGAACGGCGTGGACATTCTCGACACCAACATCTGGTGGTTTGCCGAAGGTTCTGCCGCTCCTGCAATCGAACTCATCTACATCTTTGCCAAGAAGATGGGCATCGAGCTTGAATGTAACATGGAAGCTGTTGGCAATATCCGCAAAGAACTCTACAATGCTCGCAAAGGCTTGGCATCAGTCGACCTCCACAAGGACAATTTCCCAAAAGAATTCGACCCACTGAACGACGTGCTTCCTGCCGAAATCGACGCATTATTCGACAAAGCCATCGAAGCTGGCAAAGCTGTTGATGAAGAAGCAATGCTCGAAGCTTGCCACGGCATAGAAAAATATTTCGGTTTCCCGAAACCCAACGAAATCGTGAAGCACGCCGAAGTTCCCGGTGGTATGTACAGCAATATGGTGGCTAACTTGCGCGCACTCGGCGCCGAAGACATGCTCGAAGAAGCCATGAAGCTCATTCCAAAGGTTCGTCGCGACGCCGGCTTGGTGCCTCTGGTTACTCCAACAAGCCAAATCGTGGGCGCTCAAGCAGTGAATGTGGCTGTCGACCGCAAAAACGGCAAAGCCGACTACACAAACAAGTCGAACCAATTCATCGACCTTGTTTTGGGCAAATACGGCAAGACTCCAGTACCGGTTGTACCTGAATTCCGCGCTCAAATTTGCGGAACAACCGTTGAAACTCCTTACGACGTAAATTCTTATAAAGACCCCGAAAATCCAACGCTTGCCGAATATGGCAACGTGAAGTTGGCTAAGGACAACATGGAATTCCTTCTGCTCCAGCTCCTTCCACTCCCGGCAAAGAAATTCCTCACAAACCGTCGTGCCGAAGAATACGCTGCCATGCAGCAAAATGCCCCTGCCGCTGCAACCGCAGCTGCACAAGTTGATGAAGACGCACCGGTAACCGGTCCTACCCTCAACGCTCCTATGGGCGGAACTGTAATCGAGCTGCTGGTTAAGCCAGGCGACGTCATCGCCAAGGGTCAGCCTGTGATGGTTTACGAAGCCATGAAGATGCAAAACAACATCGAATCGGAAATGGCTGGCACAGTAAAGCGTGTATTGGTTAAACCGGGTCAAGTGATTGCCACCGACCAACCGCTCATCGAATTCGAAGAAAAGAAAGCTGCCGAGCCCGAAGCTGCAGCAAGCACTGCCGCCGGTCCTACACTCAACGCTCCTATGGGCGGAACAGTAATCGAGCTGCTGGTTAAGCCGGGCGACGTCATCACCAAGGGACAACCCGTGATGATTTACGAAGCCATGAAGATGCAAAACAACATCGAATCGGAAATGGCTGGCAAGGTACGCCGCATTTTGGTTAAGCCGGGCGAAACCATCGCCACCGACCAACCGCTCATTGAATTTGAGGACGAAAATGCGCCTGCAGCAGCTGAATGCGACGACAACGGCGCTGCCGGTCCTACACTCGATGCTCCAATGGGTGGAACAATCATCGAAATCCTGGTTAAGCCGGGCGACCAAGTGAAGAAAGGTCAGGAAGTGATTGTTTACGAAGCAATGAAGATGCAGAACAACATCGAATCGGAAATCGAAGGCATAGTCAAGAAGGTGCTCG
>JBJECZ010000161.1:0-4370 GCA_051871555.1 Muribaculaceae bacterium | reverse complement strand
TAAGCCTGGCATTGAAGATGAAAAATGGTATAACGACTTGGTGAAAGAAACATTTGATGCAATAATGGATTGCAAGTACTGGATTGAAATAAACACAAAAGCTTATGCAAACAATAACCGTTTCTTCCCGAACATTAAATATTGGAAATGGTTGGTTGACTATAATGCGCCTGTGCTATTTAACTCCGACGTACATTTTCCTGAATTAATAAATGCGGGAAGGGAAGAGGCAATGGAGTTATACAGCAAACTGCAACACTAAATGGTTTTGCGCATATAAACATTTTTCTTTAATTTTGTGTAAGATTTTAATAACTAAAACATGCCAGTAAAAGTGCCATCAACACTTCCTGCTGTGGAAGAGTTGAAAAATGAGAATATATTCGTTATTGATGAAAATAGAGCAACGAGTCAAGATATTCGCCCCCTCCGAATTGCCATCTTGAACTTGATGCCTTTAAAAATCATGACCGAAACAGATTTGCTTCGTTTGCTCTCTAATACACCTCTGCAAATTGAACTTGACCTTGTTGACACCGACAGTCACGTTTGCAAAAACACTCCAAGAGAACATATCGAAACATTCTATAAACGCTTCGATGAAATCAAAAATAATAATTACGATGGGTTTATTGTAACCGGTGCGCCAGTTGAAAAACTCGATTTCAACGAGGTGGAATATTGGGATGAATTAACCGAGATTTTTGATTGGTCGAAAAAGCATGTAACATCTACTCTTTATATCTGCTGGGCAGCATTCGCCGGGCTTTATCACAACTATGGAATACCAAAGTATGTGATTGGCAAAAAAATATCTGGTGTTTTTCGTCATCATGTAATAGATAAGACTAATCCCATTTTCCGCGGATTCGACGACGAGTTTTTCGTTCCTCACAGCAGGTTCAGCGAGGTGCGTAAAGAAGACATCTTGAAAGTGCCTAATTTGAAAATTGTGGCAGAAAGCGAAGCAAGTGGTGTTTACATGGTGATGGCGCGTAACGGTAGAGAGTTCTACATCACGGGCCACTCCGAATATTCGCCACTTACACTCGACTATGAGTATCATCGCGACTTGGAGAAAGGAAAGAATCCGAGCATTCCGGTTAACTATTATCCAAACGATGATGTTAACGAACCACCAATCGTGCGATGGAAAGCGCATGCCAATTTGCTGTTTTCTAACTGGCTGAACTATTTTGTATATCAAGAGACCCCTTACGATATACGAACTATTAAATAAAAACGACTATGTCAAAACAATCAAGCCCACGCGAAATAGAACTGCTTGCACCCGCCAAAGATGCCGATGTGGCTATTGCAGCCATTAATTGTGGTGCCGATGCTGTTTATATGGGAGCAAGTAAGTTTGGCGCTCGTTCGTCGGCTGGTAACAGCGTTGCCGACTTGCAGCGTGTGGCTGATTATGCTCACAGGTTTGATGTAAAATTATATGCAACCGTCAACACTATTCTTTATGATTCAGAGCTGAAAGATGTTGAACGATTGATTAGAGAATTATATCATATCGGCGTTGACGCATTAATTGTTCAGGACATGTCTGTTTTGCGGATGGATATTCCGCCTATTGCTTTACATTCAAGCACACAATGCGATTTGCGCACACCCGATAAAGCCAGATTTCTTAGTGAGGTGGGCTTTTCGCAGCTTGTAATGGCAAGAGAGTTAACGCTTGATGAAATCCAAGCAATTCACAATGCAACCGATGCAAGGTTGGAGGCTTTTGTATATGGAGCTTTGTGTGTTAGTTATAGTGGACGTTGCCAGATAAGCGAGGCTATGTTAGGCAGGAGCGCTAATCGTGGCGAGTGTGCTCAAGTTTGCCGCATGAAATTTGATTTGATTGATGAATATGGTAAGCCAATAGTTCATAATCGCCACCTGTTGTCTTTACGCGATCTTAATCAAAGCGACCGACTTGTCGATATGTTGCATGCCGGAGTGTCGTCGTTCAAGATTGAAGGTAGACTGAAAGACGTAAACTATGTTAAAAATGCAGTTGCATATTTCCGCAACAAGATTGATGATATTATTGCAACGAATAGCAATATTTATTGCCGTAGCAGCAAAGGAACATCTTTGCCAAATTTTCAACCTGCTCTGGAGAAATGTTTCAACCGTACATACACACACTATTTTCTCGACAAAAGGAATCCTCGTAGCGGGTTTGAGATGGCTTCTACTCTTACGCCAAAATCGCAAGGTGAATATATTGGTAAGTTAAAATATAAGAACGGCAAACAACTTGTAATCGACACCAAGATTCCTTTATACAATGGCGATGGTTTGAGTTTTTATGATGGGAATGAATTCGCCGGATTCCGTGTGAACCGTGTCGAGAAAGGCAGGATTTCTATATTATCAGATGTGTATATTCCCAATAGAGCTGCAATCTATCGTACATACAATAAGATGCACGACGATGAAATTAAGCGAGCTGTGAACGAACGCAAGATTGCTGTGAATATGGTTCTTCGCCAAATTGAAAATTGTTTGGCGCTTGATGCCATAGATGAGCGTGGCAATCAAGTAACTGCAACCCTTGATGTCGCTGAAGCATTAAGTGAATCGAAAACCAGTCAAGTACAACGCCAAGTTGAGACTTTAGGCAAACTTGGCAATACCATTTATCGCCTAAACAATTGTGAAATCCACACGCATGCATTTATACCGCTTTCATTGCTTGCTGAGTTGCGTAGGAAAACGGTTGAATTGCTTGATGAAGCGCAAACTATAAACTATCGTAGCGAATTGCGCCGCGATGAAAACTATTCGTTCCCGTATGTAAGCGAACAACTACAGTCGGCAGACAATGTTGCAAATCAATTATCAAAGCAGTTCTATGAACAGCACGGCGTAAATCAATTTGAGTATGCCATAGAGGTTGATAAGAGCTCCAGTAACATGCGGCTGCCGCTAATGCATACACGCTATTGCATACGCCGCGAATTGGGCGCTTGCCGTAAGTCTTCTAATGCAAATCGTATTCCCGAAAAGATTTATTTGCGAACAGGTAAAACTACGCTTCGCGTTGAATGCGATTGCTCACGATGTGAAATGAAGATTTACATGAAAGAATAATTTTAGCATCGACGACTCTATTATATATTGGCTGTATACTATTTGATGACAAAATCGTCGGCGTCATTCCATACCGGGAATTTAAGCCTGAAATTATCTAATTTATCCTTTGAAATGGATGCTGTGCATATAGAGGCACTTTCGGATGTCTGCGCTATAATGTCGCCTTTATAGTCGATAACAACCGATGACCCTGCGCCATATGAATTGCCTTGCGCATCAACACCTCTACGGTTAACGCCACACACATAGCAGCAATTTTCAATTGCTCTTGCCGACAAAAGTCTTAGCCATGCCTTTTGTCGTGCTTCTGGCCAATTGGCAACAACAATCATCAAGTCATATTCATTGCGATTGTTGCGGCAAAATACAGGGAAACGTAAATCGTAACATATCATGAATTTAATATTCCACCCTCTAAATCGAACTACTGGAGCAAAATTGGTGCCCGCAGTTATAATATTCGATTCGCCACCCATGCTGAATAGATGACGCTTGTCATAAAAGACCTCGTCGCCACTTGGCTCGATAAAGAATGCACGATTATAAATTTTGCTTGCAGTATGTGCTAGGAAGCTGCCACACAATGCTGAATTGAGCTGCTTTGCAAAATAATGCAGTGTGGTTATTGTGCTTTCGGTGTTTCGCTCCGATGCTGCAAACGCTTTTTCTTTGTCGCTGATGAAACCGGTGGTGAAAAGCTCGGGAACAACAGCTATGTCAACGGCATCGCGATAGGGATTTGTTGCTGAGCAAAAAGCATTAAGATTGCTTTCCTTGTCATCATTCTTAATGTCGCTTTCAAGCAATGCAATATTCAAGTATTCTAATGCCATATCTTACAGGGTGAAATGAATGAAAATTAAAGTCCGGTGCCAAACTTTTCAGGATATTTGGCAGGAATGTCTTTATAATATAATTTCACTTGTTTCAAGTCGTCGTCAATATTTCTAGAGTATTTAAACTCACGGTCGAGGCACACCACTTTATTCCTAAAGTCGAGGTAACAAAGCAATACTGGAATGTCCATGCCATAAGCAATATGCAAGAAACCTTTGCGCCAATGCTCGTTGTAGCTGCGAGTGCCTTCAGGCGTTAGAGCAATAACAAAACTTTTGCTCTTATTTCCAGCCTCAATGATTGACTTAGTGAGGTCGCTGCCTTTTTTACGGGGCACTGCAATTCCGCCCATAGCACGAAAAACATAGCCAAGTGGGAAAAAGAACCAGGTTTCCTTCATCAGAAATCCCGAGTGTAACCCCGAGGCTTTT
>JBJECZ010000160.1:0-18262 GCA_051871555.1 Muribaculaceae bacterium | reverse complement strand
TAGCGTTTGCTCACCGAGTCGATTAGCACCACATTCTGCTCGATGCCTTCGAGGTGCATTGCCGATATGTAAGGCGAACCGGTGTAGATGAATTCGCGATACACCTCGTCGCTAAACAGATAGAGGTTGTATTTCTTCACCAAATCGCGAATCTGACGCATCTCCTTTTGCGTGTAAAGGTAGCCCGTAGGGTTGTTTGGGTTGCAAATGAGAATGGCTTTGGTGCGCTCGTTGATAAGTTCTTCAAACTTCTCCACCTTTGGCAGGCAAAAGCCCTCGTCGATGGTGGTGGCCACGGTGCGAATCACCGCACCCGCCGAGATGGCAAAACTCATATAGTTGGCATAAGCCGGCTCAGGCACAATAATCTCGTCGCCCGGATTCAGGCAGCTCATAAAGGCAAAAAGCACAGCCTCCGAGCCGCCGCTGGTGATGATGATTTCATCGGCATGCAGCTTGATTTGGTAGCGGTCGTAATAGCTCACCAGCGCCTCGCGCAGCGAGCGATAGCCCTGCGACGGGCTGTATTCAAGCGTGGTGCGGTCAATCGACTTCAGCACGTCGAGCGCCTTTTGGGGCGTTGGCAAGTCGGGTTGACCAATGTTCAGTCGGTAGATTTTCACGCCCTGGTCCTCGGCACGATATGCAAGCGGAGCCAGTTTGCGAATAGGCGATGCAGGCATCTCCATGCCACGTTGCGATATTTGTAATCTGTCAGTCATTGTGTATAAATAAACTGTTTTTGGTTATTCCGGTCCTTCGGGGGAATCGGATAAAAAATATATACTCGCGAGTATTTTAGAAGTCAAGCAAACACGCCAGCCAAAGGCGAAAGCCTGCCGATGAAGATGCAAACCTAAAACACAACACCCTGTTTGCCGTCTTATCGCAGCAAACAGAAATGCAATATTCGCAATTTTTCTCGACAATTGCAAGAAAACAGCCGATTAATTGCCCTGCTGCTTGCAATGTGGCTGAAAGCCTGCTCCGAACTGGGTGATTGGCTCGCCCGGATTAATCATATAACCGGCCTAAAATGATTAGTCGTCGGCTGCGCGACAATTGCCCGGGGTTTGTGCCGGGAGCGCCTTCGGGCACCGTTTTGCCTACGCGGCGGTAGTGCTCGGTCCAATATGGCAAAATCTTGCCGTCGGGTGTGTGAAACGACATTGGTATGGTGCTGAAAATCGGTTCGCCCCAAATGTCGATAAACGCCTTTTGCACCAGTTCGCTGCAATATATGGCGCTGTCGGAGGGCTCAAAATAGAAGTCGTAAGGTTTGCCCAGGTGCCGTAATGCTGCACTGATGCTTGCAGGTATGTCGAGTCCGCCGTTGATGCGCCCAACAATCACCGTCTCTGACTTTTGCCGGGCGCGTGCCCATGCGCTGTCGATTGGCATCTCCACTACGCCTCGGTGCACGGCTTCGATGGTGGTGATGACAGAGTCGGTGACGCGTACAATTGCCACGTGGTCGATTGCCACATCGCCTATGCCCTGTGTCACCTTTGTGATTGCGTTATCTTTTGCAGGTGCGAAAAACAGCAAATCGCCGCTTCGCAAATCGTTCAGTGTGCTTTGCCCAAAGGCATGGCAATGAGCAGCAATTATGCAGCAAACGGCTGATAGAACTCTGATAAAATCGTATCTCATTGTTTTCCTTATAAAACTTTTCGCAATTGACACTGCAAGTTTACGGTTTTTTTGCCATTCGGCAAACTTGCCAGTCATAAAAGTGGTATAATCAATCGGCATTGTTGATTTTATCAATTAGTTCTTGTGGACACAATAGACCCATTTTTGAAAATGCAAACCACTTCTTCCCCAAATCTTTAATTGATGCTCCAATATGATATACATCGTTGTCAATGCACAAAAATCTGTCGTGAGATTGCTTAAATACGTTCACTTTAATTTCGGGATATTGGGCATTATGACGGATAATGTCGAGTTGTAATTGATTGCTTATTTTTTGAGTATATATTGTGGCAGAAACGTTGGCGTTGCGTTTGTCGAGTAGTGTAAGTACCGAATTATCAACGTAGTTGTCAATTAGAATGATGTTGGAATTAGCTTGCTTTATTAGGTTTGATACAAATAGATATGCGTCGTAGATTTGCCCTTCAAAAAATATGCCTTGCTCTGGTTTTGTGCCACCTTCATCTAATCGACGGAATAATTCGTCGATTCGTTTGTCGGAGTCGTTTTGGTGTTGTATCATTGCCAATTGATGGTATTCGAGAGATTCTAAGCGCGAGAACAATGCGGTGTTGTTTGCCATAAATCGCCGCATTGCAATAAAGGCGCGCATAATCTTTATGTTGACATCAATGGCTGTTTGTGAGCGCAGAATGCCGCTTAGCATAGCAACGCCTTGCTCGGTGAAGGCATAAGGTAATTTGCGCACACCGCCCCAACTTGATGTCGCAATTTGCGACTTCAAATTATTGAATTCGGCTTTGGTGAGTTGAAACATAAAATCTTTTGGAAATCGCTCAATGTTGCGTTTTACTTGCTCATTAAGGCGTTTTGTTTCCACCCCATACAGCTCTGCCAAGTCGCGGTCTAACATAACTTGACAGCCACGTATCACGATAATGAAACTTTCCAAAGGCTTTTCTTTCGCCCAATTATTGCTATTTGCCGATAATTGACCGTTACTGGAAGTGTTGTTTTCAGTTGACATAGTAGGTTTTCGCAATTGTTGGTGCAAGTTTACGGTTTTTTTGCCATTCGGCAAAATAAAACAGCGCCGCCGTCGGGCAGAACGGCAAAATACCTAGGCTGTGGTATTTGGTGTGTGAGGAATAATGTGTAATTTTGTGCGGCGATTTGCCGTATTAGGCGGCAGTTTGACGGGTTTTGCCCCTTTTCGCTGTACAATATTGAACGATTTGATTAAGATGACTAACGAGCAACGAAATAGCAATTTGCATGCTTTGCGCGAACTTATGAACAGGCGCATTGTGGTGCTTGACGGCGGTTTGGGCACGATGATTCAAGCCCAACACTTGAAAGAGGAGGATTTTCATTATGCACCGTTGACGGGCGCCGATGCCGAGATGGCGGGGTGCAACGACATTTTGCCGTTGTCGCGACGCGACGTGATTGCCTCAATACATCGAGCTTATCTTGAAGCCGGTGCCGACATCGTAGAAACCGACTCGTTCAACTGCAACAGCCTCTCGCTTGCCGACTACGGCTTACAGGAACACGGCTATGAATTGTCGGTGGCGGCTGCCGAAGTGGCGCGTCAGGAGGTGGACCGCTGGATGGCTGAACATAGCAGCGACCGGCGCTGGGTGGCTGGAAGCATCGGGCCGTCGAACCGCAGCCTGTCGATGTCGCCCGACGTGAACGACCCTGCAGCCCGAAGCATCGACTGGGACGGGTTCTGCGAGGCTTATCGCGGTCAGATTGCCGGTTTGATTGACGGCGGTGCCGATTTGCTCATCGTTGAAACTAATTTCGATTTGCTCAATCTGAAAGCCATATTGTGGACCATCGAGCAGGTGAAAGCCGAGAAGCAAGTGGATATTGCCACGGTGGTGTCGGTGACGCTCACCGAGAGCGGCCGTATGCTAAGCGGGCACACGCTGGAGTCGATGCTGGCTTGCATTGCCCATTTCGACGCATTTGCCGTGGGGCTTAACTGCGGATTCGGCGCCGAAGGCATGCAACGCTGGGCGCACGAGTTGGCTGAAACGACATCGTTGCCTGTGTGTATCTATCCGAATGCCGGTTTGCCCAACAGCATGGGTTGCTACGACGAGACGCCCGAAAAAATGGCGGCTGATGTTCGTCCGATGCTCGAAGCCGGGCTGGTGAACATCGTGGGAGGATGCTGTGGCACCACGCCGAGCCACATCGAGGCGCTCAAGGCGTTGTGCGAGGGCTATGCTCCGCGTAAGCCAAAGGCGCAGCCTTCGAGGCTCACGGTTGCCGGACTCGAACCGCTTAGCGTGACTGCCGAAACAAACTTTGTGAATGTGGGCGAGCGGTGCAATGTTGCCGGCAGCAAGAAATTTCTTGATTTGATTAAGGCAAAAGCCTACGACGAGGCGGTGCATATTGCTCGCACGCAGGTGGAAAACGGTGCGCAGGTGGTGGATGTGAACATGGATGCCCCGCTCATCGATGCCCGTGCCGAGATGTGCCACTTTCTGCGCTTGTTGGCGTCGGAACCCGATGTGGCTCGTGTGCCGGTGATGATTGATTCATCGGACTGGAGCGTGATTGCCGAGGCGCTGAAGCAGGTGCCGGGTAAGTGCATTGTCAATAGCATCAGCCTGAAAAACGGAGAGGAGGAGTTTGTTGCCCATGCACGTTACATCAGGCAGATGGGGGCTGCGGTGGTGGTGATGGCTTTCGACGAAAATGGGCAAGCCGACACCTTCGACCGAAAAATTGCCGTATGCCGCCGCGCTTACGACATCCTCACATCAAGCCGCGTTGATTTCAACCCTCAAGATATTATTTTCGACCCTAATATACTCACCATTGCCACTGGCATCAAGGAGCATGAACGCTATGGACTCGACTTC
The DNA here is from genome assembly GCA_051871555.1 of Muribaculaceae bacterium. Taxonomy (GTDB): domain Bacteria; phylum Bacteroidota; class Bacteroidia; order Bacteroidales; family Muribaculaceae; genus SFTJ01. The sequence goes on along the minus strand of JBJECZ010000160.1, from coordinate 13,718 downwards.
CTGCTTGCAGTGGAGTGGATTAAGCAAAATTTGCCCGGAGCAAAGGTTAGCGGCGGTGTAAGCAACCTGTCGTTTGCCTTCCGGGGCAACAATTATGTGCGCCAAGCCATGCACTCGGTGTTTCTCTACCATGCCATTTCGCGAGGTATGGATATGGCAATTGTGAATGCCGGAAGCGTTTTGCCATACGAAGACGTGCCTGCCGAGTTGCGCGCCGCCATCGAGAACGTGATTTTGTGCCGCAATGCCGATGCCACTGAGGCGCTCGTTGAAATGGCAAGCACGCTTGTTGGCAAAAAAGTGTCGGAGCAGACGGCAAGTGCCGTAGCCGATGCCGACATTGATGCTGTGACGCGATTGTCGCGCATGGTTGAACGCGGAATCACCGACGGCATTACCGATGTGCTTGCTCAGGCTCACCAGATGCTTGGTAGCGCCATTGCCGTTATCGACCGACCGCTCATGGAGGGAATCAACCGCGTGGGGCAGTTGTTCGGCGAGGGAAAGATGTTTTTGCCTCAAGTGGTGAAAAGTGCCCGCACCATGAAGGTGGCAGTGGAATGGCTCAATCCCTACATCGAGGCTGAACAGCAAGCCTCGGGTGCGCATAATGCCGGCAAGGTGGTGATTGCCACCGTCAAGGGCGACGTGCACGACATTGGCAAAAACATTGTTGCTGTGGTGCTTCGCTGCAACGGCTACGAGGTGATTGACCTCGGGGTGATGGTGCCGGGCGAGACTATCGTGGAACGAGCCAAGGCGCTGAATGCCGACATTGTGGCGTTGAGCGGACTCATCACGCCGTCGCTCGAGGAGATGCGCCGTGTGGCTGCGCTGATGCAGCGCGAAGGCATGATAATGCCCATCATGGTGGGCGGCGCCACCACCAGCGACGAGCACACCGCTGTGGTGATTGCTCCGGAATACGAAGGCATCGTGGCGCACACTGCCGATGCTGCCTCGATGGCTGCCACTATGCAACGCATACTTGCCGACACCGACGCGTTCAAGTCGACATTGCGTGAGCGCCAGCAACAGTTGCGTAGCCGCTACGAGCAGGGTAAGAATCTTTATTCGCTTGCCGAAGCACGTGCTCGCAAACCAAAATTGCAATATAACCCTGCGAAACCCACTCAGATGGGTTGCGGAAGCATGAATATAACGGTGGCTGAGGCTCGACGCCTAATCAACTGGCGCGCTTTCTTTGCCGCTTGGGGGCTTGATGCTGCATACGCCGACATTGCCGACATTCACGGTTGCGACTGCTGCCGTGCTGCTTGGTTGGCTGCGAAACCGCATGCCGAAACCGCTAAGGCTGCCGAGGCAATGCAGCTCTTCAAGGACGCTAATCGTGCTCTCGACAAATTTGAACATCATCACAACAATAGCCTGCGGGCAATCTACGGGCTTTGGGAAGCTAATGCAGAGGGCGATGACATTGTGATTGACCATCGGGTGCGCATCGCCACGATGCGCCAGCAGCAACGTTCGTTTGGCGAACAAATGCTCTCGCTTAGCGACTATATCGCGCCTGCCGAGAGCGGAATACAGGATTATATTGGAACATTTGCCGTGACTGCCGGCACCGAACTGGCGGAGGTGATTGCCGAAGCTAAAGCGGCAGGCGACGATTTCAAGGTGATACTTTATCAAACCCTCTGCGACCGTCTTGCCGAGGCTGCCACCGAGATTCTGCATTCGCGTCTGCGCAATGTGGTGTGGGCTTATACCTTCGACAGCGCCGAACTCGACAATCCCAAGAACCTGTTGCGTCACTATTATAAGGGCATTCGCCCGGCAGTGGGTTATCCGTCGCTGCCCGACCAAAGCGCTATTTTCCTTATCGACAGGCTGATGCCGCTGTCTGATGCCGGAATCAAGCTAACCGAAAACGGCGCCATGAACCCTGCTGCCAGCACTTGCGGATTAGTGATTGCCCACCCCGACAGCCGCTATTTCACCCTTGGCACAATTGGCGACGACCAGCGCACCGATTACACCCACCGCAGCGCGCAAGTGCAATAACCGAGGTAATTACTACTAACAATAAAACGGCTGGTTTTTCGAGCAAAACGGCAAAAATCGTAAAAATCGCCATTCTACAGACCGATTTTTATGTAAAATTCGCCATTTGAGGGAACCAAGATGCCAAAAGTCCCGAAAGTGTTTAAAGAAGCATATCCTCATGCCGAGTTTTATGTTGTGAACAAGGATAATTATGTGGAGTTTTTATAGTCCGTATTCGCCTCTCTCGATGATGATAATGCCCGGGGTGAGCATTGGCGCTACCCCGGGCTAAGTACATCGCTAAAAGCACGGCTTCGCACCGTTCTATAAGCGTGTGGTATTTTGAGAATATCCATTACGATACTACCCTATTTAGGGTAATATTATGAAGGTTATTATTGTTGCAATGCAAAATAAGAATCAACTTCTGGAACGCTATCAGGTGTCATTGCCGCAGTTGCTCCTGCTGAGTTGGGATTATCTCCGCCGGACTCTTTTTTCACTGCTTCTCCAGATGAAGCGCAAGCAAGAATCATTAACATAAAAGCAACGAATGCGATGAACGAGAAACTTTTTCTTAAAAATTTAAACATAGATACAAGTATAATATTAAAATAATGATATAAGAAGATAAATCATAAAGACAGAAAGTGCCAGGAACAAATGAAAAAAGCTGGGCTAATTCGTGAGAAGGTCCCGAGAGACATGAGATAACTGTCAGTTTCGGAATCAACCTGCCATTACAATATTTAATTGGTGCTTGAAAGCACAGCAATGCTGCATACCAACATGCATCTGGAAGAGTGTACAAGATATAACTTGGAGCGTCATTTCTTAATGCTATAAGAGTTGAAGATATTTCAGGTATTCCTCCAAATATTGAATCTGGACGAAAAAAGATGTATATCAACCCTCCTATTGTTATTAAAAAGCTTCCAGAATAGTATCTTCCAGATAATATTAATGACCTTTCCTTCACGTAATTCCAGGACTAATAATCGTTACATTAGAGGATTGTTCATTCTCCAGATGTTGAATTTCCGGTCTTTGTTGGCACGAGAGGAAATAAAATAAATAAAGCGTCCATCAGACGACCAAACAGGGCTGCAGTCGGTTTCGGGATGATATGTTAGTTGAGTCAGGTTTGAACCGTCTATTCTGGCAGCAAAGATATCGGTATTACGTTTCTTTGTGATACTTGAGTATCCATCTCCAACAACAAGCATCCATTTGCCATCTGGTGAAATATCAGGGTCAGTAAATCCTCTTTCAGAATCAGAAAGAACAATTGTTTCATTACTATTTTCAAGGTCGATTAGCCATATTTCGCTATTCCCCTTTGGAGAATTACGAACACATAAGAATGATGTGTTGCTGTCGCCAATAGGACGTGGACAATAACCACGTGTGCAGTTGGTGAGTTCTCCTGTCTTTATGCTTAGCATCCATATTGACGGTCCGGAATTGTCAAAGCGAGTGAAATAAAGGATGGAACCATCTTTGGTAAGAGCTGGATACCAGTCGTTATTATTGTTTGTGAGTTGTTTCACAAGGCTTCCTTTGTTTGCATCAGTACTGCCAATAGCACTGTTATTTCCGGTGTTGTCATTAAAGTATAAAAGATTGTTCGTTCCCCAATCCAGGGTTTCGGCACGGCGGAATGTGCGTTGTGTTGATGTGCTTCCTGCAGTTACTCGTCTAACCATAATATTAAACTGGTCGTCAACAATACTTATGTAAGCCAACGAATTGCCATCGGGTGACACTGCGAGACGATGCCCCGTATCCCACATAAATCCGTTACCGCCACGACCATAAGAACTCTTTGTCCAATTATTGTTCTGTAAGTTTCCCCTGTTACCGATAATCGAATTTTGGGTTTCGTCAGAGATTTTTGTTAGTTTAAGCCCTTGCTCTTGTGGAGTAGAAGACTCCAAGTACTGCTTTGCCGAATGGCAAGAAGACATTAAAGCAATGGTCGTAAAGCCGACTAAAGAAAGAAAAAGAGATTTTCTCATAAAAAAAGATTTAATTTTGCCCGTGTGCCCCCAAAACAGGCGGTTAATTATATAAAAAAAGCGTGAGAGCCATACTTGTTGCTCATCCCGCTATCAGAGGCTCTGGTATTGCCCATCTCAGTAGAACGAGCAAACCTGCAGAAGCCTCACGCATAATATGATACACGCCACCAACCAACGCTCGCGCGTTAGCAAACAGCGAAATATACATATTCGCATTAAGCCATCTACTGCTTGCTGCTTTCCTTGACTGAGATTGAAATTTACCAGATTTCTGATAGCCAAGAAAGAACGTCGAGTAAACGCTTTTCTTTTATGTCTCGAGCATAGCATATAGAAATGCTCATTAATAGACCCACCCACATTACCCAAAAATCTGACATGGAATATAAATTCTTTGCCAGTGGCTTCTGCGTATTGCGTATGGGTTTGAAGACAAAATTATATAATTATTTTTAATTAAGCAAAATAATTTCCAAAAGTTATGAAAGAAGTTCAATGGGATGTTGCATACACATGAAAGAATGTTGCGATTAAGCGTCGAAACATAATATAGGCGACGACCAGCGCGCCGATTACACCCGCCGCAGCGCGCAAATGCAATAATCAAGGTTATTACTACGAACCATAAAACGGCTGGTTTTTCGAGCAAAACGGCAAAAATCGAAAAATCGCCATTCTGCAGACCGAATCTTATGTAAGATTCGCCATTTTGTAGACCGATATTTATATAAAATTCGCCATTTGAGGGGGGTATAATTTACATTACGTGATATATGTGCAACCGCTCGCGCGGTTAATATCGCTGGTAATCAGATGATTGCAACCCATATTGTATGTAATTCGCGTCCTGTCCGGACGCTGGTTTCGGGGTGGTGGTCGTGGTCCGTGGGTTACGCTTCGCTCACCCACGGCTAAGTCCCTTCGGCTTACGCCTTCGGGGTCACGTCCTCGACGGACGTCCTTTTGCGATGGGTGCGACATGTATGATAGTTAGTCCGCTATGCCTTATGGTTCGGCGTTCGCGTCCATTACGATATGACGCGTAGAAGAAAAGAACTGCGATGGAGGACGCGAATCCCCCCCTGTAGCAGGGTCTGCAACCGCTCGCGCGGTTGTGCACGCTGTGATAGATGCCGGAAGATGCCCCGCCTTGTCGGCTTGTAGGGGCATATGGCAATACACCCTAAATAATATGTTTGAAAGCAAGATAGCATACCGATGCTGAGGATGTGTCATAATAGGTGTTTTCAAGAATATCACACGCTTTGTCTCCTGTCTAAGAGAAAGGCTCATCTGTCAGTCTTTCAGGCAAGCCAATGGAATGACTTTCACTCCGTCGGGGCGAGTGTATGCCATGCTGCCTCCAGTCATAACAATAAGAAGGTCTGGCTCACGCAGAGGGACTTGCTTTTCGTTCTTGTTATATTCTTGTATGAGCCGTTTAAGTTGCAATAGGTGTGCAGCACCGTCGTTAATTTCGCGGCTGCCAAGTTTGCACTCAATGAGTGCGTAACGTCCATCCGAAAGGTGAAGTACAAGGTCGGCTTCAAGTCCGTACCGGTCACGATAGTAGGATATATGACTGTCGAAGTCGGCTGTATATGCTCTTAAATCTCTAATACACATTTGTTCAAAGATAAAGCCGAAAGTCTTTAGCTGCAACTCCAAAGACTCTGCACTTTGTCCTAATGCTGCAACTGCTATCGAAGGGTCGGTGAAACTTCGCTTTGGAGCACTTCTTATAGCAGTCTTACTTCGAATTGCAGGACACCACGCATCAATATCCTGTATTACGAAGAGTTTTTCTAAAGCCTCCACGTAGTCGTCGAAGGTGTCCATTGAGAGAGAAATGTCGCCAGATGCTGTTATGTCTGCAAGAATGCTTGTCTTCTTTGCCACTGTGCTGATATTCCTTGCATACGATTTCAATAATTGTTTGGCAATTTTTGGATTCCTTTGCCGACCGTCCACGGCGGAAATATCATTGTTGTACACGCTGTTTACATAGTCTTTTGCAATCATCATGCAAGCCTTCTCCTTCATCTGTAGCGTGACGGGCCATCCACCACGGCATGCCACACGAATCAACTCGGGGATATCAAGTTTGCTTGTTGCTCCATCGATGTCATAAGAAGGGTTATAGAACAATTCACGGATAGAAACATTGCCTGAAGAATCTTTTGACTCCCAAAGGCTCATGGGGTACATTTTCATTCGTGTGATGCGACCAGTGCCAGTATGGCGAATGTTTGTCTTGTCAACCGTATTGCTACCGGTCAAGATATACTGCCCTGGAAACCCACCGCTGTTATCTACCGCCAATCTTACTGCATCCCAAATCTTTGGGGCATCTTGCCACTCGTCAATGAGGCGCGGCTTCTCTCCCTTTAGTAGAAGTGATGGCATTGTTGCTGCGGTTTCAAGATACTCGTCTGCCTTATCTGGGTCTTGCATCTTAATGACACTCTTTGCATGCTGCATAGCCGTCGTTGTCTTACCGGTCCATTTAGGCCCTTCAATAAGTATTGCTCCGAATGCTTCCAATCTTTCTTGAAGCGATGCGTCTGCTATTCTTGGTAAGTATTCCATAGTCGTTTAATATTTGTAATTGCAAAGATAGCTTTTTTCTTTGAATTTTCTAAGGCATTCGGTATTTTTGTGGCGATTCGTTCGGTATTTTTGTGGCGATTCGTTCGGTGTTTTTGTGGCGATTCGTTCGGTATTTTTGTGGTGATTCGTTCGGTATTTTTGTGGTGATTCGTTCGGTATTTTTGTGGTGATTCGTTCGGTATTTTTGTGGCGATTCGTTCGGTATTTTTGTGGCGATTCGTTCGGTATTTTTGTGGCGATTTATTTAGTATTTTTGTGGTAGTTGCGATGGCGTATTGATTAGCGGCCTTATGGAATAAGGCGTTTTTGGGGTGGATGTGCGGGGCTGAATCACTGTTGCAGTGAAATCACTTGAAACTCGGTGCGGCGGTTGATTTGGTCGGCTGCATCTTGGTCGGGTTTCTCAAGTTTTTCGATGTATTCTTCGTTGAGCACGTCGCCCTCTTTGAACTGAGGATAGAGGCGAGCTATGCGCTTGGTGACGGTTTTCGGGCGAGTTTCGCCGTAGCCCTTCGGGCGCAGGCGGCTCGGGTCGATTCCGGCGGCAATCAGATAGTCGACCACGCTTTGTGCGCGACGGTCGCTAAGTTTCAGGTTGTAGTTATCGTTGCCCCAGCGGTCGGTGTGCGACGCCATTTCGATGACAATTTGCGGGTTGTCCTTCAGAATCATCACCATCGAGTCGAGCGCAGTTTTCGATTCGGGCCGTAGGGTGGCTTTGTCGAAGTCGTAGAAGATGTTTTCAATCACCTGTGGCTTGGTCATGGCAGCGAGAATGAAGTCGACGGCATATTCGGCGTCTTCTTCAGCCATATCGCTCACAAACTCCTGTTTGCCGTTCATATAGCCTTTAGCACCAGCCATCATCACATATTTCACGCCGCGTTGCAGGTTGAACTGGAATGTGCCGTCGGTTTTGCCGATGGCTTTTTGGTTGCTGCCGTCGTCGCCCACGATGCGGATTACGGCATTAGGCACAGGTTCTTCGTCGCGGTCGAGCACATAGCCCGATATTGTGATTTTCAGTTCGGGCTTAACGAAGCTGTAGATGTGGTCGTAGCCGCGCGCATCGTTTCGGTTTGAGCTGAAGAATCCGCTTTCGCCGTCGCCAAAAGTGATGCCGAAGTCGTCGTACGACGAGTTCATAGGCCAACCCATATTCTCCACGTTCCAACCGCCCGAAGGGGTGAGTGTGGCGCGGTAGATGTCAAGACCGCCCATCCCGGCGTGCCCGTTGCTTGAGAAATAGAGCACGCTGTCGGAGCGGACGTATGGAAACCGTTCGTCGCCCGGCGTATTAATCACGTCGCCGAGGTTTTCGAGCGAGCCAACGCGTTCCTTGAGGTTGATGCGCCACAAGTCCTTGCCGCCTTGTCCGCCTGGCATATCGCTTGAGAAGTATAGCCAGTTGCCGTCGAGCGACACAGCCGGGTCGCCGTAAGCCGAGAGGGTGTCGGCGGTGATTTCGAGCTTCACCGGAGCGCTCCACTTGGCTTCGCTGCGTTGCGAGGTGAAGATTTCCACCGAGGTTGAGGCGTTTTCTTCGCGACGGGCTTTGGCAAGATACATGGTGGTGCCGTCGGGCGAGAACGAGGTGATGCCCTCGTCGAAGTCGGTGTTTAGTTCGCCGTCAACGGCTTCGGGGCGTTGCCACACGCCTTTTTCGTTTTTCTTTGAGAAATAGATGTCGCTGTTTTTGGTGCCGGTGACTTCGCTTTTGGCAGTGCCTTTGCTTTTCTCGGTCGACGAGGTGAAGTAGAGCACATCGTGGGCGGCATCGAAGAACATCGGGCAGAAGTCGGCGCGGCGCGAGTTGAAGAGTTTTGCAGCCGCCACTTTATAGCGCGTTGGGTTTGCCTTGATTCGGGCAGCATTCTGGCTGCCGCGCAATCCGTCGCGGGCAAGGGTGCTACGCGGCACTTTTTCGAGGAATGCCTCGTAGTTTTTTATGGCATCGTTATATTTGCCCTCCATGTGCTGGCTTTGTGCCAGATAAAGCAGCGCCATGCTGTCGGGGTAGTTATAACGCAGGGCGTTGCGATAGGCGCCCGAGGCATTGGCAGCCATGTTGAGGTGGCGATAGCATTCGCCAAGGCGAAAAGCCACCACGCCGCGTTGCTGACGTTCCTCGCGGCGAGTGAGTTTGTTATAGATTTTCTTGTAGGTGAGCATGGCGGCGTGATATTCGCCGCGGGCATATTGCTCGTCGGCGTCGCTTAGTTTTGCGCTGCGACAGCCGCTCAGCAGCACCGGTGCGAGTGCCGCTATGCAAAGCAATATGTTCACCACTGTTCGTTTCATTGCATAAAGTTCTTAATAAATAAAACGATGGCACTGTGCTGTTTATTGTATGAAACCCAAATCAGAGATTATAATAACTGATTTGGGTTAAGCTGTAAAAAACAAAAGTGGCAGAGTCATCGGTGATGATGAATCTGCCACTCATATAGGATTAAATGTTTAATTCCTTAGCTGTGAAGTTGGTGGATTAGAATGTAATCTTGCAACCAACTTGCATGTGCCAGCGGCTCGAGATGTTGTTAGGATAGATTGATGGGTTGTTGTAGTCGAATGTTGGAGTTGCAACACCGTTAGCTACAGCAACTTTCGAAACCTTGAGAACCGACAAGTTGTAGAGGCTACCGTAAGTAGTACCCCACTTCTTGTTGAGGAGGTTAGCAAAGTTGAGCACATCAAGAGTGAGTTGAATCTTGCTGCCACGTTTCTTCCAGTAGAAGATGTTTTCGGCGAAGTGCAAGTCAACGCGGTTTTCCCATTCACCTACGTTAGAGTTACGTTCAGCATATTGACCTTTGTGGAACTTGCAGTACTTATCGCTGTTGATGAAGTCACCGAACTTAGCGCGAGCGTCTTCTGAAGCGAAGTTCATTTGAGCCAATTCTTCGTCAGTTGGGATGTAGAGCAATGAGTTGCCACGATAGCCGTCACCGTTGTAGTCCGAAGATTCGTTCATAGTCAACGAGTAGCGCATGCCGTTCTGACCGTTGTAAACAAGACCGAGAACCGATTGGAGAAGGCCGTTAGCATACTTTGGAGAAGTGTAGTTAACGTTAACCATCACGCGGTTAGGAATGTCGAAGCCCGAGTAGGTGAGCTTAGGATTGTTGGTGTCAACAGCGTAGTTATACTTCCAGCAAGAGTAAGCAACCGACGAAGTACCGTCGTTAACCGAGTAAGAGTGGCCGAAAGTGTAAGAAGCTGAGAGGTCGAGACCAAATGCGAAGCTCTTTTGCAATTGAGCAGAGAGTTGATATGAATAACCGTCGTTGCTGTTCTTGGTGTTGATAACCGAGTAGAAGCGGTTGTCAACCGAATAGTAAGGAGCAGCCGATGCTTCTACGCCAGGAACAGCGTAAACCTTAGCCGATTGAGAGAGGGCGAGGTTTTCGAAGTACATAGCGTTGAAAGTCTTCGAGTACAAACCTTCGAGAGTCAACTTCCAGCCGTAGCCGAATTGTTGTTCGTAAGCCAAGTTAGCACGAAGCACTTGTGGGAACTTCATCTTCTTGTCGAGGGTTACGATATCAGGGTTAGCAGCAGCGCCGCAGAATTCAACGAGGCTGTTAGTGTCGGTTGTTACGTCAGGAATATTCTTGGTGAGTGTGCATCCGATTTGTTCCATGCCGCAGTTGTTGTAAGCGTTCGATACCCAAACGAATGGGATGCGACCGGTGAACAGACCAACACCACCACGGAGGAGTGTCTTGTGGTCGTCAGCAGTGTACCAACGGAAGCCTACGCGAGGCGAGAACATCAACTTTGGCGAAGGAGTTTGACCAACCTTCACGCCCCAGCCCTTTTCAGCAGCATATTGGTTGAATGTGTCGTTTGTTGTTGGGTCGTTGAAGAATACAGGGATGTCAACACGCAAGCCATAAGAAAGTTGGAAGTTGTTGGTAACGTCGAACTTGTCTTGAGCGTAGAAGCCGAATTGACCAGCCTTGGTTGCAGGAGCATAGCGGAGGTTACCGCCAGTCTTGCTTGGGTCAGAACACTTGAAGTAGAACTTGTTAGGGTTGTCGTTCAAGAATGCGTCGAGACCGTTGTAGACCCATTCACCTGCAGCATATTGAATGAAGCCGTTGGTGATGTTGAAGAATTCGTTGTGAGTACCGAAAGTCACTGAGTGACGGCCCTTGTACCAAGTCAAGTTGTCCTCGATGAGGTAGATGTCCTGGTTGAGGAAGTTAACGCCAGAAGAATATTCAGTACCGATGTTAACGGTGATGTTCTTGGTGCCGTCTTCGCTCTTCACGTTTTGGATGTACATTGTAGGACCGTTGTTGCCGATTTCGCGGTGGTCGCGGATGCGGTTGTACGATGCACGGAACTCGTTGCTCCATTCGTTGTTGAAGCGAGAGTTCAATTCGGCTACGAACGAGTTGGTGAGGTTGTTGAAACGATACGACGAGTTGTTGAAATAGAAAGTAGTAGCCGAGTTGCTATACTTGTCGTCGAATGCGTTGACGTGTTGATAGCGAAGAGCCAGTTTGTGCTTGTCGTTGATGTTCCAGTCGACACGTGCAAGAATGTCGGTCGACTTGCGTTCAACGTCGCGTTGACCAAACGAATCCTTGAACTTTCCACCAGTGAGTTGGTTGTAGTGGTCGAGGATTTGTTGAGCTTGGTTAACAGTCAAGAAAGTTTGACCGTTGTAGCCAGGATAGTACGACGAAGGATAAGTGTCCTCGTTGCGTTCAACGTTAACGAAGAAGAACAATTTGTCCTTTATGGCAGCACCCGATACGTTACCACCATAGGTGAGAGTGCGTTGAGTGGTGAGAGGGTCCTTCTTGTCGAGTTGTTGGTTCCAACGACCGTAGAAGTCTTGGTTGTTGTAGTATGTGTAAGCCGAAGCGTGGAAGGTGTTGCTACCTTGCTTGGTTACGGCGTTGATACCACCACCGGTGAAGCCTGATTGACGAACGTCGAATGGCGAGATAACCACCTGAAGTTCTTCGATTGCTTCGAGCGAAATTGGGTTAGCCGAAGCTTGACCACCGTTAGTGCCCGATGCAGCCAAACCGAATACGTCGTTCGACACAGTACCGTCGATTTGGAAGCTGTTGTAGCGGTTGTTTGTACCGGCAATCGAGATACCACCAGCCTTGTTCACGTTAACCATCGGGGTGTTCTTAACCACGTCGTAAACGTTGCGGGTGATGGTAGGAGTGCCTTCAATCTTAGCAAGCGAGAAGTTCTTTGCTGCACCTGCTTGTGTGCCACCCTTGCCTGTTACTACCACTTCGTCGAGTGAGTTTGCCGAAGTTTCGAGTTGAACGTTGTAAACCGAAGTGTTACCGAGTTGAAGGTAAACATTGTTGATTTGTGCCTTAGCATAACCGATGTAAGTGATTTCGATTACGTAAGGACCACCGGTACGCATACCTTGGAGGTTGTAACGACCATCCAAGTTGGTAGCAGCGCCATAGGTTGTTCCAGAAGGCATGTGCTTGGCAACGATTGTTGCGCCAACGAGTGCTTCTTTGTTTTCATCCACAACAGTACCGCTGATTGCAGATGTAGTAACTTGTGCATTAGCAGTGATAGCTGCGAACAGCATAACTACCAACGACAGAAACTTAATTTTCTTTACCATAAATTGAGATTAAATTAATAATACTATGTTTGTTTTTTGAAAATTGTTAGCAATTATTTTTGTCGGCAAATAATTTTTTCTGAGACGCCGTTCACACTAAGATAATCAATCTTACTTCAGCATAAATGCATCTCGTGGTTCAAAAAAAACAAAGCCACATGCTCCAAAGCTTCTATGGAATCTATGTGACTTAACTTTATTGCACTCATTTGAAGGCACGATGCTTGCCCATGCGTATCGTAACGCATGCATTAAGCTAAATACCTTATTTTGAGCAAATTTCATCTCTTTTACCATAATTACATCACAAGAGCCATCTTGTGTGTTCATTATTTCGACCACAAAATTAGTAATTTTTTACTATTCGCACCTAATATTTTCACCTTTTTTATATTACAAAACGGTAAAGATTTCGAAAAATGCCGTTTAAAGTGCTTCTGGAGCGATATTTGCAAATGTTAAAAAATGGGCGCGCGGTGTTCGGGTTATGGTTTTTTCACTTTGTCGGGGTTTTTGGCTATATATTCAGCCCACGAGCGTGCGCCTTTTGTCACTATGGGTTTGCCCGATTCGTAGAAGTGGCATAGGGCTGCGGCAAGTGCATCGGTAGCGTCGAGGAAGTCGGGCATATCGTCTTTGTCGATTGCGAGTATGCGGCGCAGCATCTCCGCCACCTGCTCCTTCGAGGCGGCGCCGTTGCCGGTGATTGCCATCTTTATTTTTCGGGGTTCGTATTCCACAATGGGAATGTCGCGGTTGAGCGCTGCAGCCATAGCCACGCCTTGTGCACGACCCAGTTTGAGCATCGATTGCACGTTTTTGCCGAAGAAGGGCGCTTCGATTGCCATCTCGTCGGGCAGATACTGCTTCACCAATCCGCTCACGCGCTCGTAGATGCGGCGCAGGCGCATATAGTGGTCGTCGAATTTACTCAGCTTAATCACGCCCATAGCCACCAGCTGCGGTTTTTTGCCGTTGACGCCCAGAATGCCGTAGCCCATCACGTTTGTGCCAGGGTCGATGCCGATAATCACGCGCTCGAAGTCTTTCACGCGCTCGTCTACGGTGCTGCTTGTTGCATTTTGCTCAGTTGTCATGCCGCTTGGTGTTTTTTTGTGTTATACATCAATTTTTTCCATCAAGGTGGCAAATCCCACCACGTTGTTGCCAAAACGGCGGGTGAGGTCTTTGGCAAGCTGATTGCCGGTGGTGTGTTGCCAAATTTCGAGCGAATTCACCGACATGGCGCGGAATTGCAGCGCATAGCTTGCGCCGCCGTCGCGTTCGCTGCCAATGATGCGAGTGAGCTGCGGCACTAGTAGCAGGCGCTCGGCGGTGGCTCGAGGCACGTATTCGCTGCGCAGCCATGCAATGAAGTCGTCTTTCACGGCGTCGGCAACATGATATGTGGTGTTGAAAATAATCATATTATTTAATATATATATGTGTGTATGCGGTTT
>JBJECZ010000159.1:0-4414 GCA_051871555.1 Muribaculaceae bacterium | reverse complement strand
TATAACCGTCATCGTAATCGAGTTTATAGAAACCACATGACTTAACAATTCTCTCTTTTTGTTCTCCTGTAAATTGGTCGATAAATACAATCTTGGATGTTGGTAATGGTCCTCCTTCTTGCTCGTAACCAAATAATCCAAAATTTTCAGGAAATACAAAATGGGCTATTTCCGTAAAATCAGAAATGAACATTTCATGCGAAAGCGGAAAATATAGAACATCCCCGTTGCGATGCATATGCATTATTTCTACGGTTTCGGGCAAATTGTTCTCATCAATCTCAGGAACATCATAGAGATTAAGTTTTCCCTTATAAGGAATTGGATTTTTGAAAAGTTTTGCATTTCCAAGAACCCATTTCCATTCCGATTCATAATCCATCCAGGGGCTGTTAGATTCTTTGACAAATTCTTTTATCTCGACATACCCGATAATTGCCGAAACTGGTGTCTTGTCAAGATTCGGGATTTCTCCTTGTACGATGGCATTTTCAATCATCCCATCATAAAACCAGGGTAGGCGACCAAGTTGTTTGACAAGAGGTGTTTGGCTGGCATGAATCAGAATCTTGTCCGGTTTGTTTTTAGGAATCCAACTGCGATTTTCCACGTCTTTAATGCCGCTGCAAATTAGCGAGGCCCAAGGCTGTTTTACTGATAAGCACTTCATGAGATTAAAATATATGTATAATTAATCGTCAAACGGAAAAGTTTCATCGTAGATGTCTTGTAGATTTTTGCCGTTATAACTCCAGCGTGGCGTGGGTTGAACACCATATTTCGAGTTGAGCAATCTCATGGTGACGGCTGTAAGCGACATTTCCTCGCCTTCATAGTCAACCTTCTTGTCAGCAATTACAGTCACCGTAATCGACGGGTTGGCAATATATTCAAGTATGCTGCCAACAGGAATGCCCATTAAAGAGAAATTAAGCGGAGGACGGTGTTTAGACGCTTTGATAAGCGAAGCCTTGTCACCAGCATCCAAGTCGTTGTTCATTTCATCGCTAACTTCACTGGTAACGTCCTTTTTGTTGAATAATTCAAGTATGGCTATTGCTTGGTCCTTGTTTATCTGAAAAAATTCACGGTTGGCATTGATGCGTTGAGGTTCAAAAGCCTTATGCAAGGCTTTTTCAATTTTTGCACAATCGCAAGCATCAACCTCACAAGCATATTCAACATCAAATGGTACCGGCACTCCTGTAGTATATAGTTCTTTTAATCTTGAATCAATTTCACATCGGGTGGTCATCCCAATCTTTACCAAACCAGGCATTACGCGGTTTGATAATACATAGACTATGCCTATATTGTTTGCTGACATATTGGTGATATTTGAAATGATTAAATGTCTCCTAAATCGCTTTGGCGTTTAGCATTAATGTTTTGGGCGTCTTTATATCGGATTAGTACAAATCCTTCATATATTCTTGCTTCGCTTTTTTCAATTGATAGCTCAATTTCACCTCCCGGGGCCTTGAAAAGTGAAGCCCAAGTCAATGTGCCTTGATGCACCTCTGCCATCATTGATATGTTCTCTGCGCTGAGTGATGGATTATTTTCAACACATGCAGAGGGTTCGCCATATTTTTCGGTGTAAAGTTCTTTGTAATAATAGTATGTGCTTGTTAAATTGTTCCACTCGCCTGTTGAATCGAAAAATACACACACTGTAAAAACATCTTTGCCGTTATCTGCAGCACCTACTCCTATAGTCGCTGTTTTCCCTGTAAATTTCCCTGAAAAAAGACGAGTGTTTTCACTGGAGTGTGTTTGTGTAAATCCCTTGGCTCTCAGTTTTTGGCAAAACGACGTTATGCTGCCTGTAATAGGTATTCCTTTAAACGAAAGGTGTTCTTGAGAAGTAGCAGAGAGTGCAAAACTCAGAGCAATTAGTAAAATAATAACCTTTTTCATAATTCTTTAATTTAGATTGTGAACAAATAATGTGGATTTAGGATAGCTATATTAAATAGCTGATTAATAACTGTTTCCACAAAAATATGGATTAAATGGGCAAAAAATGAGCCCTTGAAAATTAAATGATGTTAAATTTATTGGGGTTGAGCCCTCTCTCCACCAGATAGACCAAATGATGTGGAATTATCGGGTGAGGGAGTGGATGAGCTTGAGGTTGGCGGTGCGCAGGCGCTGCTCGTGCATCTTCACCACGCGGCGGTCGTAGGTCATGAATCCGTTCACTTCGCCTTCAACGTCGGTGGTTTGGGTGTAGACGGCGGCTGTGAATCCGCGTTGCACGTATTGCAGCAGTTGGTCGGCATATGCCTCGTATTGCGCGGTGACTTCGTCAACCGAGTTGAATTGCACGTATCCCCAGTTGCGGTCGTCGAACCACAGGTGTCCTTTCACTGCGTAGCCTATGCCGCCGTATTCGCCGAGCACGTTGGCGCGGGTGGCGTCGAAGAGATACATGTCGGGTCCGGGATAGTTGTGCAGGTCGAGGATGTCGCCGCAGGCGTAGAAGTTGCCGCCGCTGGCAGGGTTGATGAGGCGTGTTGGGTCGAGCAGGCGGGTCATGTCAACTATTTCTTGGGTTTTGAATTGTCCCCACGATTCGTTGAAGGGCACCCACACGTTTATGCAAGGGTGGGTGCTGAGCTGGGTGATGATCTCGGTCCATTCTTTGCGGAAGTTGGCTTCGCTTTCGGGAGAGCGCAGGCGCTCCACGCCGTTGAAGTATTGCTTGTTTTGCCATTCGGGACCGCGGTCGCCGCTTGGCATGTCTTGCCAGACGATTATGCCGATGCGGTCGCAGTAGGCATACCATAGTTCGGGCTCCACTTTCACGTGTTTGCGAATCATGTTAAAGCCCCATTGCTTGGTTTTGTCGAGGTCGTAAATCATGGCTTCGTAGCTTGGGGCGGTGTAAAGTCCGTCGGGCCACCATCCTTGGTCGAGGGGCCCGAAGTGAAATATGGGTTGGTTGTTGAGGGTGAGTCGCACAATGCCGTGCGAGTCGCGCTGGGTGGCTACTTTGCGCATGGCGGCGTAGCTGGCGACACGGTCGATGGTGCGCCCGTCGATGCTGATGGTGGCTTCAACGTCGTAGAGGAATGGCGAGTCGGGGCTCCACAGCTTGGCGTCGTCGGGCATGTGCAGCACCACGGGTTGCGAGTTGATGCTTCTGCCTCGGGCAACGATTTGCGAACCGTCTTTAACGAGCACCTCGGCGACGGCACGGGTTGACGGGAGCGATGTGGCTACGTCGACGGTGAGAG
The DNA here is from genome assembly GCA_051871555.1 of Muribaculaceae bacterium. Classification (GTDB taxonomy): domain Bacteria; phylum Bacteroidota; class Bacteroidia; order Bacteroidales; family Muribaculaceae; genus SFTJ01. Next base: position 1,172 of record JBJECZ010000159.1, on the reverse strand, counting down.
TGTGGTGGTCGATGTCGGGCGTCGACAGCACGCGTGTGATGTGGTTTTCGGGCACAGGCTCGAGCCAAACGGTCTGCCAGATGCCGCTAACGGCGGTGTACCATATTCCTTTTGGTTTGCTCACCTGTTTGCCGCGGGGCTGAAAGCCGGTGTCGGTGCCGTCGACAACGCGCACTTGCAGGGTGTTTTCGCCCTTGGCGTTGAGTGCGGCGGTGATGTCGAAGCTGAAAGCCGTGTAACCGCCGGTGTGGCTGCCCACTTTAATGCCGTTCACCCAGATGTCGGCTTTCCAGTCGACAGCGCCGAAGTGCAGCAGCACGTTTTTGCCTCGCCAAGCCGATGGCACGCTGAACGAGCGCGTGTACCACAGCTCTTTGTCGGCGCCGAGCGTTTTGCCCACGCCCGACAGTGCCGATTCAATGCAGAATGGCACCAATATGTTGCCGTCGGGTTTGTCGGGGGCCGCTGCGCCTATTGGAGTTACGGCATAGTTCCACAAGCCGTTGAGGTTAGCCCAAGCGTCGCGCTTCATGATGGGTCGGGGATATTCGTTCCACACCGATTGGGCATTGATGTTTTCGCCCCACTGAGTCATTATTTTGTTTCCGGCGGGAGCATATTGCGCCCAAGCCGATGCCGTGCCGAGAGCAGCGGCAGTGATAAGGTTGAAAAGAGCAGATTTACGCATAGCTGTTGATAGGTATTTAGAGATTATTGATTCGAGGTTAGTGATGTAAATGCAAATATATGCCATAATTTGCTAAAGTGCACGCCACAAGCAGCGAAATCTTTTGATTTGCCCCCGAAAAAAAGATGGCGGAGAAAGATTTTCATCTTTCCCCGCCTTGCGGTACCCAGAGCCGGGATCGAACCGGCATGGGTTGCCCCACTGGTGTTTGAGACCAGCGCGTCTACCTATTCCGCCATCTGGGCCTTTTTGCGTGTGCAAAGTTAAGGATATTTTTTTCAATTACCAACTATTTGAGGCAAAATATTTTTGTGGCGAGTTGTTTTTGTTGCTGTAAATGCACTGAAAATGCAAAAAAAACGCCTCAGACGGTGCTGAGGCGCATATGGGGTTGGATGTATAATTGATGCCGAGGCGGTTATTGCTTCACTCCTGTTTTCGTCATGCGTTACCCAAATCGCGCTTGACCCAATTTTCGACCAGG
>JBJECZ010000158.1:0-18458 GCA_051871555.1 Muribaculaceae bacterium | reverse complement strand
CAAACCTCGATTATAATTCTAAAAAAATTAAACAAGGTTTTAGTATGATAGAAAAATTTTTACTAATTATACATTATAATGTGTAAGAAAATTAAAAAGATTTATTTATATTTGCACATCAAAGCAAAATTTTTAAAAATATGCAATACAACCTTACTGATGCTATCGGAAACGGCAGCAAGAGCGCATTCATCAAAAAACGCATCTTCAAGCACTACATCATCAACGGCAACAGCACCATCACCAACCTTGCCAAAGACCTCGACCTGAGCGTCCCCACAGTGACCAAGCAGGTCGAAGAGCTGTGTGCCGCAGGCTACATACAAACCTTTGGCAAGCTGGAGACCAACGGCGGCCGCCATCCGCAGCTCTACGGCTTGTGCGCCGATTGCGGCTACTTTGTAGGCATCGACGTCAAGCAATTCACCATAAGTATGGGCGTGATTGACATGAAAGGCGACATGATTGAGCAAGCACTCGACGTGAAATATAAGTTCGACAATTCGCCCGAAGGCCTCGAGGAAATCTGCGAGAAAATTTCGCAGTTCATCGACTCGCTCACCGTCGACCGCAAGAAAATCATGAACATCAACGTGAACCTTTCGGGACGCGTCAACACCGAACAAGGCTACAGCTACACATATTTCAATTTCAGCGACCGCCCACTGTCGGAGCTGCTTGAGAAGCGCTTAGGCTATCCAGTGAGCGTCGACAACGACACTCGCGCCATGACCTACGGCGAATTTGTGTGCGGAGCAGCCCGCCACGAGCGCAACGTGCTGTTCATCAACGTCAGCTGGGGTCTTGGTTTAGGAATCATCATCAACGGCAAGCTATACACAGGCAAATCGGGCTTTGCCGGCGAATTCGGGCACATTCCGGCTTTCGACAACGAGGTGCTGTGCCACTGCGGCAAAAAAGGCTGCTTGGAAACCGAGGCATCGGGCAGAGCATTCTATCGCAAGCTGGTTCAACGCCTGCAAAACGGCGAAACATCGTGCCTACTACTCGACTATAAAAACGGCGACGTCTCTACCCTCGAGCTCGACGACATAATGGACGCCATTGCCAAAGAGGACGTGCTGAGCATCGACATCGTGGAAGAAATAGGCGAAAACCTTGGCAAAAACATTGCCGGGCTAATCAACATCTTCAACCCCGAGCTGGTGGTGATTGGCGGCATCATGGCAGCAGCCGGCGACTATCTGCTGCAGCCTGTGCGCTCAGCCATTCGCAAGCACTCGCTCAACCTGGTGAATCAGGACACGCGCATCACGCTCTCGGAACTTGCCGACAGCGCCGGTCTGCTGGGCTCGTGCATGCTTTCGCGCGCGCACGTGTTCGATAGTTAATTAATATAACAACCAATTTCTCATAAACCACTCGCAATATGTCGGCAATTCATCGCATCGTTTTGGCAACGATGAGCTTGTTGCTCGTAGTGGCAACAGCCCAATCGGCAACGCAGCGCCGCTCCACTCAGGTGCTGGTGGTGGGCGGCGGCACCAGCGGCATTGCTGCCGGAGTGCAAGCTGCGCGCATGGGCGCGGATGCAATGATTGTTGAAGAAACGCCGTGGCTTGGCGGCATGCTCACTGCTGCCGGCGTGAGCGCCGTCGATGGCAACTACAACCTGCGAGCCTCGTTCTGGGGCGAGTTTCTCGACAGCCTCGCCACACACTACGGCAGCCTCGACGCCCTGAAAACCGGCTGGGTGAGCAACGTGCAGTTCGAGCCAAGCGTGGGCAACCGCATTTTCCATAACATTGCAGCCAAGCAAAAGCAGCTGCGCGTTGTGCATGGCTACCGACCGCTGCAAGTGGCTCAACACCCCGACGAACATTGGACTTTTGTTGCCATAAGCAACACCGACACGCTCACGGTGGATGCCAAAGTGATTATCGACGCCACCGAGCTGGGCGACGTGGCTGCCATAGCTGGCGTGAAATACGACCTTGGCATGGAGAGCAAACACCTCACCGGCGAGGACATTGCCCCCGACAGCGCCAACAACATTGTTCAGGACATGACTTTCACAGCCACGCTCAAGCAATACGACCACGACGTCACCATTCAGCGCCCGGCTGGCTACGACCCAAGCCTGTTTGCCTGCTGTTGCGCCAACCCGCTCTGCACCAATCCGCTCGAGCCCGACCGCCTGTGGCAAAAGGACATGATGCTTAGCTACGGCCGATTGCCCGGCAACAAATACATGATAAACTGGCCCATTGAAGGCAACGACTTCTATGCCAACATTGTGGAGATGAGCCATGCCGACCGCCAGAAAGCCATTGAGCGCGCCAAGCATCGCACGCTGTGCTTTGTGTATTTCATGCAGCACGAATTAGGCTACAACACCATAGGCATTGCCGACGACGAATATCCCACGCCCGACCATCTGCCGCTGATACCCTATCACCGCGAATCGCGCCGCATTCACGGCTTGGTGCGATTCACCTACAATCACGCACATTCGCCCTACAACGCCACACTATATCGCACCAACATCGCCGTGGGCGATTATCCCGTCGACCATCACCACACGCGTTACACCGGCAGCGAACGCCTGCCGCGACTCTATTTCCACCCCATTCCGTCGTTTGGCGTGCCTCTGGGTGTGATGATTCCGCAAGGCGTGAGCCATATGATTGTGGCAGAGAAATCGGTGTCGGTGAGCAACATCATCAACGGCACCACACGCCTGCAACCGGTGGTGATGCAACTCGGCACCGCAGCCGGAGCACTGGCTGCGCTGGCGGTGAAGCAAGGCGGCGACGTGAATGGCGTGGCGGTGAGAGATGTGCAAAATGCTGTGCTCGATGCCGGAGGCTACCTGATGCCGCTGCTCGACGCCGACCCTCACCACACCTTGTTTGCTCCGCTGCAACGAGTGGCGTGCACCGGATTGCTGCGTGGCGAAGGCAAGCGCGTGGGTTGGTCGAACCAGTTTTGGATTGGTGCCGACAGCGTGCTCACACGCCACTCGCTGGCGCTGTTGCACACCGTTTATCCAAGCCACAAACTCAAATACACTGCCGACGACCAAGCCGTGACCGTAGCCCAAGCCATCGACGCCATCGCACAGGTTGCCAAAGAAGAGCGGCTGATGTCGCAACGCAAAGCCAAAGCGCTGCTGCACAAAACCTGGCACCAGCACTTTGCCACCCAACCGCAGCCCGAGCAGCCAATCACCCGAGGCGAATATGCTGTGCTCATCGATGCCGTGCTCAAGCCATTCAGCCGCAAACCGGTGGACATCAACGGCAACTTCATGAACGAAAATCGACCCATAAAACATAAGCAATTATGAATGCATTAGCAATATTAGCCTTGGTTCTACCCCTACCCTTTGTTTTCGCGATTCACGATGCCGAGGAAATTGCATTTTTCTATCACTGGATGGTGCGCAACCGCGCCAAACTGGAGCAACGCTTCCCGTCGATGAAAGGCATCATAAACCACTTGGCAATGCTCAACACCAAGGCGTTCTCCATTGCAGCCGCAGAGGAGCTGCTGGTGCTGCTTGCCGCCACCGCATATGTGCTTGCCGACGCACCCTATTGCAAAGAGGTGTGGATGGCAATTTTCATAGCATTTGCCATACACCTTATTGTGCATCTCGCACAAGCACTCGTGCTTCGAACCTACGTTCCCGGAGTCGCCACATCGATGTTGATATTGCCCTTCGCCGCCTATGGCATTTATTGCATAAGCCTTGTCGCAACCATTGCGCAGATGATTGTTCTGGGCATTGCCGGATGTGCTTTTGTGATTGCCAATCTGTTGTTTGCCCACAAATTAGCATTAAGGCTAAGCAAACCTAAGCAATAGCAACGCCTCAACGCTGCTTCGTCGATAAAATACGGCATAACAGCCAAACCGAATGTTAAAAAGCATTAAACGCGAGTCTGCCAAGCAAATTGAGCAATCAAGTTTAATTATTGTAAAAAATTATTTCACTAAATTCGCAATACCATTAATCAATAAACAGTTAATCAATGTCACTACGAAGGATTTTTTTGCAATGTTGTCAATTACATTGCTTGGCGCAAGCAGCATAAGCGCCGACACATACCAAAAACGAGAGATTCGCGCGGTATGGATTGCAACTGTCGCTAACATCGACTGGCCATCAACCAAAGGAACCTCGGCTTCAGTACAAGCCGAGCAAAAAGCAGAAATGGACGGCTACCTCGACCAACTGCAAGCCGACGGCTTCAATGCAATTTATTTTCAGGTGCGTTCGATGTGCGACGCCATGTATAAATCGAGCTACGAACCATGGTCGCACTACCTCACTGGCACACGCGGCTCCGACCCCGGTTGGGACCCTCTGGAATATATCGTTGCCGAGTGCCACAAGCGCGGCATTGAGTGTCACGCTTGGGTGAACCCCTACCGCTGGACAACGAGCACAAACTGGAGCACCGCGCAAGACCAACAAATCATCAACAACGGATGGTTGCTGAGCTACACCTCGTCGTCCGACAACAACGGAACCACCAGCACCACCACCATCCTCAACCCCGGCATTCCGGCTGCCCGCCAACGCATCGTTGACGTGTGCCGCGAAATAGTGAACAACTACGACGTCGACGGACTGGTGTTCGACGATTATTTCTATCCCAACGGAATACCCACTACATCGGCTGCCGACGACTACAGTCTGTGGCAAAGCTCGGGCTCGGGACTCAGCATGGGCGACTGGCGCCGCAAGAACGTCAACCAAATGGTGGCTGACGTCTACAACATGATTCAAGCAACCAAGCCTTGGGTGCGATTCGGCATTTCGCCCGCCGGCGCCGCCTGTTCAAACTCGTCGGTGGCTGCCAGCCACGGCGTGGAGCCCCTCAGCAACTATTGCTCGGCAAGCGACTGGCAGTACGACGGCATCTTCTCCGACCCCGTGGCATGGCTCAAAGAAGGCACAATCGACTACATCTCACCACAACTCTATTGGATAACCACCCACAGCACCAACCCATTCGGACCGATGACCAACTGGTGGAGCAAGGTGGCTAAGCAATTCGGACGCCACCACTATGCCAGCCACTCAATCACGTTCCTCGGCTCGGCAAACACCACATCTAACTTTCAGGAAGTGGGCAAACAGGTGCAACTGTCGCGCGACTACACCCAGAACAACGCCCCGGGCTGCGTGCTCTATTCGCACAACAAAGTCAGCGGCAAGATAGTTTCGGGCATTGGCGAATGGCTGTTGGCAAACAAATTCCAGAAAAAGGCATTGCCACCGGCAATCACTTGGAAAACAGCCACCGACCCCGGCAAAGTGAGCAACCTGAGCACCGCACCCGATGCCAACGGCGGCATCTTTTGGAACACGTTGGGCGACGGCTACCGTTACACGGTTTACGCCATTCCGTCGAGCGTAAGCAAGGCAAACATAATGAGCACCGTCGACGGCGGCATCCTCTCCGACTATTTAGTGGGCATATACTATTCTAACTACTGCTATCTGCCCGCCGAAATGGTGAGCGGTTATTACTACGCCGTGTGTGCCCTCGACCGCTACGGCAACGAATACGAGCCCCGCTACAGCACTGACAACGTCACTCCTGCCGAGAAAGTCACCCTCACATCGCCGGTTGGCGGCGCTACGGTTAAGCAACCCGTCACTTTCACTTGGAGTGCGGCTGCCGATGCTGCCACCTACACCTTGCAGGTGAGCAAATCAAGCGACATTTCAAACCCAGTGATAAACAAAACAGGCATCACCGCAAACAGCATTAGCCTCAACGCAGGCGACCTCAACGAAAGCACCACATATTATTGGCACATCATCACCTCGCAAACCGGCAAGGAAGACGCTGCAAGCGACGTGGCTCAATTCACCACTGCCGAGTTCGATGCCATCAGCCCGCTATCGCTCTCGTCGCCTGTCAACGGAGCCACCGTGCCCGACGAAGCATCAATCACATTCAGCTGGAAAGGCGTTGACGGCGCTTCATATAAAATGGAAATCGCTTCCGACGCTGCATTCGAGCAAACCGTGCTGAGTCAAACCACCACTGCCACCAGCGCAACCATTGACATGAGCAAGCTGCGCTACAACGGCACTTACTACTGGCGCATCACCGCCACCAAGACCGGCTACAAGACAACCGCCACGCTGGCTTGGACATTCAGCACGCCTAAGCGCGAAGCAGCTCCGCAAGTCACGCTGAAGACTCCTGCAAACAACGCCACCATCACCGAAGCATTCACCTTTGCATTCACAGCCGTCGCTGCCGACAGCTACCGCCTGATGGTGTCGACCTCGTCGCAATTCACCGACGCCATCATCGACGCTACCACCGGGTTCACCACCTCGGGAAGCACCGTGCAATACTCCGTGAGCGAAAGCGACCTGCCTCGAGGCACCTACTATTGGAAAGTCACCACTTCGAAAGCCGGTTGCATCGACACCGATTCCGAAGCCCGCAAATTCACATTCCAGATTGCCGGAAACGAATCGGGATACGAAATCAAGAAAGACCCTGCAACCTACGACAGCCAAGAATCGGTGTCTATCACCAACCTGTGGGTGCGTTCGGTCGACAATGATTTCAACAATCTGCCCGACAATGCCACATGGAGCACCAACCGCGGTATGTGCGTGATTGACAACATCATCTATCTCTCGGCACGCTCTGCCAACAGCAGCACCGCCGACTGCTACGTCGACCGCTACAACGCCCTCACCGGCGAATTCATCAGCCGTCTGGCGCTGCCAAGCACCGTGCAATGCTCCTATTTCCCCTGCAACGACGTGCTCAAAGACAACGCAGGCAACCTGCTTGTGTCGAACCTCTCGCTCAACCTGTCGACAGCTCCGCTGAAGCTTTACAGCATCAACAAAGCCACTGGCGACGCCACTCTCGCGGCTTCGCTCACCTACAGCGGAGGCGGCCGCGTGGACCACTGTGCCGTTTATGGCAACGTAAACACCTACCCGTTCTATGTGTTTGCCGGTTTGTCGAAAACCAACCAAGTGGTGCGCTGGACAGTTAACTCGGCTTCGAACATCACTTCGGAAATAGTAACCCTCAACGCCGTTTACCCGTCGACGTCGGATTTCGACAACCTGTCGATACGCGTCTTCCCGATTGACGAAAACACATTCTACGTAAACTCGGCTGCAACAATGCCGGCACGCTACTCGTTCACCACCGGAAACATGCTCGACAGCTTCGACAATGCTGCGGCAACTGCCACCCCCGAAAACGAATATGCCAACGGCTTGGCGTTCTTCACCCACAATAAGGTCAACTATATGGTGTATCCAAACAACCCCGTTTATCAAACCGGCGACGGCAACAACTACGGCGGTCCTAACGACTTCCTCATCGCCACAGCCAACAGCAACTGGGATTACAGCTCACTCGCCACTAAATGGACTGTGCCGCAAGGCGGCTTGGGCTCGGAATACAGCTTCTACGCCGATGCGTTAATCGACCACGAAACGGTGACCAGCAGCACCGACTCGTCGAAGAGTAGCGAAAACATCTACTTCTATGTGCCGAGCAACGGACTGGCTGCTTATAAGATTCAGCATCAGGTATACACCGATGCAATTGTAGTGACCGAGCACAACGAGTGGACCGTGAATTACGTTGCCGGCTCGGTGCAATCGTCGCACAAAGCTGACATTGACGTTTACGACCTCAACAGCCGACTCATGGTTACTGCCAAGAACGTCACCGAACTCAGTCTTTCGTCACTTGCCCACGGCATATACATCGTGGTGTGCCATGCAGACGGCGAAACCAAGACAATAAAACTGGTGCGCTGATATAGCATCATTCTCAGCTAAAACAGGGGCTGCGTCGCAATCACGACGCAGCCCCTGTTTTTATGTTATATGTCGTGAAATTTATGCCTTAGCAGTGACAGCGCAGAATCGGGCGTAAGCCTCGTTCCACACCTCGGCGTCGGCTGGCTTGAAGTGGCGCACATCCACGCTGCGGTCAACAATGGCTCGCATAGCCCACAAACCGTCCACCTCGCCCACGGCACGCGCCTGCATGAGTATGTTGCCCAGCGCAGTGGCTTCCTGCGGACCGGCTATCACCTCAATGCCAAGCGAATTGGCGGTGAACTGGTTGAGGCAAGCATTAAGCGAACCGCCGCCTATCACGTGCAGCACTTCAATCGGGTGGTCGGACATCGGTTTCAGGCCTTCCATCAACTGGCGATAGCGCAACGCCATCGACTCGAAGATGCATCGGCAAATGGCGCCGTAGCCTTCGGGCACAGGCTGCCCGGTGCGACGGCAGTAGTCGGCAATGGCGTCGAGCATGCTGTCGGGGTTGGCAAAAACAGCGTCGTCGGGGTTGATGAACGAGCGGAACGGCTCGCTTGCCATGGCAGCTGCAATCAGCTCGCCGTGACCCGTAGGAGCATCGCGCCACTGGCGGCGACAACTCTCGTAAATCCACATTCCGCAACCGTTTTTCAGCAGGCAGATGGTGCCGTCGATGCCACCCTCGTTGGTGACATTAAATTTGTAGGAATAATCGTCAATCACCGGATGCTTGCTCTCCAAGCCCATCAGCGACCATGTGCCGCTCGACAGGTAGGCGAAATTCTCATCCTTAGCAGGAATGGCAGCGATTGCCGATGCCGTGTCGTGTCCGGCAACAGCCACCACCGGCACTGCACCTAATCCCGTGGCGCGCTGCAAAGCCGGTGTGAGAGTGCCCACCACCTCGCCGGGGAAAACAATGCGGCCAAATTGGTCGGCATTCAAGCCCAACGATTCAAGCAGGCGTGGGCTGAATGCACGCTTATGCGCATCGAGCAAGCCCGAAGTGCTGGCAATGGTGTATTCACACACCATCTCGCCCGTGAGCATATACGACAGAGCGTCGGGTGTGAACAAGAATTTCTTCGCCCCTTGAAATGCCGAGTTGCCGGCAAGCTTCATTGCATAAAGCTGAAATATGCTGTTGAAATTGATAATCTCGGTGCCCGAAATGCCGTATAACTCGCTGCGAGGCATCACATCGCGCATATACAGCTCCATCGACTCAAACGTGTGAGGGTCGCGATAGCTCAGCGGCTGGCTCACCGACCCATCGGCTGCCACGCACACAAAGTCAACACCCCAAGTGTCGATGCCTATACTGCTTATTGTCAAGCCCTGTGCAACAGCTTCTTTCAAGCCGCGCACTACCTCGTTGTACAACGCATAAATATCCCAATAGAAATGTCCGTTCACCTCAATAAGGTTGTTGGAAAAACGTGTGAGTTCGCGCATCACAAGTTTGCCGTCCTCAAGTTTTCCCACTATGGTGCGACCGCTGGTGGCACCTAAATCTACTGCAAAATACATATCGAAAAGGTTGTTATATTTTTTTGTAACTCAGTTTAGTTCTCGCTCGAAAAAAGGGTTCATGTAAATAACTAACACTCCATTCCGCCACTGCAAAGCACACATTCCAATGGAGCAAAACGCCCGCACCTATCTGCCCTGCCTACGAAACGATGCCTTAAAGTTCGCAATAATTATTCACATAATCAAGCGTATGCCCCGCTATCGCCACAAAAAAAATTATTATATCCAACAGTCCATTAGCAATATTAACCGCCGCCACAAGTGTGAGCCCTGCAGCGATGCCATGCTTAGCCGTACGGGTGTATCGAATGTGGCAATTATTTCATTAAATATGTTTAATCACTCTGCCTGGCACGCCACCAACAACAGTTCTTGCATCAACATTCTTGGTGACAACACACCCTGCTGCAATCACTGCCCCGTCGCCAATTGTCACTCCCGGCATAATGCACGCATTGCCTCCTATCCAAACATCGTTGCCGATTACGATAGGTTCTGCCCAACCTGATTCGTAACGGTGCTCAGGTGCAAGGTTGTGCCCTGTTGTGTAGATACCCACGTTTGGACCTATCAGGCAATTGTCGCCGATGCGAATCTCTGCATAGTCGAGCATTGTGCAATTATAGCCTGCATAGAAATTGTTGCCCACATGTATGTTCTCGCCGAAGTCGCAACGGAATCCTTGCGATATGCTCGGTTTATCGCCCACACTACCAAACAGCTCTTTGATGATGCGAAGCTGCTCTTCTTGCGCCACGAGCGGCAAGCTGTTGAACTCTCGCACAAGGCGGTCGGCTTTTATCATTGTTTGCAATCGCCCCGATGCTATTATATCTTCTAATGTTCGTTTGTAATTGATTCTCATGATACCATTATGTAAGTTTCAGTGTTCACAAAAAGTGTGGCTGCGCGCATCACAAGTTTGCCGTCCTCAAGTTTTCCCACTATGGTGCGACCGCTGGTGGCACCTAAATCTACTGCAAAATACATATCGAAAAGGTTATGGTTTTTTATGTCAGTTAGTTCAGTTTTCTGCAAGGTTGTTCATTTCACACTCTCGAGGCAAGCCGAGAAAGTTGCCATAAAGTTCGCAATAATTATTCACATAATCAAGCGAATGACACGCTATCGCCACAAAAAATATTCCAACCGCCTGCCCATCAGCCGCCAACGGCGCAATGCAATAGCATCACCCACCGTGCATATTGGCTGCCATGGCGACCGTCGAGGACGCCCCACACAAGTTGCAGCGGCGATGGCTTTAAACAAAAATGCCCAATCCATGAGGACTGAGCATTTTTTAGTATTACGCTTCACTCACCGCAGAGCAGCGGCAATGAGGCATCGGGGTTATTGAATAATCACTTTCTCAACTTTCTTGCCTTGACGCTTGATGAAGATGCCATTCTCGGGCTTCTCAACTTTCACGCCCTGCAGGTTGAAGTATTCAACCGGAGCATTCTCGTCGGCATCGTCAGCCTCTACACCACGAATATCGCTTGTTTTCACGATAATGTCAGCGGCAGGCACAAGGCAGCGGTTGTCGTCGGTAGGGATGGTGAACACGCCAAGGTAATGGCCCGAAGCCACAAGGTTGCCGGCATAGTCAAATGCCATTTGCTCGATGTATTTTCCGTCTAACAGGCGACGCGAAGCAACACCGATGCCATGTTCGTAGCTATAACGAGGCGTGAGTGTTGGCGTGGTGCCACTGAATGTAACGTCGAAGAACTGGAACAAGCCATTTTCGTCGTTCACCACCAATGTGGATTCGTCGCGGCTCACGCACATTGCGCTACCACCGGCTCCGCTGAGCAACGGCTTATTGGCGAGCATGCCTTGGTTGAACGTGATTTCCCCTTCGTAGTTGATGAAGAGCAGTGTAGGCTTATTCTCGGTGTTGCTCTGCGAACTGATGGTCTGGCAAAGCCATACACCCTGCTCAACCGGCACAATAGTAGCATCGCTTTCGGCAGTGAACGGCAGAGTGAGCACCTTGCTCGGAGCCACGCCCCAAGTTGTTGCTGCCAAACCGTTGGCGCCACCGATGTTGTAGATGTTGATAGCGTATTTGCCCGACGAGGTCTTCACAAAAGCATACATCTTTTCGTCGGCACCCGTGCCGCGGAACGCCACGCTGGTGGTGATGCCAGCCACTTCGGCACCGCCCGAGGTGATGATGCCCGAAGCATTCTCGCCTTCGAAGAACTGTGTAAACCCGCTTTGAGTGTCGCCGCACGGCATTGTCCACAAACCTGCACGGTCAGCCACCGCATCGGTCACAAACACGTTGCCATTTGAACTGATGTCCAAAGTGGCGTTGGTGTTGAATGCCGGGGTGTTGATTGGTGTGTCGTTGACACGATTGTAGAGCGCATCGTAGACATAAACACCATTCGATGCATTGCTTGCACCGGCATAATCCGACACATACAACGAACCGAATTTCGGGCTAATAGGCGAAGCATCGACAGCAACATAGGCGCGATTGAGCTTATAGTCGTCTTTCGACAGCAGGTTGCGAATAATAGCCACATTGTCGGCTTCAACTTCCACAGCCCACTTGAGGTTTTGATCGACAACGCCCGGAACATCGTCGGCAGCAACAGCCACGCTGTTTTCGCCACGAGTGATACTGCTGATGGCAATTTCGCCCACCTCCTCGCCAGATGCCGCATCGTAGAACACTATTCTGCCGCCGCGGCTGCTGTTTTCGTTCGAAGTGAATGTGAAGTTATAGCCATCGGCGGTTTGTTCCGATGCCAAATCAAAGGCAAAGATGTTGTTCACATAGTTCTGCTCAACACCTTCGGTGGTGAATCGACTCACCTCGGCGTTATTGCTAAGATAGAGCGAGATGTCGGCGCCGTTAACGCCCGAATAGGCATTGGCGTAGGTCGACGAAGCAGCACCTGCCACAGTGGTTTCGGTGGTTTCGATAAGGGCAGCCTTGTCGAGACCGTTGGTGACATCGTAGAGCTGAACGCCGCTATACGCGCCATCGGCAACAGTTGGCACAACCATGAGCGTATGCTTGGCATATCTGAAGAATGTGGCACCGTTCACGGCAACCGGCATGACGTCGGCGCTGAGCTTTGAGCCATACACCGGAGCAGCCACGTCGCCGCCCATCGAGAATTCAAACGGTGTGGTGTTAGAGCCGTCAATCACAAAGGCTTTGTCGCCATAAGGCGATGCTGCCAGCTTATAGTCGGCACCAAGCAGCGCCTCGGTGAAGTGTGTCTTGTCCTGATTGCGAATTGTGCCCAACAAGCCCTTGCGCGTTATGGTGAACAATGGTATGCGCACCTCCTTGCTCGAGCCTGTGGTTTGAGCCGTAGTGGCAACCACGCAATCGTCGCTTCGGCCGTTCACTGCAAAAGTGGTGCCGGTGACAGCGCTGGTGAAATTGCCGCTGGTGTAGTTGGTAGCCGAAGTGAACCACTCGAGCGGTTTGCCCTCAGGAGCACGGGTGGTCTTGTGGCGTTGCCACTTGTAGGTGCGGAACACGCCCGACGGGGTGAACGACGTCTTCACCTGGTTGCAAGCCACCAAAATCGAGTCGCTGGTGAACGCGATGTCGCTGATAGGCAGCACCTCGTTGGCGTCGCCCGATGTGCCCACGCCCTCGGTGCTCACCTCAAACAGCATATCCTGAGTGCGAGCGTCGAAGCAATATATGTATGGTTTGTTGGCTTCGTCAAGGGCAAGCACATAGGTTGAATCGCCCTTAGCCACCTCGCGGCGGATGGTTTTGCCCGAAAGCACATCGATGCTCTTTTTCACGAAATCCTTGCGCATTTCGTATTTATTCATCACATTCAACCACTCTTCCTGAATAGGTTCGGGATAGTTGTATGTAGGATTCTCAACATAGCCTTCCACCTCAAGTTGAATGGTCATATAGGTGGTTTCGTTGGCTTTTACGCTATATTTTGGCGCCTCTCGGCCATATTCCTCATCGAGTGCAACGTTCGACTTATAGCCTTCGGCTTTCACCTCGAGGGTGTAATCGTCGCCAGGCTCGAGGTTTTCGAACACGAAGATGCCGTTATACTCGTTGTCGCAAGTGTAATCAGCCACTTTCTCGCCAGACTTGTAGAGTGTAACCACAGCGCCGTTGATTGGTTTATAGATGTCGAGCGAACTGGTGTTGGGATGGAATACGGTGTGCGAGAACACCTCGTGAAGGTCTTTCACGGCACCCATGATGTAGCCGGTCGATTCGGTTTCCCAACCGAACCACTCAGCCACGGCGCGTGCATAGCGCACACCTTCCTGACCGCAGAAATCGCGGTTGAGCGCACGGTGGCGAGCAGGCTGATAGGTGTGGCAATAGCCCTCCGAGAGGAATCCGTTGCAAGTGTTGCGGCGAAGCACACCCAAGTATCCGGCAGCGTTCTTGGCGTTGTCGGCAGGGGTTTTATAGCCGTAGTAGAAAGTCAAGTCGCCCACGATGTAGGTGCTCATGTCTTTGCTGGTGTACACCTCAACGCCGTTCGACACCAGAATGGGCCACAGCGTTTCAGCCATGGCGCGGCTGGTTTGCTGATATTCCAGCGAACGAGTGCCTTCCCACATGTTCTCGTTGTCGGCTGCCGGCACGCTGTAGCCGTTGTAGATGAGCAGCGCACGGTTGGTGGCGGCGCCATCGGTGGCGGCGTCGGAGTGAATCGACAGGAAGTAGTCGGTGTTGAACGCGTTACATTCTTCAGCAATCTCGGTGAGGTCGCGGTTATAAAGGTCTTCATTGGCGGCGCCGCTAACATAGGGGTACGGTCCGTTCTTCACGCGCGAATATTTAATGTTAGCCTTGGGCACGCCCCATTTTTCGAGCGTAGAACCCATCTTAAGGGCTTTCCAAAGGTTGGTGTTCGACTCGTAGAAGCCACATGTGTCGCCTATGGCATGGTTGATGGTGGCAAGGTTGCGGTCGTTAGGACCCCAACTGCCGTGACCGGGATTGATGTAGATGCGAGCCTGAGTCTTCGAAAGGTCGCCACCGGCAAGAGCCGTAGCAACAGTCATCACCGATGCTGCCGCAAAAAATAAAAGTTTCTTCATCGTATTCATGGCTTGTCCTTTCATTTTATGTTAATCATATAGGTTTCGCCTTCGTCGGTGGTGAACACCACTTTCTTGCCGTCGGCGCTGGCGTAGGGATACATTGCTTTCATGCTTGCATCGGTGAGTGTTTGGCGCTTGCCGTCGAGCGAAGCAGCCACAATTGCCGACGAAGTGATTACCACGCCGTTATCGGTGTCGTTCATCGCCACTATGGTGTTATTGTCGAGCCACTTTGCCGCATGCAGCTTGCCCAGTTCAGCCACGATGTTTCCCTTGAGGTCGCAAACATAGCAGCCGCGTCCGCACACAAAATAGCACACCTTGGTGCCGTCGGGCGACACCGATGGCCAAATGTAGCTGTGCTCGGTGCCGTTTGGCGACAATGTGGTGGTGCGGCCGTTCACGTCGAGCACCAGCTGACTGTTGACAATCGAAGCCACCGGCGCCGTCTTGCGGGCAGCTCTGCCACCCACGGTTGCAGCCTTGGTCATGCGTCCGCCTGCCACCATCACTGCTGTTTTGCCTTGCAGGCTTACTGCATTCAGGTTGCGAACACCCTTTGCCAACTGACGGCTTGCGCCGCTTGTAAGGTCGCGCACCTTGAGGTCGGAATAACGCAACCCGTCGACGTAGCTGTCCTCGCGATACGCCAAGCTGTTGCCGTCGCTCGAAATTGCCACATTCATGCCTGCGCTGCGAGCATTCGAAATCACCTCAACTGTTTTTGTCGTCAAGTCGTACTTTGCCAAGCCATTGAGCTGCGCATCCGACAGCAACAGGTAGTTGCCCTTGGGGCTGATGCCCGTCACCACGCTTTTGCCGGCGCCCTTGATGTCGATTTTTTCAATCGACGCCACATCGAGCACCTGCGCAAACAACGACGCACTTGCCATGGCTAATGCCATTGTAAGAACAATTTTTCTCATGTCGTTAAATAAATGGTATATAGGTTAATTGATTAATAATTCCATAATTGATTAGTGCTTCACGAACTTCAGCGCATGCATTTCGCCGCCCACTTTCACGCTAATAACATACATTCCTGCAGGCAACTCGCTGAGGCTTACAGTAGTCTGTGCCACGCTGGCAGCATATAGCTGCTTTGTGGTGCCGAGCATAGTGGTTGCCGAAACAGCAACAGGCTTGGCTGTTGGCAGCGCGATGAGCAGTTCGTTGCCCACAATGGCAATGCTGCCGGCGTCGGCGCTGACGTCGTCGATGCCGCTCTCTTGGCTGCTATAAACAAACGTGATTACGTCGCTCCAATCGGTTTCGCGCAGCACCAAGCCATCATCGTAATACTTAGCCATGGCGCGGGCGTAGTAGGTCACGCCGTCTTCCATCGGGTTCTTTCGCGAAATTTTAATTTCAGATGCATCAACGCCGGTGACAAAGTCGCTGAGCTGCTTTTGTGCTTTCGACGAACCGAAACTGTCGGTCTTGTCCACTTGTATTATCACAAATTCGGCGCCATCCTGCGGATTGATTTCGATGCGGTCGTTGCTGTAGCAGGTGCCATTGTTAAGCGGAGTCTTGAATGTGGGCACCTCGCATGGCATTGCCTTGGTGCGGAATGTCACATAGTCAGATGCACGGCCGTTCACCACCACGCGTGCGTAGTAGTTGGTCACCGGATGCAGTTCGTACACCTTGGCTTGATACGAGCCTTGTCGGTTGGTTTGGCTAAGCACGATGGTGCTGAATTCTTCATCGGTCGACACCTCGAGGGTGGCTTCTTCGCCGGGAACCGACTGCGACCATGCAAACGACACTTTCGGGTCAAGGTCGGTGGCTCCGTTTTCGGGGCTTGTCACCTCCACGAGCGTGAACTTGAACCAACGGCTCTCCGACACGCCATCGTTCTTGCCCTTTGCCGACGAGTGTACGCGCCAGTACACATTGGTGTTCTTGCTGATGTAGCTATACACATCGGCGAGCGGCAATTCGCATGCCGTGGTTTGCGCCGACTTTTCAATCTTGGCAAAATCGGCATCGGTGGAGAAGTCAACAACATAGCGCTCGGCACCGTCAACGGCGCTCCACTTGAAAGTGAAGTCTTCGTTGGTGACGAAGCCCGTAGCCGGCGATGTCAACGTGGGTGCAGCAAGTGTTTCGCTGTAATTAGGCTTCCAGAATGTAGGAGTCCACTCGTTGGCATAACGGTCGTAAGGACAAACGGCAAAGTAATAGCCGCTGCGATATTTTTCGGGCACGGTGAACGAAGTGCCGTAAGCCACACCCATCAGATAGTCGATGCCCTTGTCGAATGCCTCGGGCAACATGCCATTAGGCACGGCATATACGGTGTAGCGCATGTTGGCAAGCGCATCCCATGTGAGTGTGCCTTCCTCGTCGTAGACGAAATTCGAAATCGCACCAGGGTCGGTGGCGCCGCTCTTCCACGTCATGGCAGGCAACAACGCCGGGTGCGAGAACACGTGTCGCTTGAGGAAGTGGGCGAACGACGGTTTGGTGCCAAGGGTGTAGAGGTATTTTGCCGAATAGAATATCGAGCCGCACGAGCCGTTGAGCGACGAGTTGCGGTTAATCTTTATTTCGTTGGCAAACTCGGCGAATGTGCTGTTGTTCGGACCCGATGCCTCGAGGATGTCGTCGGGGTTAACGTCGGTGTCGACCATCGCCGATGTCAGCATCACTTCCGAGGAAATCAAGCCTGGCGACGATGCCGAGGAGTAGCTGACGTCGGACGACGAGGTGAGCGATGATATTGAGTGCGACACGAACAAGTGGCGACCAAACTTCTGCACCACCTTGCCCCACCAAGGCACAATCTTGCTATAATCGTTGTCGGCGCCGATGGTCCAATACACCTGCGGCGAAATATAGTCAATCAATCCGTTATCGAACCATTCCATGATGTCGATATACTGGCTGCCATAGTTGTTGTCGTAGCCCACAGGACATTTTTCGATGCCGTATTTGTCAGCCATCGCCTGCGAAGTGTAGGTGGTGCCTTGCGGAGCCTGACCGAACCGAATCCACGGCTTTGTGCTCTCAAACATGTTGTAGAGCTTGCGCATGAGGTCAGTGACGTTCTTGCGGCGCCAATCGGCTTGCGAGAGCGTGCCGCCTGCCGCAACGTAGGCGTTATAGATGCCGGAGTCCTCGCTCAAGGCTGCGCTGTTATAGTAATAGTCGTCGAAGAGCATGCCGTCGACATCGTAGTTCAATACAATTTCCTTGCAGATGTCTACAATGCGGTCCTGCACCTCGCTCAACCCCGGGTTGAGAATCAGCCCCGAACCGCCGGTGATGGTCCAGCCTTTTTCAATGTAGCCGGTTACGTCGCCGCTTTGACCGCCCGAGGTTGACGACGAATTAAACCTGTAGGGATTCACCCACGCATGGCACTCCATGCCGCGCTTGTGGCACTCCTCAACAGCGAACGCCAGAGGGTCCCAACCCGGGTCCTTGCCTCGTGTGCCGGTGAGGTATTCCGACCACGGCTCGTAGCTCGATTTATACATGGCGTCGCTCATGCCGCGCACCTGAAAATTCACTGCGTTGAAGTTGTTCACTGCCAACGAGTCGAGCAGACGCGTCATCTCAGCTTTCTGATTATTAATTGAGCTTTCGCTTCCCGTGGTAGTGGACTGAGGCCAATCTAAGCGCCACACTGTAGCCACCCACGCCGAACGCATTTCGAGTTTCGGAGTCAACTCGTCGACGGCTGCCATGGCGCTCACACTGCACAGCACCAACACTGCCAAAATAATCTTTTTTAAATTGATTGTCATCTCTGATTGTTTGAAAAACGGTTTATGATAAAAATTGGTATTAAAAATTCACGGAAAGTTAGCAAACAAAATTTAATAACCAGCTACAATTCGACTTGATTTAGGTTTCTTTAACTTATTTTCAATATTTTTATCATCCTTGCGTGTATGCATGTGCTATTATCTGCTGCAAGGTCGCAGTCACGGCACACAGCTTCTAATTCACCTTGGCGGACGAATGTGATATGTCCCTCAAGACACATATTTTCCGCATTTAGTAATCATTAACATTTTTATCCACATTTTTATGGATTTAT
>JBJECZ010000157.1:0-18511 GCA_051871555.1 Muribaculaceae bacterium | reverse complement strand
CAGACGCAAACCGTCCTTGCCACGGATGAACTTAATCACATTCACGGCACCCACCTCGCTCGCTGCCGGGTCTATTTCGTCGAGGAACGGAATCACCTGCTCCTTATACGGAATGGTAACATTCAAGCCATTGAGATTCTCATTCTCGGCAACTACCTCCATAAGCATACCAATGTCGGGAATCTCAAAATTGATGTACTCTGCATTGATATTCTCAGCCTCAAATTTTTGGTTAAAATAGTTTTGCGAAAACGAATGTACCAACGGATAGCCAAGCAATCCGTAGAGTTTTTCTGGATGCGCCATATGATTATTATCTTTTTAAAGTTCCACGCAAAAATAGTGCTTTATTGGCATTTTTGCAACAAAATTGGTCTTTTTGGAACATCACACGAGCCGGAAAGCAAAAAAGCCTCACCGCTTCACCCTGCCCGACGCCACATAATGGCGCTGATAATATGCCATGCCGAGCGAGTCGATAACTACTCCTTTCGAGCCAGCGTGCACAAACTTATCGCACTTCAGATAAATGCCCACATGGTTGATTTTCGCTTTCGACTTTTGCGATGAGAAAAACACAAGGTCGCCCTCGCGAAGGTCTTTCTTCGAAATCTCTTCACAGTTGATTTGCAAAATTTTTGCAGAATTGCGCTGCAGCCCAATGCCATATACCTGCTTGTAAATCTCGCCCACCAACCCTGAGCAGTCCACGCCGCTGCGAGTGGTGCCGCCGTAGCGATAAGGCACACCCAACCATTTCTCCACCTCATCGTAGAGGCGCTCGTTGTCCGACGGTTCGCGCACAATTCCGGCATGCCAACGCTTACCGCCGGTTTGCTCGGTGCCAGGCTGATACACATCGTCGGTGACAACCTTGCGCGACGAGTGGCACGAAACCATTGCCAATGCCATAGCCAACACCCACACCATCAAGCTCGTTTGCCGTAATGCCCTGTTTCTTTTAGCCATCATTTCTATGTGCTGCATTTTTCAAATCATAAAAAAGAGCCAAAAGTCATACGATTGTGCACGGGCAAACTCGTCAGCCCTCTGCAATCGCCACAAGACTCTTGGCTCCTTCGTTTTATCAATCTTTGCTTCCACCCCACCTCGGGATGAAGGCTGCATTAATCGTTATCTCTCTTATTTTGCTTCTTCGTCTTCGCCGGCTTCTTCAGCCTCTTCCTCAAACTTGGTGTAGCCGGCAGCAAGCAGCAAGTTATACCACGAAATGATTTTCTTAATGTCGTTGTTATACACACGTTCTTGGTCGTAGTCGGGCAATGCTTCGGTCATAAATGCCTGAAGGCTCTCAGGTGTGGTGTATTGCTTAGCATCGATTGCCTTGCCTTCGTGCTTCTCATAAACGGTGGTGAACACTTTTGCCAAAGGCACTTCCTCGCCATAAGTATAGATGGCAATATCGCCAAGCGACACAATTTTGTCGCGAGTGTAAGCCGGTATGCGTTTCTTCTCGCTGAGGCTTTCAACAATAATCATATTTTTGCCATACGACACCAGTTTGTAAAGTCCTGGCTTACCCGATATCGAAAGGATTTTCTTCAACATAATTCTTCTTTGTTTATCTCTTGTTCGTTAATAAAATTTCCGCCACCTAATTTTTGGCAACGCAGATGCAAAGATAACGCAAATGTTTGGCTTGTGCAATATGGGCTAAAAGTTAACGCATATTAGTTTTAATGCGCTCGAAATTTGCCCATATAGTTTGCACCTTTGCACATCGGATGCCCTAAGGAAGCAGCTTGTATGAATTGAAAAACGAAAAAAACACACATTTTTTATGAACACCGACGAGAAACTGAACAACGGGAAAAACATCTACGCCGAATATCGGCGCAAGTATTACGAAGACGATTTTTTTAATGCGTGCGAACGAAATTATGTGAGCAGCATCATCGAGGCATGCGAATTGAATTTCTACGACCGCCTAATACCCAAACGCGAAATGTATCTGGCTCTCGACTATTGCCAGCGTGCCGGACGTGCGGTGAAGATTGTGCTTGATGCGCCTTACCTTGCCGACGACGAACTGCAAGCCTACATCAATCGCCATCGCGGCAACCGCGCCAAACTGCGCTGTGCCGGCATGCACAGTGGTCAACTATTCAATCGCTCTTTTCACATCGAATATCAGGCTCGTCCGCTGGCGCTGTTGAGCCAACGCATGCATGCCATGCTCATGCACTGACACTCGTGCGGCGCTGTGCCACCCTTGCCATAGCGGCAAACAAAAACGACATGATGGCACCCACAACAAACACTATCGCCGTGGTGTGCAGCATGTTGCCCTGCCCCACAAGCGGGGTGACTATGCCGCCGCTCATGAAGCCTATGGCGCCAAACACTGCCGACGCCGTACCTGCGTTTTCGCGCTCGCTGTTGAGCGCAAGCGTGGTGGATGCCGTGAACGTCAAGCCCATAAAACCAAGCAACGGATTGAGCACCACCTCATACCACAACACATTGCAGCCGCCAAACAGCAGCAGTGCCATCAGGGCACTCAGCACAAGCATGCCTATGCAGCTAACCTTGACGCACGTTTCAGGCTTGCGGAACCGTGCCGACAATGCCGCACCAACGCCAATGAACACGCCGTTGACGGCAAACAGCAGTCCGAAGCTGGTGGCTGAAACGCCAAAATGAGTCTGAACGATAAACGGCGACGAAGCAATGTTGCCAAACAGAATGGCTTGCGCGGTGGCTTGTTGCAAAACATAGCACATGAATGTGCGGTTGCGCAACACCACACCAAACAGGCGAAACGTAGACAGCAGTCCCGAGGTCTTGCGCTTCTCCACCGGCAACGACTCCCTCATCACAAAACTGCCCACAGTGAGCAATACACCAATCACCAGCAGCACCACAAAGATGCCGCGCCACCCAATGCTGCTCACAATCATACCGCCAGCCACCGGCGCCGTGATTGGTGCAATGCCATTGATAGCACCAATAATGGCAAGCATCTTCAGCAGCTGATGACCGTCGAAGGTGTCGGTCGCCACCGAACGCGAAATCACAATGCCTCCGGCTCCCGACACGCCCTGTATCAACCGCAATGCCACAAACACCTCGATTGTAGGGGCAAAAATACACGCTAAAGTGCTAATGCAAAAAACCACCATTGCTGCAATCACCGGACGCCTACGCCCGTATTTGTCGCTCAACGGGCCAAACAGCAATTGCCCTAAGGCAAGCCCTAACATACTGAACGACAAGCCCATCTGCACCATCGAAACGCTGGTATTGTAGTCATCTACCATCGACGGCAGACTGGGCAGATACATATCTGTAACAAACGGCCCGAATGCCGACAAAGCACCGAGCAATATAAGAAGGTAAATTTTATAACTCATCATCAATATGCTTGAATTCGATATGCAAAATTAGCAGTTTTTGCAATTATATGCAAATATACGCCGCTCAAACACTCATATCAATCTGCAGAAAGCATAGTTTATCTTCATTTTACGTTTAATAACCTTTACTACCAAAAATAAACTACAGCGCCCGGCATTCGATTTGCACAAATTTTAGTAATTTTGCAAGAATGAATCTCAGCAAAAGCTAAAACACTTTTAATTATTTTGATAATGAATTCGGGCAATATAATCATTAAAGGAGCAAGAGTGAATAACCTCAAAGGCATCGACGTTGAAATTCCGCGCGGCAAGTTGGTGGTTATCACTGGTTTATCGGGCAGCGGCAAATCGTCGCTGGCTTTCGACACTCTCTATGCCGAAGGGCAACGCCGCTATGTTGAGAGCCTCTCGTCGTACGCCCGCCAGTTCCTCGGCAAACTGGCTAAGCCCGAATGCGATTTCATAAAGGGGCTGCCACCGGCTATTGCAATCGAGCAGAAAGTAACCACTCGCAACTCGCGCAGCACCGTGGGCACCTCAACCGAGATTTACGACTACTTGCGCATGCTTTTTGCACGCGTTGGCAAGACATATTCGCCCATATCGGGCAATCAGGTGAAAAAGCACACCTCAAACGATGTGCTTTCAGCCATCAACAGCTACCCCATCGGCACCCGCATTGCGCTGCTCAGCCAATTGCACATCCCTGCTGACCGCGACTTTGCCACCCACCTCTCCATCTTGCTCAAAGGCGGCTATTCGCGACTTGAGCACGAAACTCGTTTTGTGAACATCACCGACATCCTGCCCGATGCCAACAACCTGAATCCCGGCGACTACCGCTTGCTCATCGACCGCTTGGCGGTGACTCGCACCAAGGAGGACGACATGCGCTTGCTCGACTCGCTCTCTACTGCATTCTTCGAGGGTCAGGACGAATGTGTGGTTATGGTATGGCAAACCAACGGCACGGTGCAGACGCTCAACTTCTCGAAGCGGTTCGAAGCCGACGGCATAACATTCGAAGAGCCAAGCGACCTGATGTTCAATTTCAACAACCCTGTGGGTGCTTGCCCAGTGTGCGAAGGATTTGGAAAAGTTACAGGCATCGACGAAAACTTAGTTGTTCCAAACAAGGCGCTATCGGTCTACGACGACGCCGTGGCTTGCTGGCGCGGCAAAATAATCGGCGAATGGAAGGACCAATTCATCCGCCAGGCTGTGCCATTGCAATTTCCAATACACACGCCATACAACAAGCTCACCGACGAGCAACGCCACCTGCTGTGGCATGGCAACAGCCACGTCACCGGCATCGACGAGTTTTTCCGCTTCGTTCAATCGAAATCCTATTCAATACAATATCGCGTTATGCTGGCACGCTATCGCGGCAAAACCGTCTGCCCCGAGTGCAACGGCTCGCGACTGAAAAAGAGCGCGCAATACGTTCGCATTGGCGGCTGCACAATTGCCGACCTCGTGAAGATGCCCGTATCGCAGCTGCTGCAATGGTTCGTGAATTTGCAGCTCGACGCCTCCGAGGCGCTCATCGCCAAGAGGCTGACGGTGGAAATCACCAACCGGCTGCGTTTTCTCAACGAGGTCGGGCTGGGCTATCTCACTCTCGACCGCGTGTCGTCCACCCTGTCGGGCGGCGAAAGCCAACGCATCAGCCTCACCACATCGCTGGGCAGCTCGCTCGTGGGTTCGGTGTATATCCTCGACGAGCCGAGCATCGGACTGCACTCGCGCGACACAGCGCGACTGATTAGCGTGCTGAAGATGCTGCGCGACTTGGGTAACACTGTGGTTGTGGTGGAACACGACGAGGACATAATTCGCGCTGCCGACTATCTCATCGACATCGGTCCAGAAGCCGGTCGCCGCGGCGGAAACGTGGTGTTTGCCGGACCACTAACACCCGAAGCAAAAGCCGAGCAAAGCTATACGCTGAAATATCTCAACGGCACGATGCAGATTGCCGTGCCCGCTCTGCGCCGCCGCTGGAACAACTCAATCATCGTGAAAGGTGCTTCGGAGAATAACCTAAAAGGCATCGACGTGACACTTCCGCTAGGCGTAATCACTGTTGTAACCGGAGTGAGCGGCTCTGGAAAGTCAACGCTGGTGAACCAGATTCTATATCGCGCACTTGCACGCCGGCTCGACATCAACGTCGATGCCCCGGGTGCACACCTCAGCATTGAGGGCGACGTGAATATGGTTAGCGCAATTGAATATGTCGACCAGAACCCCATTGGCAAATCGTCGCGCAGCAACCCTGCAACCTATCTGAAAGCATTCGACGAAATTCGTCACCTCTTTGCCGAGCAACAGTTGGCAAAGCAAATGGGCTATAATGCCGGATACTTTTCGTTCAACGCCCCCGGCGGACGCTGCGAGGACTGCAAAGGCGAAGGCACAATCACCATCGAAATGCAATTTATGGCCGACATCACGCTCGAATGTGAATCGTGTCATGGCAAACGCTACAGCGCCAACGCGCTTGAAGTGGAATATCGCGGAAAGAACATCTACGACGTGCTCGACATGACTGTGAATCAAGCCATTGAATTCTTCAGCCAAACTGCCGGTGCCACCGAGCGCCGCATTGTGCGCCGCCTGAAACCGCTGCAGGACGTTGGACTGGGATACATCAAGCTCGGGCAATCGTCGTCGTCGCTCTCGGGCGGCGAAAACCAGCGCGTGAAACTGGCTTACTACCTCTGCGACGAGGGCAAGCAGCACACGCTGTTCATCTTCGACGAACCTACCACGGGATTGCACTTCCACGACATCAGCACTCTCATGAAGTCGTTCAACCAGCTCATCGAGCACGGACATTCAATCATAATCATCGAGCATAACATCGACGTCATCAAATGCGCCGACCACATCATCGACATGGGTCCTGAAGGCGGCGATGCCGGCGGAAACGTGGTGTGCACCGGCACACCCGAGCAAATTGCCGAATGCCCCGAAAGCTACACCGGCAAGTTCCTCGCCGAAAAGCTCGGGCAAAAATAATGCACTACTTATTGCAGCAATGCACTCTATCGCGCAACCTGCTCAAAGCGTCCGTGCATAGAATGCAACGACATCACTTATTGCTGATGCAAAACTCCATCAAGGCTACAATGTCGTCGCCTTTCTTGAAATTGACCTTGTTGGTCGACAGGTATTCCTTGATTTTCTTCTTCAGTTTTGGGAAAGCCTTCTCGAAAGCCTTGCCCGACCGAATGACAATTGGTTTGCCATCCACAAGCAAAATGTAGTCGTTTTCAACTTCATACTTCAGGTCACGATAATTATCGAGGTCCTTGATGCCGGGCGTGAACGCCACGCTTTGAATGCGCGAAGCCGAAACGGTTTCGGTGGAAGTGCCGTAAGCGCCAAAATCTCCATCGTCTTGCGAGATTCTTGTGTGACGGCGATAGCACAAAATGGCATCATCGTCGTAGACAACCAGCTGCGCAAACGACATTTTCCCGGCATAGTAGAATGCATCGCTGCCAATCTTAATGAAACCGACGTCGGCGCCGTTGCTCAGCGCCTGCACCTCGCCATCGCCCGACAACTTATAGTGCATCTCGTCTAACATAGGGCAATAGTTGAACCATGCGCGCGAAACTTCGCCGTTACGCAAATAAGCCACGCCCTGGCGAAACTCAGAATAGACGTAGGCAGCATTTGCCGGCATACGGTTCAATATCTCATTAGCCGACGAACCGTCGACCTGCTTAACAACGCCCTGGGCATTGCCTGAAAAACTGCATCCCAACCAGAGCAAGCCCGACAGCATTAAATTAACAATAATAGTTTTCATAGCCAAAACAATTAACTTCGCTGCAAATATATGAATTTCCCAAGCCATTTCAAAGAAAACACATCCGCACTTACAGCAAAAATAACATTTGAGAGAATACGGCGCAATGGGCTGATGCTCACATAAAATAACAAGAGGCAGATGCCGGTGCCCGACAGCTGCCTCCTGTGATGAATTATTTCTTCAGCCGGAAATTATTTCTTTGCCGAATCGATTTGCTTGAGCAACTCGTCGACAGCCACGCGCAATTGAGTATCCTCGCCCTTAACCACTGTCTCAGGCGAATTGGCAACCTTCACGTCGGGCTCCAACTGGCAGTTCTCGAGATAACCGCCGTCGGCCTTGCGATAGCCAATAACCGGGATGCCGAACACCAGCGAATCGTCGATGAGGGTTTCCCAGTTCACGCTGGTCATTGTGCCGGGAACAGGCATACCAACCAGTTTGCCTATTTTCTTGTATTTATACACCCATGGGCTACCGTGAGCGTTGCTGTAGTTCGATTCGCATTGCAACATGATTGATGGTTTGTTCCAACGACGGCTTGGCATGTCGCAAGCCTCATGACCGCGAACCACCTGAGTGAGATATTTCTCGCCGCTGAAGAACACTTCGAGGTCCTCGTGCAGACGGCCACCGCCATTGAAGCGGGTGTCAATCACAATGCCTTCCTTGTCGTTGAACTTGCCGAGCACTTGGCTGTACATATCGCGGAACGAAGCATCGTTCATCTGCTTGATGTGCACATAACCGAGTCTGCCGCCCGACATACGCTCAACATCGGCTTCGCGCGCCTTAACCCAGCGGTCGTAGAGCAACGCATTGAACTGTCCTGATGTGATTGGCAACACCACCTCGTCGAATCGGCTGCCGTCGGCAGGATTGTAAATCGAAACAAGAGTCTTTTTGCGACCCATCTCGTTGAACACAACCGAATAATCGGTGGCATCATTCAGTTCCACGCCATTGATTTTCTCAACTATGCAGCCGGCTTTCATACGCGACGAAGCACGGTCGAACGGTCCCTTGGCAACCACTTCGTCGACTTTCAACCCGTTGCCGATGTAGGTGTAATCGTAGAGCAAGCCGAGGTTCATAGTGGCATCGCCGCCGCCCGATGGATAGTAGCGTCCGCCGGTGTGCGACACGTTCAGCTCGCCAAGAATTTCGCTGAGCATCTCAGCAAAGTCGTAGTTATTTGAGATATGTGGCAAGAACTTGCGATAAGCCTCAGCCATTGCAGGCCAATCAACGCCGTGCATATTTGTGTTGTAGAAGCACTTTGCCTCTTGCTTAACCACGTGTTCAAACATGTAGGCACGTTCGGCTGCATGGTCGAGCTTCATTGTTGCCGATGCTGTTATTGGAGTGGCTTTTTCGCCTGGCAAATCGAATTTCTTGGCTTGCGCACCAACAAGGAACATTGCCTTGCCGTCAGCCATCATCTGCAATTCGCCGCGACCAACACCCTTGCTCACCAGCTTGGTTTCTTTTTTGCGGGTTGAAAATTTCCACAGGTCGGGCTTATCCTCGAAGCGGGTGATGTAGTAGAGCGTTTCGCCATCGGGCGTGAGTGCTGCTGCCATGAGGTCCGACGAGTTAGGAGTGAGGCGAACAATGCGGTCGCACAAGCCATCGAATTCAATCTTCACGTCTTTCTTTTCGTCGTCAGCCTTGGCTTCGTCATCTTTCTTGGCATTCTTTTTGCCCTTCTTTGCCTTGGCGTTGTCGTCAGCCTTCTTTTTGTCGTCTTTTTGTGCTTTCTCCACTTCCTTGAGCAATTCGTAGTCTTCCTTGCTCAAGCGGAAGCGGTCGTAGGCATCTTGATTGACAAATGCCAGCATAACATCGTTTTGCGAGCCCCACGAAGCATGCGAACGCATGCCGTAGCGGTCGGTGGCAAACATAATTGCGTTGCCATTCATCACCCAAGTGGCATCCATGTTGAAATAGCCACTGCGCGTGATGTTGTAAATTTCGCCACCCTGAGCACTCACAATTCCGCAATCGTAATACGGGTCGTGCTTCTTGTCAACAAAAGTAATGGCAAACCACTTGCCGTCGGGGCTCCAATCGAAACCGAATTCCTCGTTGTTGTCATACCATTTGCTGCCGTCGGTCACTTGGCGAACGGCGTTGGTCTCGAGGTTGAGCACCATCAGGCGCATACGGTCTTCAATAAACGCCAATTCCTTGCCGTCGGGCGAGAACTTTGGTGCATAGCGCTCAACATCGGCCGACGGAAGCACCGGCGTTTCGTCGATGAGAGTGGCATTTGCAAAGTTTTGGTCCTCTTTGCGGTGGATGGTGGCGGTGAACAGCTGCCAGTTGCCATCGCGCTCGCTGGCGTAGGCAATGGTGCGATTGTCCTTCCAAGTCAAGCCGCGCTCTTCGCAAGCGGTGCTGGTGATTTGCTTGGTGGTGTTATACTCCACCGAAGTGACAAACACCTCGCCGCGCGAAATGAACGCCAGCTGCTTGCCGTCGGGCGAAACCACACCACGGCCGGCGTTGACGCGCAAGTTATCAATCATATTCTCTTCATCGAGCACAATATCCACAGCCACCTTGCGAGGTTCGGCGCCCGAAGGCTTCACCCAAATTTCGCCATCGTAGGTGTAGCACAACATGCCGTTGGCAGCCATCGAGAGCGAGCGCACCGGATGTGTTTTGTGGTTGGTGACAGCCGAAACTTGGCTGGGCGCATCGAGCGAGAAACGATATACGTTGAACGAACCGCCATCGCGCTCGCTCAAGAAATACACCGTCTTGCCATCGGCAGCCAGCACCGGGTTGCGGTCCTCGCCGCCGCGATTAGTGAGGTTGGCATGCTTGCCAGTGGCAGCGTCGTAAATCCACACGTCGCGAGTGATTGACGAGGTGTGATGCTTGCGCAAAGCATCTTCCACGCCTTTGCAGTCGTGATAGAGCATTTTCGAGCCATCGGCAGTGAAGCAGATGTCCTCGGCAGGAGTGGCAAGCACCTGTTGCGTGCGGCCGCCTGCTGCCGGCACCTTATACACTTCGCGCAATGCTCCCGATGGGAACAGCGCACTTTGTGCCGGGTCTTGTATGCCTGCCTGGAAGTACACCCATGCGCCGTCGGGCGAGAATGCCATTGGCTGCTCTTTTGCCGAGTTGGTGGTCAGACGCACTGCCGTGCCACCGGTCGATGGCATCACAAACACGTCGAAATTGCCGTGACGGTCGCTCGAAAAGGCAATCTGCTTGCCGTCGGGGCTCCATATAGGGTTGCTTTCGTAACTGGGTTGTGTGGTGAGGCGCACTGCCGCACCTCCTGTCGATGACACCTTCCAGATGTCGCCTTTGTAGCTAAACGCAATCTGCTTGCCGTCCGGCGAGATTTTTGCCGAACGAAGCCAAAGCGGAGTTGCAGCAGCGCCCGTCAATGTGGCAAGCGCCAGTGCTACAATCAAAGTGATTTTTTTTCTCATTTATCAGTCAGTTTTTGTTTAGTAATATTTTCTTGATTTTTTCATGGAGTGACATTGGCGTCTTCGTCGTAGTCGTACCATTTCGAGTACATCAAATAGTTCTTTGCTATCTTCACGTTCATCTCCTGAGCCTGAGCAGGGTCAACCTTTTTCTTGAACTCGGCAGGAGCGCCAGCCCACAATTCGTGAGGACCGATTTTCGTGCCTTTCTTCACAACGCTGCCGGCAGCCACAATGGCGCCCTCGCCAACCTCGGCATCGTCGAGCAGCACTGCACCCATGCCAATTAGCGCAAAATTGCGAATCTTGGCGCCATGAACCGTAACATTGTGACCGATTGAAACATCGTCGCCAATTTCGATTGTCGACTTCTGATACAGGGTGTGCAGCACGCTGCCGTCCTGAATGTTCACACGGTTGCCAATGGTGATGGTGTTAACGTCGCCACGAAGCACAGTGCCAAACCACACCGTGCAATCGTCGCCCAAAGTCACATCGCCCACAACAGCTGCGTTATCGGCAAAAAAGCAGCCTGAGCCATATTTTGGAGTGAGTATTTCTCCGTTTCGATTGATTGTTCTGAAAATTGCCATTTATTATCTGTATTCTATCGTTTAAATCATTAAATTTCAGCGGTTTTTGCTTCGAGCCAAGCAAGTTCCTCGGCATTGAGATACGATGCCAAACGCTCGCGCACCATGCGGTGGTAAGCATTGATTTGCTCCACCTCGAGGCTTGTGAGCATCGTCTTGTCGATGAGCGACAGGTCGTAAGGGAACAACGTGAGGTCTTCAAACTTCATGAATCCGCCAAAGTCGGCATTCTCGCCGGCATTCACCGTAAGCACGCAGTTTTCGATGCGAACTCCGTATTGGTCGGTGATATACAATCCCGGCTCGTTGCTCGTTATCATTCCCGGAACCAATTCAACCGGATTTTCCTGAGTGCGAATGCTTTGCGGACCTTCGTGCACCGAGAGGTAGTGGCCCACGCCGTGACCGGTGCCATGGAAATAGGTGAGATGCTCCTTCCACAAGAATTGACGAGCAAGCACATCGAGCTGCACACCGCGTGTGTGCTCGGGGAACACTGCGTTGCCCAATGCCAAGTGGCCTTTCAGCACCAGCGTGTAGTGATGGCGTTGTGCCTCGGTGGGATTGCCAAGCGAAATTGTGCGGGTGATGTCGGTGGTGCCGTCGAGATACTGACCTCCGGTGTCAATCAGCAGCAGCCCGTCGGCATGCAGTGTGGCTGCAGTGGCATCTTCGGGTTCGTAGTGCACAATGGCGCCGTGAGCAGCATAACCGGCAATCATGCCAAAGCTCTCGTCGGTGTAAAGTTCTTCCTTTTTGCGCTCCTCAATGGCTCGGCGAGCCACATCGGTTTCGGTGATGGAGTCGGTTGGCGCCATCTTTTCCACCCACATGAATGTGCGCACCAACGCTGCACCGTCGCGCTCCATTGCACGGCGGAAGCCTTCGATTTCCACCTCGTTTTTCACGCCCTTTAGCATTGCTATGGGGTTCTTGGCATATATTTTCGATGCGATAGCCGAAGACAGACGGTCGTTCACCTCGTCGGGGTCGACCATCACGCTCACGTTTTCGCGAATCTTTCCAAGATATTTCTCCACTTCGTCGTAGTCTTTCACCTTCACGCCCGAAGCCTTCAGATGAGCAGCCACCTCATCGGTTACCTTGTCAGAGTCGATAAACAACACTGTTTCGGGTTCGGAGATATACAGGAACGAAGTCACCACTGGGGTGAAAGCCACATCGGTGCCGCGCAAGTTCAAAGTCCAGGCGATGCAGTCGAGCGCAGCCACAAGCAGGGCGTCGGCTTGCTGAGCCTCGATACACGCCACAATGCGTCCGAGCTTGCTTTCAACCGATTCGCCGGCATACTTGATGTCGTGCACCATTGCTTTTCCGGCAGGGCGTGCCGGGCGGTCGGTCCACACACGTTCGGCAGGTGCAAAATCGGTGGCAAGGCGGAAACCATTGTTGAAACAGAACTGTTCGAGTTCGCTCACCTGGCGCGCCGAAAACAATCGGCCGTCGATGCCTATCACCGCATCTTCCGCCTCGGCAAGCACATCGGCAAGCCATTCTTCTTTAGTGTCGGGGTTCGGTCCGTTTTCGCGATGCATCACCATGCCGCTGCCCTCGAGCTGCTCGGCAGCCTGAAGGAAATAGCGTGAGTCGGTCCACAGCGCAGCCTCGTTGAGCGTAATCACCGCCGTACCGTTGCTGCCGGTGAACCCGCTCACCCAATCGCGCACCTTCCAATAGTCGCTTATATATTCGCTCTGATGTGGGTCGGTTCCGGGTATAATCACGGCATCGACGCCCACACTGCGCATCTGCTGGCGCACTGCCTCGATGTGTTTTGCTGTTTCTTTGCTCATTATTTTTTTGTATATGTTATCTGTTAATTATTCTCTCTTTTTAACCATTGCCTTTGCCATTGCCATGCGCACACTATGCGCCAAAAAGCGAGGCACAAACCCGATGTGACGCAACAGCGTGGGCACAAAGCCATAGTATCGGCACATTATCTGCCACCTTTCGCGTAGCGAGCTGGCACGATGCTTTGCCGATAGGCCATCAACCAGATAATCGACCATCGGTTCATCGCCCAAATAGACATTCCGGTGCGACGCTTTCAGGCAACGCAAGCACCACTCATAGTCGGCTGACAAACGATATTGCAAATCGTAATGCCCTGCAATGCTACGCCGTGGCACGAAAGCCTGATGGCACACCACCATGCCTCGCGCAAAGCTCTGCAAAGTGAGATGGCGTGGCGCAGTGAGGTGGCGGTTGCCCAGCTCGTGCTGCTCGGCATCAACCAAACGCGTCTGCCCATATATCACGTCGGGCAAACCTTGGGCAGCCTTCACAATTCGCTCCACCACATCGTCAGCGGCAAAAGCGTCGCCGGCATTCAAAAAAACAATATATTCGCCTTGAGCCCTGTCGAGGGCTTTGTTCATGGCATCATACAGTCCGCCATCGCGCTCGCTCACCCACCGCAGAGGCTCGATGCCGCTGCTGCGCACCGCCTCCATAGTGCCATCTTTCGATGCACCGTCAACCACCAGCCACTCAAAGTCGCTGCATGTTTGGCGCCGTATGCTCTCGATGGTGCGACCGATCACCTCCTCGGCGTTATAGGTCACCGTGGCTATTGTCAATAATCGTTTTTTGCTTTCTGCCATATCTATTTGTCATATAGTGAGGCGTTTTAATTGCCTACGCAGTTTGCGTTATGGCGGTAAAGTTACAAAAAAACCACCACAAAACTTACTAATTACCATTATAAAATGGCTCATAACCCGCAAAATGTAAATCACATAACTAAAAAAACGCCTATCTTCGCCGACTGGCTATCGAAAACAGTAGTAACCTAAAAATCCCGAAATATTCATTATGGCAAATAGCATGCACAACCGCGCGAGCGGTTGCAGATTCAGCAATAAAAGTAATTCGCGTCTTGTCCGGACGGACGCCGGGTTCGGGGTCACGCCTTTCAGGCGACATGGCGGCATGATATCTGTAGCCGCGCTTCGCGGTTAATATTGCTGATAGTCAGAATGTTATAATCTATAAACTTTACAAAACCGAGCGAATTAACGTGTGGCTCAAACCCATGTCGATTTTGCTGAATGCGTTGTGGCATGGGTGGCTCTCGTTGAAACCATCATATCGCGCTACAAAACAATTTTCAGCCGATTGTTGTTATGTTTTTTATGAAAAAGATGTAAATTTGCCACCTCAAAAACAGCTCGTAGACGAGCAGAAAGGAGTATTTGATGCACAATTATTTCGCAGATGCTTTCAAAGTAATAAGCCGCTTTGTAAGACACACCGGTTTCGAGAGACTTGTGTCGCTTGGCTACAAATCGCGAATTCCCGGGCGACAGCTACTTGTTGGTTATACAGCTTATGCAATTATCGGGTCGATATTGCTGATAATGCCTTTTTCGCGAACGCAACAGATAGCAATAATCGACAACGTGTTCACGGCTGTCTCGGCGCTATCCACCACCGGGCTATCTACCGTCGACGTGTCGAGCTGCTACACTTTTTTCGGCCAGTTTGTGATTTTATTGCTCATACAAATGGGAGGCATTGGCTACATGACCATTTCATCATACATCATGCTGGGGCTGAACAAGCGGCTACCGATGTCGGGCAACCGCATCATGGAGTCGGCATTCCCACTTCCGAGCGGAATGAAGACAGCCGACATTGTGCGCAGCGTAATTCGCTTTGCATTGCTTTTCGAAGCGATGGGCGTGGTGCTTCTTTATCCCTATTTTCTTGCCTACCACATTCCACAGCCACTTTGGTCGGCAGTGTTTCACACCATATCGGCATTTTGCACCGCGGGATTCAGCATCTACAGCGACAATCTGGCGGCGTTCAGCGGCGACGTCTACGTGAATGTGGTGATTATGCTACTATCTTATCTGGGAGCATTGGGATTCATTGTTATGGCTGACGTGTATAAGAAACTTAATCGCCGTTCGCATCGCCTGTCGTTCACTTCGCGCGTGATATTGTGCGCCACCACAGCAATGTTGCTGTTTGCCGCTTGCCACCTCTATTTCTTTGAGCCAACAATATCCTGCCTCGGCATAAAAGAACGCACGTTGGCATCGCTGTTCCACGCTGTTTCGGCAATGACAACTGCCGGATTCAACACCATCGACACCACAGCACTAACCTCCGTTCCGATGATGGTGCTCATAATCACAATGTACATTGGAGCATCGCCTTCGGGAACGGGCGGCGGCTTGAAATCTACCACTCTCACCACCGTTTACGCCTTTGCACGCAGCCAATTGAGCATGCAGCGCGATGTGAAACTGATGAACAGCATCTTGCCGAAGCATCGCATCGTAACCTCGCTCACCACGTTTGTGGTTTACACTTGCCTGCTGGCTGCCGGAATCTATTTCACGGTGCTGTTCGAACCACAAGGTGCCGACGTCTCTCGCATCGCTTTCGAGGCAACATCAGCCATAGCCACCACCGGGTTGTCGGTGGGCATTGTTGGCGAGTTTACGTTAGGCAGCAAAATAGTGTTTTTGGTGCTGATGTTTGCGGGCCGATTTGGAATGATTACGTTTGGCAATGCCTTGCTTGTGCATAAATCGCATCGCCATGCCAGCAGTTTCAAAGACATAGCGGTGTAAGTTCACCGCCGCCGCTCATATGCGTGGCTTATTCTTGGTAATCTGCTCATTTTCAAATGATTTGCTCAAGTGCAAGGGGGGGGGAATTTTTGCGACTCCTGCTCACATTTCAAGCGGAACACAAAGCGAGCACCACCCTTATAGGTTGAGTCGAGCATCACCTTGCCGCCGAGCAAGGTAGCCACCGAGCGACAAATTGCCAAGCCCAGTCCGGTGCCTTGGGTGAACGAATCGAGTTTTGCAAAACGCTCAAATATGGCTTGTGCCATTTCGGGCGGCACGCCGCAGCCGGTGTCGGTGCAAGCAAATTCCACCCAACCGGGTTCATCCTCGTCGGTGCAGAGGTTAAACTCAATGGTGATTGAGCCTTGTTTGGTGTGCTTGATGGCGTTTGTGGCAAAATTGGTGAGCACCTGCTGCAATCGCTTGGGGTCGCTGAGGATATAGAAATTCTCATCAACCTGGCTTTTCACATTCATGGTTACACCTGGAGCCAGGCGCATTTCCACAGTGCGCACCACCCATTGGCAGATGTCGTTGGCCGGCACCCACGAGTTTTCAACCACCGTTTTGCCCGAATTGAGGTCGCTGAGGTCGAGCACGTCGTTGACGAGCGTCATGAGCATTTGCGAGTTGCTGTAGATGATTGCAGCATACTCGTCGCGCTCGGCTTGAGTGAGCGAGGCAGCCTCCTCCGAGGTGATGACGTCGACAAAGCCGCAGATGGCGTTGAGCGGTGTGCGAATTTCGTGGCTCATGTTCTGAATGAATTCAGTCTTTACCTTCTCGCTGTTTTCCGCTTTTTCTTTAGCCTGCTTGAGCAAGACGTTGGCATGCTCGAGGCGTGCCTGATATTGCATGGTGTCGCTGATGTTCACGGCAAACACGTCAATGTCGGGCAAGTCAACCGAAAAATACATGGCATAATACTGCTCGTCGCTGCTGTTGATGATGATGTCGAAAACATAGTTGCACTTTGCCACATTGTGGTTGAGGGCTTCGATGATTGAAGGCGCTAATTCGGGCATTGAATGGCAAAACGACGCTCCCTTGATGTGAGCCACCGACCCCTGCTCGAACAGTTTCTCAACATTTTTGTTGCCAAACACCAATTTTAGGTCAACTATTTTGCCCACCTGATTTTTCACGATTTGCCCGCGGAAATACACTATTGGTATGCTTTGCACCAGATTGCTGAACTGCTGCGCCATATTAAGGTCGCGTATTTGCAACTCCTTGATTTTGATTGACTGACGCATATAAAAGATTATGAGCAACAACAGCACAATGGCTGCGCCCACAATCGTGGCTATGGCAAACGAGCCGTATTTGTCCCAAGTGGAGTTGGGTTGGTCGACAAGCACAGCGCCACGCGGCACCAAGTTGAGCGGGATGCCAAAATCGTGCATTCGGGCATAGTTGAGTTTCACCACGCTGTTAGCCGACGTCTGTGAGCAAATCTGATTGGCAGGCGTGCCGCTCACCAATTGTTTCACCACATCGCGCATGTCGTTGTAGAAAGCTTCTTCATCGGTTACGCAGCCACCCACCACGCGGTTGCCGCCGCTAATCCAGCCGTTGTCGCGAATCACAAACACCGGCGCATTCGACGCCTCCATCAAATAGATGGCTGAGTTCATCACCGCCGTTTCGTCGTAACTCATATTATAGCTAATCCACGATGAATAAATCACTGCATCGTGTTTTGGGTCGAGGCGCGACAACAAGCGCAGCAAACTGTCGGTGCTCACCTCGCCGGCATCGACGTGATGATAGCTCAAATCAGGATATTTGCGCTTCACCAACCTGCTCAATTCGTGGCTCTTGGTGCGGCTGAACGTGTCCTCGCCACTGACTGTGTAGATGTTTTGCACTTGAGGTATGAGGCGCGTAATCAGCTGCATCTCTTTCTCGAGCTGAATGGGCATGCACTGTATGGTGAGGTTGTAACGCTTGCACAATTCCATGTCGGGAATGCGGTTGCGATGCCACAACACGTCGCCGTTAATCACAGCCTTTTCGCTGCCCGTGTACACATCGCCTGCCACCAGCAGCATTGAGATGCCCGGCTTCACGCTGTCCACTACGTGGGCAAACAATGCCGAGTTGCTGCCAACAAGCACCACCGTTCGCGGGTTGACGCTTTCGAGGCGTTGATGCAACGTGTGGCACAGCGAGTCGAACTCAGCTTCGCTGCGCACCGTCACCATCGGCAAATACAGCCGCTGCACATTGCCTTCACCAACCTGCTCGTCGATAGCCTTCTCCACCTCTTTAGTGACACATGCGCCCCAACGATAGAATGGCGAATAGCACGACACCACCAGAGCGTCGCAGCCATGATTGGCTTTGCTAACAGACTTCTGCGCCAAAGCAGCACAGCACGACGACACCATCAGCAGCGCAATCATCACCAATGCCCGTAATGATATAATTCTTAATATATTTCTATGGTATCCCAACATTATTGTTTCTTATTTATCCCGCTCATACGAAGCGGGCACCAAACTATTGTTTTTATTAATCAATAACTACGTAAATAAGGCGTTCGCTGCCAAAATTAATAAATTAATCGTTATTTTTAGATATAGATATCCTCAAATCCGCAACTACGCGCCTAATATGATACAGAAGCGAAAAGAATCTG
>JBJECZ010000156.1:0-4438 GCA_051871555.1 Muribaculaceae bacterium | reverse complement strand
TGCTTTTGCAGATATCGAAGATGGTAAGCCATCATGGTTACATCGGTTCGCCAGTCTTCAAGCCCAATGAGCACACCCATACCTATTTTGTGAACTCCAGCAGCACCCATGCGGTCGTAGCCGTTAACTCGCCAATCGAATATCGACTTCATGCCACGCGGATGGTAGATGTTGTAGCGTGCCTTGTTGTAAGTTTCTTGAAAACATACCACACCGTTAAGTCCCGACTTGGTAAGCCGGAAATAGTCTTTCTGGCGTAAAGGCATGACCTCGATGGTGAGGTTGTTAAAGTAGGGGCGTGCAATGCGTAGAGCATTTTCGAGATAATCGACACCTGCCACCGACGGCCATTCGCCAGTGACGATGAGCAGATTCTCAAATGGGCCCAAACGGCGTATTGCTTTACATTCTGCCTCGATTTGCTCTGGTGTGAGCGTGGTGCGCTCAAAATGGTTGTTGTAGTTGAATCCGCAATACACACAATGGTTTGAGCACTCGTTGCTAAGGTATAGCGGAATGTACATGCTTATGATTTTACCAAAGCGTTCTTGAGTGTAGTATTGCGACTTCTGAGCCATCAACTCAAGATATGGTGCAGCTGCAGGCGAAATAAGTGCCATAAAGTCGTCGACATTGAGCCGCTCTTTACTAAGAGCAACACGCACATCGGCTTCAGTTTTTGCTGCTATTTGTGCAGTTGTTTTGTCCCAAGAGATTTTTGATAATTCTTCTGAAAACATTTCCTCTCCTTATTTTCCTTTCTTTTCTTTACATACAGACTGTGTAATGCGCATAGCACAGAAATTTGGGCCGCACATTGTGCAGAACTTTTCGTTTTCGCCATGGCTTTGCACGTAATATTCTCGGGCACGGGCGGGGTCAAGTGATAGGTTGAACTGGTCTTTCCATCTGAAATCGAAACGTGCCTTGCTCATGGCGTTGTCGCGAATCTGTGCTCCCGGGTGACCCTTTGCGAGGTCGGCAGCGTGTGCTGCTATTTTGTAGGCTATCACTCCTTGGCGCACGTCTTCAAGATTTGGTAAAGCAAGGTGTTCCTTTGGCGTAACATAGCAAATCATGGCAGTGCCGAGCCATGCAATCTGAGCAGCACCTATTGCCGAAGTAATGTGGTCGTAACCAGGGGCAATATCTGTGGTGAGCGGGCCAAGAGTGTAGAATGGTGCTTCGTGGCAAGCGCTCACTTGACGGTCCATATTTTCTTTAATCTTGTTCATTGGCATATGTCCAGGGCCTTCGATGATTACTTGTACATCTTTCTGTCAAGCGCGTAGAGTGAGCTCGCCCAGCACATCAAGCTCAAGGAATTGAGCTTTGTCGTTAGCGTCGTTTATGCTGCCTGGGCGCATGCCGTCGCCAAGCGATACTGCAACGTCATATTGACTGAGAATGTCGCAAATCTCATCGAAATGTGTATAAAGAAAGCTTTCTTGGTTGTGAAGCACACACCATTCAGTGATTATGCTGCCTCCGCGCGAGACGCAGCCAGTGAGGCGGCTCTCCAGTAAGTCGGCATGCTGTTTGAGCACACCGGCATGAATGGTGAAATAGTCTACTCCCTGTTCGCATTGCTCAATGAGGGTGTCGCGATATATTTCCCAAGTGAGGTCTTTCACTTGTCCTTTTACTTTTTCAAGTGCTTGATATATTGGCACAGTGCCTACAGGAACAGGACAGTTGCGAATAATCCATTCGCGTGTTTCGTGAATATTATTGCCCGTGGAAAGGTCCATAAGCGTATCACCGCCCCAGTAGCAGCTCCAAACAGCCTTGTTTACTTCTTCTTCAATTGACGAAAGCAATGCCGAGTTTCCGATATTGGTGTTAAGTTTCACCGAGAATTGCTTGCCAATAATCATAGGCTCAGCTTCGGGGTGATTGATGTTGGCAGGGATAATGGCTCGGCCAGCAGCCACTTCACTACGCACTAGTTCGGGTGTTATGTGGCTTTTGATTCCCAGCTGGGCGTTGTTCATGTTCTCGCGTATTGCCACATATTCCATCTCAGGCGTGATTACACCCGCTTTAGCGTAAGCCATTTGAGT
This sequence comes from Muribaculaceae bacterium, assembly GCA_051871555.1. Classification (GTDB taxonomy): domain Bacteria; phylum Bacteroidota; class Bacteroidia; order Bacteroidales; family Muribaculaceae; genus SFTJ01. Next base: position 2,375 of record JBJECZ010000156.1, on the reverse strand, counting down.
GATTTTTTTTCCTGGTTTGGCTTTTAGTGGTTTGTGCTGAATGGGAAAACGAATGGCATCGAGAGCATGGTCGTCGCGGCGCATGCGTCCATATTGCGAAGTGATGTCTTCAAGTTGTTCTGTGTCATCGCGGTCAGCTATCCATTGCTCGCGTAGGCGTGTAATGCCTTGGTTGATGTCGATTTTCTGATTAGGGTCGGTGTACGGCCCGCTTGTGTCGTAAACGAGCACCGGTTCGTTAGGTGTTTCGATTCTTGTGCTACCTTCGTAGTGGACATTTGGCGTAAGATTGATTTTGCGCATACCCACTTTTATTGGATACATTGAACCCTTAAGATATACTTTTTCTGACGAAGGGTAAGAGTCAACTTTAATTGTATTAATTTCCATATTATTTTTATCTGGTTTATTGAGTGTATTAATAGTCGAGGAACGAGGTGAGGGGGCTCGTGGCTTGTCCTGGCGCACAAACAGCGCCAAGTCCGGCAATGAAAGCATTTCTTCCGGCTTCAACAGCCATGCGGAATGCGTCAGCCATAGCAACCGGATTTCGAGCCATGGCTATTGCGGTGTTCACCAAAACGGCGTCTGCACCCATCTCCATGGCTTCGGCTGCGTGTGATGGCGCACCGATGCCGGCGTCAACAACAACTGGCACGTTTGATTCGGCAATAATGATTTCAAGCATGTCCTTTGTTTGCAGACCCTTGTTTGTGCCTATAGGCGCGCCAAGAGGCATTACGGCTGCGGTGCCTACGTCCTCGAGACGTTTACATAAAACAGGGTCGGCTTGTATATAAGGCAACACCACAAAACCAAGTTTCACCAGTTGCTCGGTGGCTTTCAGCGTTTCCATCGGGTCGGGCAACAAGTATTTGGGATTTGGGTGAATTTCAAGTTTTATAAAATTTGTTCCAAAACATTCGCGTGATAGTTGTGCTGCAAGAACAGCTTCTTCAGCATCGCGAACGCCTGATGTGTTTGGCAAGAATTGCACAGCATCGCGGTTGATATGCTTCAGCATATCGTCGTCGGCTTCGTTGTCCATGTTAATTCGTTTCATGGCTACAGTAATCATCTCGGACTTTGATGCTAAAATTGATTGAAGCATAAGGTCGTTCGACGAAAATTTTCCTGTGCCAACAAAAAGGCGAGAGGTGAATTCGCGGTCGCCTATTTTAAGGATATCGTTGGGTGCTTCCATATTTGTTTTTATTTTAATCCTTTGTGTGCAAGTTTATCATTAAGAATTGTATTGAGTTTTGCTACCATATCAACGGTGGCTTTTGTTGGGTTGTCGGCATGAATTAATGTTCCGGAAACGGCAATGCCGTCAACTCCAGTCGACATTATTGTTTCGATGTCGTCGAGGCGAATACCTCCGATTGCAACAATCGGAATCTCCTTTTTTGAGTTAGCCATTATGGTGGCAATGTTTCTGTAAGTATCAAGCTCAACAATCGGGCTTAGATTCTTTTTTGTGGTAGTAAACCGGAATGGTCCGAGTCCGATATAGTCGACGTAGACAGGCGAAAAACTCATTACGTCGTCGAGCGTGTTAGCTGTGGCACCAATTATGAATTCCTCACCCAAAATTTCGCGCGCTTCGTGCACGTTCATGTCATTTTTGCCAAGATGTACACCGTCGAGATTCAGCTCTTTTGCAATATCAACATGGTCGTCGATAACAAAGATTGCTTCGTGTTCGGCACAAATAGGTTTCAACTGACTTGCGGTTTCAACAATCACTTCACGAGGAAAATCTTTCATACGCAATTGAATCCACTTGCAGCCGCCCTCAAGCACCTTTTCGGTTTGGCTCAGAATGCTTTGCTTATCGATGCCGTCTGTTATGAATTGTAACATATTAGATGTAATTATACTTTAGACATAATTAATTTAAGTCGGTTTGTAAATTCTTGCTCATTAATGTCGGCAAACAGGTATCCCAAAATAGCGGCGCCATAGAAACCATATTTGTTTAGCTTTGTGATGTTGCTTGCGTCGACACCACCTAAAGCCACCACTTTGTTAAGTAGTCCAGTTTTTGCATATTCCATCAGCATGTGGTCGCTGAAATTTGAATTGTATCCACATTTTGATATGCTGTTGAAAATCGGGCTAAGGAACACATAATCACAACTCTTGCTTTTTGATGCCACCTCGCTAATACTATGACATGATTGGCTGATACGTAAGCCATTGCAATGTTTAACTTCGATGTTATGTTTAATATGTATTCCTCCTAACGGAAAATCATTAATCAGAGCAAAATTGCTGCCTAATGTGAGACGATTGTAATACTTTTGTGGAATCGACTGTAGGTAGCTAATCATTTCGGCATCGGAAAACGATGGTTTGCGAATGTGAATATA
>JBJECZ010000155.1:0-18809 GCA_051871555.1 Muribaculaceae bacterium | reverse complement strand
TGGCTTGTAAGGCAGACGGTTCATCACCTTGCGAGTGAACCATGGGTTCTCGCTTGTTTCCGGCGTGTGAGCCTTGAGCAGCTCGGCAAATTGTATGTCTTCGTCAGTACGTTTCATAATTCAATGTGTAAAGATAGTTCTATTTTGTTATATTGTCAACTGTTTGCCCTGTTTTCTTTTCGCTATTGCGGTTGCAGCACCTTAGCCATTTTGGCTTTTCCGCGCGATATGTGCGATTTGATGGTGCCTTCGGCAAGTCCGGTGATTTCTTCAATTTTCTTGATTGGCAAATCTTGAATGAAGAACAGGGTTATTATTGTTCGCTCGGTTTCCGACAGGGTGCGCATTGCGGTGTATACATCCATTCTGGCTTCGTTTGCTTCCTCGTCGCGCGATAGTTCGTCAGGCACGTTGTAGCCTTCTTCTTCGCGTTCTTCGCGCATCTTGCGTGTGTAGGAATAAAACTCGTTATATGCAATTCGCAGCATCCAGGTTTTAAATTTCGACAGTCCTTTAAAGGAGCGTATGTTGGTGTATACTTTTATGAATGTTTCTTGGGCGAGATCGTCGCTAAGGGCGTAGTCGCCGGCGGTGAGATTGAGGAAGAAGTTGCGCACGGTCGACTGGTAGGCGTCCACCAGCCGTGCGAATGCGCGGCGGTTGTCGCTGAGTGCAACCTGCGAAATGAGCTTCAACTCTTCAACTCTCGATAACATCGTGATAACCTTCTCTAATGGGCTGTATAAAAAATCTCTGTATGAAAATCTCTCTGTCGGTGTGGTGAGCGAGCAGCCGGGCGGATTGCGGAATTGCGAATCCGCCCATGGCTTGCTATTGCTGTGTTATTGTTGCGGTCCGCCGAATGGTGGAGGTGTCACTTCGCCTGACGATTGTGTGGCGGTTGGCTGCTGAGGTTGTTCGGCAGCGGGTTGCTCCATAGGCTGACCCATTACCGGCTCTTGCGAGGCGTAGGGGTTGACGCCATGTTGCATTTGATAGCGTTCGTATTCGATGCGGCTGCGTTGCTTGAAGAATTCGCCCAACAATTTAATCGCACCTATAATTACGGGTATTGCCGAAAGTGCAACCATTGGCTCGGCGTCGACTGTTGCCCAGAACAGCATGAGGCAAAGTCCGATTGCTGCCCAAATGGCTCCGTTCTTAAAGCCTTGCACGTTGTATTGTCCAGGCAGCGTTGGGGTTCCGCCCATTCTGCCATAGCCGTAGGCTTGGCTGGCTTCCATCTGACGGAAAGGAGGCACTGGGTTGGCACCGGGTTGTTGATGCTGCGGCTGGTTGGTTATAATTGGCTGCGGAGCTGCCGGTTGCTGCATGTTGCGTGGATACATTCCTGCCACCGATGTAGGCAGTTCGTAGTCGTTTTCGATTGCTTTTTCAATCATGCGATATTTTGCGCGGCGGTGCATATAGAAGAACACTAAGCACAAGAAGACGATGAAAATGATTGACCCGAACACTATACATGTGATAACCAGTTCGGTTTGCTGAGTGTTGACGCGCTGGCGATAGTCGTAGTAGCGTTGGCGCTCGTAATTATCGGCGTTGTCGGCGTTATTGGCATTGTCGGCAACTTCTTCGGCTATGTTAGAAATAACTGTGTCGCCAAACGATTCTTTCACGCCGTTGATTAATGCCGACACGTTAGGCGCAATTACGGTGTCGGTTCCGTCAATAATCACTACACTGTCGCCTTTCATGCTGATGCTTGTGTTTGCAGCATGGCTGTTGATGCTTGATGCTAATGTGGCTATTGCCACCAAAGCCAGAATGAATATTTTTTTCATAATTAATAGGTGTTTTGGGATGTATTTATAATTTTTTTGTTTCTCTCGTGGCTGAATCAGCACTGGTTTATTGTGCCGATTCGTTGGTTAGACGCAGCGACTCGTGCAAAAGGTTGCAGTCGACGAGAGAATTTTTCCAAAAAAATGCATATTTCACAAAAAAACTCAGACTTTCTGTCGAAATTATTTAGTAAGGTCGATTTTCATGCCCTCGTTGGCAAGCAACACGCGCCCGCCAAATTGCTGCTGCGCTTCGAGCAGAAACGGCTGCTCGTCGGTGTATCGCTTGGAGTAGTGCCCAAGGATTAGGTTCTTGGCACCCGTTTGTGCAGCCACCATTGCAGCCTGCGCCGCGGTGCTGTGTCCGCGCTGCTTTGCAAGCGTGGCGTATTCGTTGGTGTAGGTGGCTTCGTGATAAATCCACGTGGGCTGATGAAGCATGCTCACGAGGCGAGGCGAAAATGCCGTGTCGCTGCAGTAGGCGTAGCTGATGCTGGGGTCGGCGTCGGTGGTGAGCAGGCTGTTTGGCACAGTGTTGCCATCGGGAGTGACGTAGTCCATGCCTTGGCGCAGATTGTTGTACATGTGCAGCGGTACGTTGTGGAAGCGAGCCATTTCGCCGTTGACGTGGCGCAGCTTGGGCTTCTCTTCAAACAGGAAACCCATGGTGGGCACACGGTGCTTGAGCGGCAAGGCGTTGACGGTGATGGCGTCATCCTCATAAATCACTGCCTTGCGTGTGCCAATGATGTTGAACTGCAGGTTGTAGCTGCTGCCTTTGAGGAAGAAGTTGAAAAAATCGCCAAAGTGCTTTGCCCCTTCAGCGTTGATGTGGATGGTGAGCGCGCCCGTACGGCCGTGCAAGTCGAGCGTAGAGAGCAGCCCGGGCAACCCGAAGCAGTGGTCGCCGTGCAGGTGGCTGATGAATATGTGGTTGAGACGCACAAACTTCAGTCTCTGGCGCAACATGCCCAACTGGGCAGCTTCGCCACAGTCAATCATGAAAAGGTTGTCGCGAATGTTCAGCACTTGACTTGTGGGCATGTGGCGCATCGATGTGGTGGCAGAGCCGCAACCAAGTATGTTCAGTTCAAATTTATCCATGGCTTTTAGGGTCGGTGGGATATTGTGTGATTATGCATTTGCGAAATTAATGATTTTTTGTGAAAGACTTGGCTCGTTGGTGGCAAAAAACAAAAAATAGAGTGGTTTAACACTTGTATAGTTAATTTATAAATCATTTTAACCAGAAAATTTGCAGTATCGAAAAATGGTTTTACCTTTGCAATAAGTTTTTTCATAGGATTAGATTTTTAAGGTTTACGATGTGCGGTTGTTGCGAAACAATCGCACATTCTTTTTATTTATGACATGGTCATCGCATAGCCTTCGGCGAAAATTGATGCAAAATTTCGTAATCTCACGCTAATTGCATACCTTTGCCGAGCAAAACCGCAGATTATTAACATTATATATATTATTATACAGCGAAAAAATCTCTGTTTATGGAAGAAATAAAGTTTGGCAAATATGTAGAGCTTGCCTACAAGGTGTTCACCACCAGCGGCGAAGCCGACGAATTGATGCACGAATTTCCTGAATCGGCACCCGATCGTTTTGTTTACGGCCTTGAGCAAGGCATGATTGAGGGCTTTGCAAAACGCATCGAAGGACTGAAGAAGGGCGAAAAATTTGAGTTCGTGCTCGCTCCTGCCGAAGCGTTTGGCGAAACCAACCCCGACATGATTATCACCCTCGACAAGAACATTTTCATGGTCGACGGCGAGTTTGATGCCGAAACGGTGAAGGTGGGCAATGTTGTGCCAATGATGACCGAACAAGGCAATCGCGTGCACGGCGTGGTGACTCACGTTGGCACCGATAAGGTGGTGATGGACTTCAACCATCCGCTTGCCGGCGAACAGGTGAAATATGTTGGCACCGTGATTGAGGTGCGCGATTCCACTGCCGAAGAACGCAATCCCAAGCACGGCGGTTGCGGTGGATGTAGCGGATGCGGCTCAGCCGAAGGCGGCAACTGCGGCGGCTGCAATGGCTGCAACGACTAAAAATCAATCTTGGTTGCCTCCTAAACACGGGCGGCTATGTGTGGCCGCGATGTGCCGGAATGGTGGCTTTAGGAATACACCCATTTGGCGGCTGTTATGGCGCTTGCTGTGGCAGCCACAAATTTTTTCAATCCTGTCACAAATGAATTCTAAGAGAAATATTGCCCACTATGTGGCCATTTTCACCACTTTACCGCTGTGCAAATTAGGGATAAACACGCCGAAATATTTTGCGGCACGGCTCGTTTGGGCAAATTTTTGTAATGGCAGTCGACACAGGAAGCAAAATACCTAACAATCAGAACGATGCCACTCGCCGCCACAATGGGCTGTGGGCAATGCTATCCGTTTTTGCAGCGTTAAATATTATGATAATAAAAGTTAAATACTTTAAAATTAACTGGTATTTAAATGTTTTTCTGTGAGAAACAATTATCTTTGTAACGTGTTTTTCATAGTATTAAATTAAGATTAAGGTTAAAGTGGGCTGCGCAGGGATGCGAAGCCTATTTTTTTATTAGAAAATCACTATATTTGCGCTATGGCAGACAAGATGACATCAGGGCAGCGGCACAAATGCATGAGCCGCATACGCAGCAAAGACACACGCCCCGAAATGGTGGTGCGCCGGTTTTTGTGGCACAACGGTGTGCACTATCGCCTGCACGTAAAGCAAATTCCGGGATGCCCCGACATTGTCATTCGCCGCCTACGCACGGCAATATTTGTGAACGGATGTTTTTGGCACGGACACAGCTGTCAGAAGCATTTGCCCGAAAGCAATCGTAAGTTTTGGTACGAAAAAATCATGCGCAACCGCGAGCGCGACATGCGCAACACAGCACTGCTCGAAGCCGCCGGCTGGGTGGTGATTGTGGTGTGGGAATGCCAGCTTGCCAAAGCCGTTGCCAATGACACACTCACCCGGCTGCTCGACACGCTGCGACTGCTCGACACGGCGCTGCCGGTCACGCCACGCGGCTACTCCGACTCTGCTGCCGACGATTATACTGCCACCGCTGCCGACGACGAGGTGCCATACGAGTGACGCGCCCTCTGCGCCCTACCGATGCATTCCTCCCCTCCCAAAAAATGATTCGCCCGCAGCCGATGTTGGCTTTACGGGCGAACCTATAGTTTTATTTTAGCGTTTCGCAGCCTCTTAGCGCTGTTCCACTATCTTGCAAATTTCAACGATGGTGCGTTGAGCAGCCTCCATGGCTTGAATCGACACATATTCGTAGCGTCCGTGGAAGTTCATGCCGCCGGCAAAGATGTTAGGGCAAGGCAGACCCTTGAACGAAAGTTGGGCGCCATCTGTGCCGCCTCGAATGGGCTGCACCTTAGCCACGATTCCGGCATTCTCCATAGCTTGCTTGGCGATGTCGATAACGTACATTACAGGCTCAATTTTCTCGCGCATATTATAGTACTGGTCGCGAATTTCAATTGATGCGCAGCCGGGGAACTCGTTGTTGATTTTACGCGTGAGATGCTCAAGCTCCTTCTTGCGGCGCTCAAAGCGGTCGCGGTCGTGGTCGCGAATAATATAGGTGAGCGTGGTGCTTTCCACCGAGCCTTCAATGCCAATCAGGTGATAGAATCCCTCGTAGCCCTCGGTGTGCTCGGGTGTTTCCCAGCGCGGTAGCATGATGGCAAATTGGTTGGCAACGCGAATCGAATTGAGCATCTTGTGCTTAGCATATCCCGGGTGAACATTCAAGCCCTTGAAAGTGACCTTTGCCACAGCTGCATTGAAGTTTTCAAACTCCAATTCGCCGGTTTCGCTGCCGTCCATGGTGTAGGCAAAATCGGCGCCAAAGCGCTCTACATCAAACTTGTGGGCACCCAGACCGATTTCCTCGTCGGGATTGAAAGCGATGCGAATTTTGCCGTGCTTAATCTCGGGATGCTCCTGCAGGTAGGCGATGGCTGACACAATCTCGGCAATGCCCGCCTTGTCGTCGGCGCCAAGCAGAGTGTTGCCGTCAGTCACAATCAAATCCTGACCAACATAGTGCTTCAGTTCGGGGAACTGTGTCGGACTCAACACCACGCCAGCCTCGGCATTGAGGGTGATGTCGCCACCGTCGTAAGCCTTCACGATGCGAGGATTCACGTTGTGGCCACTCATGTCGGGCGAAGTGTCGAGGTGTGCAATAAATCCAATGGTGGGCACATTGCGGTCGGTGTTAGCCGGCAAAGTAGCCATCAGATAGCCGTTGTCGTCGAGAGTGATTTCGCTAAGACCCATCTTTTCAAGTTCGCCCTTCAGATAGTTGGCAAAAACCATCTGACCCGGTGTCGACGGAGTGAGATTGGTGTTTTCGTCACTTTGAGTGTCGAACTTCACATATTCCAAAAATCGTTCTACTAATCCCATAGTGTTGTCTTGTGAGGTTTGTGTAAATAATTCTACTGCAAATTTACTAACAAAATGTGTGATAACCTTGCCTCAACATTATTTTTAGCAATAATTATTTCACTTAGACTTCTTTCGAGTGAAATGTGGCGACAGCAGACACTACCCTTGTGCGTTTTGTGGCTTCAGCCAAAGATTCTTGCAAACGCGGCAGCTACGCGCCATGCTCAATCGCCAATTTAGCGCCTTATCGCACATTATGCCACAGCGTTTGCCAAATGCTCCACAGCACATTGCAGAAGGGGTGCTACGCAAAATTCTGTAATTTGGCAACGATTCGTTCGGTAATTTGGCAAAATTCAGGTTTTCGGGGCGCATAATTTTGGCGGTTGAGGAGAAATGTATTGTGGTTCTTTATTTGACAATGTGCTTGCAATTTTGTAACTTTGGAGAGATGATAATACAAATGATTATAAACCATAAAAATTAAAAACATACTAACTAAATTTATTTTTGATTATGAAATTGCGAAGTGTTTTGTTGTTAGCGGCTTTGTTGGCAAGCGGCATAACTGTGTCAGCGGCAAGCCATAAGGAATATGCGGCTAAGGGCGATGTCACCCTTGACGTGTTTAACAAAGAGAATGTGCATTATGCGCCCGGCACGATTGGCAATTTTGCCGATGCCGATGCCGTGGGAGTGATTCGGCTGGTGAACGGACGCATCATTGTGAAGAAAATCAAGGTGCCTCGCTACGAACGCAATGTGAAGGTTAGCGTTCATGTCACTTTGGCTTCGAACGGCGACCGTTGGGACAAATCAGGTTCGTGCTTTGTGATTCCGCGCGACGCGGCAATCAATTTGCTGTCGATTGCCAAGGGCGAGCGCAAATTCCCCGAGGTTGACCCTGCCAAGTACGAAAAGCTGGTTGGCGTGGTTGCCGGCAAGGATTATCTGCCCACGGTGGAACTGATGCGCTTTATGACGCCGTTTGGCGTGGGACACTTCAGTTCGCCCACCGACACGCTCACGCGCCATCGCAAGCCGGTGTACATCCCCGAATGGGAGAAGTGCGTTGAGTGGGAACAAGACATCACCGACCTCTATCCGTTGCTCGAGGGAGAGGCATACGTGGGCATTTTCATCGACACTTGGACTGCCGAGGGCTATTTGGCATCGATGCAACTGAAGTTTGATGAGAGCCATATCTCGTGCGACAAGCTCACATGCCGGCACGTTGAGCCGCTGGTGAACACGGTGTATTATATCGGTCAGGATTACCCCGACATCTTTGCACGCAAACCGTTGGTAACCGACTTTAATGTGCCCAAGAACGCAAAGAATGTGCGTCTGAAATATATTGTCACAGGTCACGGCGGACACAGCGGCGGCGATGAGTTCACGCCCAATGTGAACATCCTGAAGGTTGACGGCAACACAGTGTGCAGTTTCACTCCGTGGCGCAACGACTGCGCTTCGTTCCGCCGCTTCAATCCCGGCACCGGCGTATGGCTGATTAAGCGCACTGCATCGTACATCGGCGAAAACGGCTACACCGAAAAGGAGATTGAGGAGCCGCTTGGCTCGAGCGACCTAAGCCGCAGCAACTGGTGTCCGGGCAGCGACGTCGCTCCAAAAGAGATTCCGCTTGAAGGCATTGCAGCCGGACGTCACACGCTCAGCATCAACATCCCGAATGCTGCCCCTGTTATGGGCGACAAGATGAACCACTGGCTGGTGTCGGCTTATTTAGTGTGGGATGAATGATGGAATCGTTTAGCGACATACTTGGTAGCGGCGATTTGGTGCTGGTGGATTTCTTTGCCACCTGGTGCCAGCCGTGCCGCACCATGCACCCAATTCTGGAGCAGGTGAAACAAATGGCGGGCGACCGCGTGCGCATCATCAAGGTCGACGTCGACCGCATGGGCGCAGCTTCGCAATTCTACGACATCCGTTCGGTGCCTACGCTAATGTTGGTGCGCGCCGGGCAGGTGTTGTGGCGTCAGAGCGGTGTGGTGCCTGCTCAGCAACTGGTTGACACAATCAACTTGTTTGCCAGCCGATAGCGCTTGAAGGTGCCACAACGATGAATAGACATTAATGATGCCGTGCGAGAAAATTTCTCTTGCGGCATCATTAATTTTTCGGGTAAATGCCACAATAGTACAATAAAAAATCACTACCTTTGCATTATTATTACTAAACTATCAAACAACATTTTGAACATGAAACACCTTGACAACATCTTTGCAGAGAAATTATTGAAAATCAGTGCAATCAAACTTCAGCCCAACAATCCTTTCACATGGGCTTCGGGATGGAATTCACCGATTTACACTGACAACCGCAAGACTTTGTCGTATCCTGACGTACGTTCGTTCATTAAAGTTGAATTGTGCCGCCTCATTGAGGAAAACTTTGGCGATGCCGAAGTGATTGCCGGCGTTGCCACCGGAGCAATCGCTCAAGGCGCCTTGGTTGCCGACACATTGGGCTTGCCATATATCTACATCCGTTCGTCACCAAAGGACCACGGATTGGAAAACCTCATTGAAGGTAATCTGAAACCCGGACAAAAGGTGGTGATTGTTGAAGACCTTGTTTCGACCGGCGGCAGCAGCCTCAAGGCAGCGCAAGCAGTGCGCAATGCCGGCGGCGAAGTGATTGGCATGGTGGCTATTTTCACCTACGAGTTCCCGGTGTCGGTGAAGGCTTTCAAGGATGCCGGCGTGAAGTTGCTCACCATCAGCAACTATTCGGCTATGATTGCCGCTGCCAAGGAGATTGGCTACATTGCTGAGAGCGACCTTGCCACCCTCGAACAATGGCGCAAAGACCCTGCCAACTGGGTGCCTCGCAAGATTGAGGGTTAATGGCCACACTCAAGCAAATTAAGTGATATCCGAAAATTTTTTGAATAACTGATAATTATTTTTCCAACGAAAATTATTACCGGCATATAATTTATGAGTGCATATAAAAGCAAAATCTATCCTGTGCAAGCCACTCGCGAGCAGGTGTTCGCAAAATTAGCCAACCCTGGCGCATTGGCAGAGAAAGTGAAAAACTTGCCGCCCGATGTGCAGCAAAAGCTCGAATCGGTTAAGTTCACCGACGATGCTGTGTCGTTCAACATTCCGCCGGTGGGCGAAATGCGCATGGTGTTCACCGAGCGCGTGGCTCCCAGCCGCATCGTCATCGGTCCGGAATCGAGTCCTGTGCCGTTTGCCTTGTCAATCAACATTGGCGAGGGCGCCGATGGCAATGCCACCATCGAAACTGCCATGGACATTGAGCTGAACATGTTCCTGCGCCAAATGGTGGGTGGCAAAATTGAGGAAGGCATCGACCGCATGGCTGAGATGCTCACCCATTTGCCTTATGGCGAAGTGTAAAGCGCAAGCAAGCTACACTTTATTTCTGGCAAAAGCAATATTCAGATATTCACCGTCGGGAGGTCTGTGCCCCGGCGGTGTTTTTTGTCGCTATAGCCTCCCGCAGCATCAGGCAATTTGCCAATTCTAATTTGGCATAGGTACATAAAAAAATATCCTCTGCATCACGCAGAAGACGTTCTTTCAGCCTTATAGATGGCTATATACATAAACCTTAAAACTAAACCTTTTTTGAGATAAATCACATCATCATCACGACTTATGATTTCCTTAAAATCTAAATACCATAAAAACTTGATGCAAAGTTATAATAAATATGTTATAAAACATAATTTTCGAGCATTATTTTTCGTGGTTTAACGCTTTTTAACACAAAGCAACCATAAAGCAATATTCATTAACACAAAATCGGGGTGTCCAGCACATGGACGCCCCGAAATATTAATCACTAATCGCTAAAGTTATAGCGACGAAAAAAATTGTTCTACCACACAGCGTTCGGCATCACAGCCCGAAGACTGCCTTCACGCGGTCGACATAGTCGAGCTTCTCCCAAGTGAACAGCTCAACCTCAACGTCGATGCTCTTGGCGCCGTTGTAGCGCGAAGTGAAGTGCTTAACCACCTTGCGAGGTTCACGGCCCATGTGACCATAGGCGGCAGTTTCCTCGTAGATTGGCGCGCGCAGCTTGAGGCGCTGTTCAATGCCGTAAGGCGTCATGTCGAACAGCTCGTTCAGGCGGTCGGCAATCTCTTGGTCGCTCATATTCACATGGCTGGTGCCGTAGGTGTTCACGAAGAAGCTCACCGGGCGAGCAACGCCTATGGCGTAAGCCACCTGCACAAGCATCTCATCGGCAACGCCGGCTGCCACAGCATTTTTGGCAACGTGGCGTGCAGCATAGGCTGCCGAACGGTCAACCTTGCTGGGGTCCTTGCCCGAGAACGCACCGCCACCATGGGCACCGCGTCCGCCGTAAGTGTCAACAATAATCTTGCGGCCGGTGAGACCGGTGTCGCCATTTGGTCCGCCAATCACAAATTTGCCAGTTGGGTTGACGTGATAAATAATCTTGTCATCAAACAGAGCCTGGATGTCGGCAGGCAACGAAGCCTTTACGCGCGGCATGAGGATGTATTTCACATCATAGTAGATGTTTTCGAGCATAATGTCGTCGGCACGCTTCTGAGCCTTGACACTGCCGTCGACAGGCGCAACAAACTCGTCGTGCTGAGTGCTCACCACAATGGTGTGGATGCGCACCGGCTTGTGCGTTTCGCCATCATATTCCACAGTCACCTGACTCTTTGAGTCGGGACGCAAATAAGTCATCACCTTGCCCTCGCGGCGAATGGCAGCCAATTCCACCAATATGCGATGCGAGAGGTCGAGTGTGAGCGGCATCAGGTTGGGTGTTTCGTTAACAGCATAGCCGAACATCATGCCCTGGTCGCCGGCGCCTTGCTCCTCGGCAGTGGCACGAACCACGCCCTGATTGATGTCGCTGCTCTGCTCGTGAATGGCAGAGAGCACACCGCACGACGCTCCGTCGAACTTATACTCAGCCTTGTTATAGCCAATGCGGTTAATCACTCCACGGGTCACGTCCATGAGGTCGATGTAAGCCTCCGAGCGCACCTCGCCCGCAATCACAACCTGACCGGTTGTAACCAGTGTTTCTACAGCCACCTTTGATTCGCGGTCGTAGGCGAGCAACTTGTCGAGAACAGCGTCAGAAATCTGGTCAGCCACTTTGTCGGGATGACCTTCCGACACCGATTCGGATGTAAACAAATAATTCTTCATTTTTCCAATTTGTTTTAAAGTGGAAAAACGCTAAAAGTAAATAAGCAATCTGGATTGTTGGAATATCGAGAATTGCAGTTTTAGCATTTTTTAGTGTGGTTGCAAGCAGCCAAATTTTTCCACATAAGTTAATAATTCAATTTTTCGGACTGCAAATTTACAGCATTTCCTGCATTTGCGCAATAGCCAACGCAAAAAAGATTAGCACACAGCGCAATAATATGCGCCATGTGCTATTATTCCTTATGTTTCAGTCGATAATGTTACATAATCAAGATGCCATGTTTGCGGCATTCTTCAACCTGGTTGTCGGGCCAGATGCTGGCTTGCACCTCGCCGATGTGGGCTTTTTGCAGCAGATACATGCACAAACGGCTTTGACCGATGCCGCCGCCAATCGAATATGGCAGCTCGCCTGCCATCAGGGCGCGGTGGAATGCCAAGTTGAGGCGTTCCTCGCAGCCGCGTGCCTTGAGCTGGGCTACGAGGCTTTCTTCGCTCACGCGTATGCCCATCGACGACAGTTCGAACGGAATCTCAAGCACGCTGTCCCAAAGGATGAGGTCGCCATTGAGCCCGCGGAACCCGTCTTCGTTCTCCGAAATCCAGTCGTCGTAGTCGGGTGCTCGACCGTCGTGCGGTTCGCCGTTGCTCAACGGGTTGCCTATGCCTATGATGAACACGGCGCCATATTTCTTGGCAATCTTGGCTTCGCGTTCTTTTGTGGTGCAATCGGGATACATCTGCAGCAGCTCCTCGCTGTGAATAAACACGAGTTTTTCGGGCAGGCGCGGAGTGATATGCGGAAAGTCTTCGTAGATTTTCCATTCGGTTTCGCGCACGGCACGATAGATTTTCTCGACAGTGGCTTTGAGGAACGCCAAATTGCGGTCGCAGCGATTAATGCTCTGCTCCCAGTCCCATTGGTCGACGTACAGCGAGTGGATGTTGTCGAGTTCTTCGAAAGTGCGAATGGCGTTCATGTCGGTATAGATGCCATAGCCCGGCGCAATGTCGTAGGCTCCGAGTTTCATTCGCTTCCACTTGGCAAGCGAGTGCACCACCTCGGCACGGCTTCCGTTCATACACTCGATGTTAAACGCCACCGCATGCTCAACGCCGTTAAGGTCGTCGTTGATGCCGGTGCCGCTGAGCACAAACAATGGAGCAGTTACACGACGCAGATTAAGTGCTGTTGCCAGCTTCTGCTGAAATGTTTCTTTTATCTTTTTGATTGCCACCTCAGTGGTTTCGGGCAGCAATTTTTGCTTATATTTTTTTGGTACAATCAGTGCCATATAGCTATTGATATATTTTTTATTTTATTAAATCCGGCGCAAAGATAGTGCAAGTGAACGCAGAACAAAACAAAAATCGCAGTTTTTTTGATTTTGATATGTTGGGCTCAACCTGTTTTTGCAATTTTCGCTGCAAAGATAATACATTTTTCCACAATTTCACAACACCTTCTTGCAAAATGTATTATAAATTACCCATATTGGTCGCATTTTGCATTTCACTGCATCGTCTATCGCTTTCGGCACATCCGATTCTTGGCGATTACCGCCGCAACAGGGCGCAATGTTTTCATATTCAATATAAAATTGCTACCTTTGCACCCGCATTCGTTATTCGGCATGCGCCACATGCGAGGCACCGGATGCTTTGCAACCACATATTTTTTCGTAAGAAAAATTAATTTTTCATGGAAGGTATATTCGATTCACTGAGCCAAGGGCTCTCCACGGTCACCGATTTTGTTTGTGGCTATCCGCTGTTCATTTGGCTGATTGGCGGCGGTTTCTTTTTGTTTCTCTACTCGGGGCTGGTGCCGTTGCGCTACACTCGCCGCGCCATTCGTTCGCTGCGCACCAAGCAGCAAGGCGAAGGTCAGATAAGCAGTTTTCAGGCGCTCATGAGTGCCATCAGCAGCACCGTAGGCATGGGCAACATTGCCGGTGTGGCAATCGCCATAGCCATGGGCGGTCCGGGTGCAATATTCTGGATGTGGGTGAGTGCCTTGTTTGGTATGGCAACCAAGTTTTTCGAGGGCACTCTTGCCATAATGTATAAAGGCAAAGACAACAAAGGCAACGTGCAAGGCGGTCCGATGTATGTGCTCACCGAGGGCATCAGCCCAAAGCTGAAACCGCTTGCCAAGTTCTTCTGCATATTTGCAATGATAGGTTGCCTGTGCGTGATGCAAGCCAACCAGCTCACCGAGTCGCTAATCACCGTCATCACCGACCCACTACTCCACCTCGAAAACACCTGGCAACTGCGCGCCGTGATTGGCATACTCATGGTGATTCCGGTGGCTGTGGTGATGCTGGGCGGAATAAAGCGTATCTCGCTCATCTCCACCAAGATAGTTCCGCTGATGGTGTCGCTATACTTCATACTTGTGGGCATTGTGATTGTGATGAACCTCCACTTGCTACCCGGCGTGTTTGCCGACATCTTCAACGGCGCTTTCAACCTTGACGCCGGCATTGGCGGATTGGCGGGCGTGGCAGTAGTGGGCGCCCGACGCGCAATGTACGTCAACGAGGCTGGTGTGGGCACCGCGTCGCTGATGCACGGCGCCAGCAAGAATGCCGAGCCGGTGCGCGAAGGCTTGGTGGCGATGCTCGGCCCTGCCATCGATTCGGGTCTTGTGTGCACGCTCACCGCAATTCCCATTCTCATGGCTCGCAACTACCTCGACGTGGAAGGCATCAAAGGGTTGTATATCGCTCTGGGCGCGTTTGGCACGCTCATTCCGCACATTGGGCAATATCTGCTCATGGTGATTGTGTTCTTCTTTGCATTCTCAACAATGTTCTCCTACAGCTACTACGGCACCAAGTGCACAGGCTATCTGTTCGGCGTGGAAAACAGCAAATACTACGAATATTTCTATTTGGCAATGATTGTGGTTTCGTGCATCGTCACCCTCGACACCGTGGTGGCTGTGATGGACCTCGCATTTGCTTTGATGTCGATTCCTACCATGTTCGCGCTGCTGAAACTGGCACCTGTTGTTCGCCGCGAAGCAAAGAAATATTTCAAAAAATAACCGATGAAATCGGCAAAAACCATCACGGGGCTGCGACAACACTTGCATTTGTCGCAGCCCCGTGAGCATTAGCGCGTGAGGCAAATTTTGCGGTTGCGCATCTTCACGAACGAGTCGAAGGTGAGAATAAGGTCGCTTATGGCGATGTCGCCGTTGTCCACCTCGCTCTCATAGAGTTTGGTGGAATTGGTGCCTTGCTGATGCCTGCCCTGAAGCGAACCGTTCACGCCCGACACATATTCAAACAACTTCATCTGCAGGTTAATCATCTCATACGCGCCCAGATTGTTGCCATTGCCCACAATCTGTTCGGGCTTGGCATCGGTGTCGCGCTCGGAGAAAGGCAACACGCCGTCGGCCGACGCCCACACCTTGCGAATATCGCGCCACGTGAACCCCTCGGGCATCGAATCCACCGGGAAAAGCAGCACACCTTTGGCTGAGGTTTTCATCATGTGATTGAGCATAGTGGTGAGCCTGTTAACAAATTTCTGCTGCCCTATCACATCCTCCACCAGCGAGTGAATCTCACCGTCGATGAGCGGATACATCTTTATGGCAAACGGATGACTGCCGTGACGATAATCGGAGCAATAGTGGCACAGCAAATCGCCCATAGGTGAAAACCACCGGCAATGCCACTCCTTGGCAATATCCCAGCGCGTTGCCACATCGGCGTCGGCAAGCAGTGCCCGAGCCTCATCGCTGGCGTATGGCACAACCATCAGCTGCGCCGTGCTGCGGCGGTGGCACACAAGCACCTCGCGGCTCTCAAGCGTCCACACCTCAATGGCTCGGCATTTGCCACTCGATGCTCGCCAAAACTCGACGCCCGACTGCCAATCTGTGCCAATAAGTGCGGTGAAATCGTCGGTTCGGCGTCCTGCTTCGTTGGTGTAAAGGCGGCGCACCGCCTCGGCATGCGCACGATTGCCTCGCGACACTTTGCGCAGCAAGTCGGCAAGAGTGAGGTCGTGCAATTGCCCCACTATCTCATCGTCCCACGCTCGGCAATCTGCCATGTTGTTCATGAAAAAGTGATTAAAGTTCACATTGTCGACACGCAGACTGCTGCCAAACACGTCGCTATCTACATCGATGCGCTGCACCACCAAGCCCGAAATCAAAAACTCCTCAAGAGCACGACTGTCAACCTCGTCGAGCAAGCACGATTTATACACTTTACCCACGGTTTCATCGGGCTTTTCGCTCATTCTGCGGTTTCTGAAGCGTCCAATCACTGTTTTAACCATTTGCCTGATAAGGTTGTTCGTGATGGGCTGGCAGCCACGATTGCGCATGTTTTCGCCTTCGGTGACGGTGTTGCCAAGCTCGTCTTGCATCAAGTCGTCCCATTGGCGTCCGTAGGTGAATGCCTTGTTGCGATTTCGCGTTGCACGCAATGCACTACCATTAGTCCACGCCTTGTAGGCAGCCTGAAGCACCATCAAGTCGTTGTCACTTGCCATGCCAATTTCTTTGCTTATTTGTTTGTTCTTCATGTTCGATTTAATCGTTGAAATTTCAGTATTGTTTTCAATTTAGCACGATGAATTCGTGTCGATTGTTGCGTGAATGCGAGATGTGAATCCATGCATAATCATGTTCGTTGATTGCCTGGTCGACCGGCAAACGCAATCGTTTGAGCAATCGCCACAGCCTGATGTTTGCATCGCGGCTGCCAGCAGTCACGTCAGCCGCCTCACCACGCAGGTGCTGGCTCGTCTTCACGCCGCCCACAAGCAAATTGAGGGCAGCGCATCGGTAACCGCTGTTCACATAGATTGGCGCGCCAAACGCCTCGCGCAATGGGTCGAGCACATTCTCCACAAGCAGCTTAAGGGCTTCTTTGGCTTGCGCCGGCGGAGTGTTGTCGATGCCTCGTGCCTGCGCCGTTGCCGACGCCGTAAGTTCGGTTTCATCGAAGAATTTCATATAGTTTTTCAATTTTTAATGTTCAACTTATCAATTAGCGATTTCCAATCAACCACGCCACCGGCATTGAGCGTTTTCAGGGCATTCAGCATCATCGAAGCTGCATTTGCCATGTCGTTCTGCGTCTTTTCCTCGGCTTTCTCAAAGATGCTTTTCACTTCGATAGCGGCAATGCCAATTGCGCCAATCACCGTGAAGCAAGGCAGCAACGGAGCATCCCAGCCGCACGCCACGCGCACATAGCACATCAGCCCAATCTGCATGGCATCTACAACTGTGAGCGCCAGCATCACATTGTAGTATTGGCACAACTTGCTCACCGTGCGGCGCAACGCCTCGCTGCGGCGCGCTTCGCCACGGCGGCGCGCCTTGCGCAATCCGCTCCATAGGTCGGCAAGCGCTGCCACCAGCACCAATCCATATTCAAGCACCACCGTCATCCCGGCAAGTGCCAACATCATTGTTTCTTGTGTGTTTTTCATAGCATAAACATTTTTCCGCAAAATTATCACCGCAAATCGTTGTGCGTTCAACCAAAAAATCATTTCAATTTCGCGAGCAATTAGCTATCTTTGCAAATAAACAAAATAGTCTGCCGTATGAAAAAAGTCATAGTTTTTCTGCTCACATTAGTGCTCTGCCATGGCACATCGATTGCTTCGGAACCGCAAAAATGTGCCAAAATATTCGATGAATGTGCCTTCAATGCCGACATTCGCAATATGATGGACTCGCTGCGCATTGTGGGCGTGAGTCTTGCCGTGGTAAAGGACAACCAGATTGTTTACACCGGAGCCTTCGGCCACAAAGACCTTGCCACGCTCGGTCCGCTCACCACATCCACCATGTTCCGCATCGCTTCGATTTCTAAATCGTTTGTGGCAACGGCAATCATGACGCTGGTCGACGAGGGCAAACTGACGCTCGACACCGACGCTGCCACGCTGCTCAACTTTCCGCTGCGAAATCCTGCCTACCCCGACGACAAAATCACCATTGAAATGCTGCTTTCGCACACCAGCAGCATCAACGACTCGGAAGGCTACTATATCAGCTACGACTGCATCAACCCCGTAACAAACCCCAACTGGCGCAACTGCTACAACAAATACGCACCGGGCACGGCATACGAATACTGCAACCTGAATTTCAACCTGCTGGGCATCATCATCGAAAAGGTGAGCGGCGAACGCTTCGACCACTACGTTGAGCGCCACATCCTCAAGCCGCTCGGCATTGAAGGCAGCAGTTTCTGCGTAAACTCGGTGGACACAGCCAACTGCGCTACTCTCTACGCTTGGAATGGTAAAGAATTCGAGGCTCAACCGCAAGCCTACCGCCATATCGAGATTCTCGACCACTACCAAATGGAGGTGAACACCGTGAGGATGTCGCCAGCCGGCGGAATGAAGATTTCGGCACCTAATCTGGCAAAATACATGCTCATGCACATGAACTACGGCAAAAGCCCTCTCACCAATGCCCGCGTCATCAGCAAAAAAAGCTCGCAAGCAATGCAAGCCGACCACACCCCAACCAAGGAATATTACGGTTTGGCGCTTGAAAAATCCGATGAATTCGTCGATGGAGTCACTCTCACCGGTCACACAGGCGGCGCTTACGGCTTAACCAGCGCCATGTTCTTCAGCCCCGACAAGCACTTTGGCTTCGTAGTTATCTGCAACGGTTCGCGCCGCGGCCACAGCGTGCTTGTGAATGCACAATCGATTATGTACCGTCACTTTATAGAAAACAAAAAATGATTGAAAACGAACGATTAATTCGCCACAATGCTGTGGTTGAAATGGCTCATCAAATGATGATTGCCGCACGCACTGCCCCCAAAGGCAAAGGAATCGACGTGATTGAAATTGCGCTTGTTTCGGAGCGCGCCGACCTCGAAACACTTGCCGAAGCCATGCGCCGTCGAGCCGATGAATCGGGCATGAAATTCCTTATTCGCGATGCCGAAAACATTCTCAGCGGCGAAGCAGTGCTGCTAATAGGCACCCGAAGCGAACCGCTCGGACTGAACTGCGCATATTGCGGCTTCGAATCGTGCGTGGCAAAGCCGCAACAAACGCCTTGCGCCATCAATTCGGTGGATGTGGGCATTGCCTTAGGCGCAGCCTGCTCAAAGGCAGCCGACCTGCGACTTGACACCCGCGTGATGTTCTCAGCCGGCTGGTGCAGCCAAGCACTCAACTGGCTGCCAAACTGCCACCAGACTATTGCCATCGCAATTGGCGCAGCAAGCAAAAACCCGTTCTTCGACCGCAAGCCAAAAGAAGAACCGCAAAAATAATAGCAACACACAATTTTTAATGATATGAAACGGACATGAACGGCTTTCGCCAAAGGGGATGAAAATGGAAT
>JBJECZ010000154.1:0-4542 GCA_051871555.1 Muribaculaceae bacterium | reverse complement strand
AAAAATAAATTTGCATAAATCAATTTTTAAGTATACATTTGTAAAGATGAAATTAGAGAATGTAAATCGATGGATATAATAACAAGGCTAAAAATTTTCTTAGAAAAACGTCGAATTTCTAATAGCGTTTTTGCGGACAATTGTAAAATTGCTCGTCCTACCCTTTCTCAGCTTCTAACAGGAAGAAATAAAAAAGTGAGTGATGAAGTTGTTTCGAAGATTCATGAAGCATATCCTGAGCTTTCCATTATGTGGCTTTTGTTTGGAGAAGGTGCAATGGAAATTGATAATGCCGAAGTGGGCAGCAGTGTGAGTTCGAGCGAAG
The DNA here is from genome assembly GCA_051871555.1 of Muribaculaceae bacterium. Lineage (GTDB taxonomy): Bacteria > Bacteroidota > Bacteroidia > Bacteroidales > Muribaculaceae > SFTJ01. The sequence goes on along the minus strand of JBJECZ010000154.1, from coordinate 4,217 downwards.
AGCCGTCGATTTTTGATGAGAATAGTATCTCGGTTTCGTCGCAGTCGAAAGTGATAGATTTTGACGATGAAAAAATCGAGAGCGGCAATTTTGCTACGGAAAGCGCTTTGGGCAGCAGCATATCTGATGCTATGAGAATAATAGCCAACACAAGCGAACAGCAGCAGTCTGTCCCAGTTTCTGGTGTTTCGGCTGGTGCTGGAAAAAAGATTGTGAATATAATGGTGTTTTATAGCGATAAAAGCTTCGATTCGTTTGTGCCTGCCGGAAAATAACAGGCGTAACGCTAAAAAGCACGTACCTTATTCCTTTTCGCTAAGTTCGAGCCAGCGATACTCTTTGTCGTCGATGATGCTTTTGAGTTCGTTGTAGCGTTTTGCCAGTTTGTCTAAGTCTGCTGTATTAGACCCGTTGCTGAACACGGTCTCAATTTCATTTTTCTCGTTGTTTAGTGAATCGAGTTCCTTGGTCAATTCTTCAAGTTCCTTGCGTTCCTTAAATGTCAATTTGTTGGAATTGCGGTTTTTCTCGGCGTTTAAAGCCTTTGTCTTTTGTTGTTCTTTTGGTTTTTCGGCATCTTTCAGTTTGTCGTTTTCCTGTTTCCATTCGCGATATTCGGTATAGTTGCCTGGAAAATCTTTTATCTCGCCATTGCCTTCGAATACAAAGATGTGGTCGACAGTGCGGTCCATAAAGAATCGGTCGTGGCTGACAATAATCACGCAACCTTTGAATTTTGAGATGTATTCTTCGAGCACTTCGAGAGTGACGATGTCGAGGTCGTTGGTGGGCTCGTCGAGGATGAGGAAATTTGGTTGGCGCATTAGCACAGTTGCAAGGTATAGCCTACGTTTTTCGCCGCCGCTAAGCTTGGCTATGGTCTTTTGCTGGTCTTTTGCCGAGAACAAAAAGAGGTTGAGGAATTGCGAAGCCGAGTACGACGTTTTCTCGTCGAAATGAATGTGCTCGGCAACTTCTCTAACTGAGTCGATAACCTTTTTCGATTCGTTGAAAGTTATCCCCTCTTGACTGTAATAGCCGAATCGCACGGTTTCGCCTATCTCAAAGAAGCCGTTGTCGGGCTGATATTCGTTCAGCAGAAGTTTGATGAACGAGCTTTTTCCGGCGCCGTTGTTGCCAACAATGCCGAGTTTTTCGTATCGGGCGAAAGTGTAGGAAAAGTCGTTAAGAATCACATTTGTGCCAAACGCTTTCGACACATGGTGGGCTACAAATATTTTTGAACCGATGTAAGATGATTTGATGTTTATGTCGAGCGCTTTGTTGCTGACCTTCATTGATACCTTGTCCTGGAGTTCGTGGAAGGCGTTGATGCGGTATCGCGCTTTTGAGCCGCGTGCTTGCGGTTGGCGGCGCATCCATTCCAGTTCCGTGCGGTAGAGGTTCTTGGCACGGGCTAACTCGGCATTTTGTGCATCGAGCCTTTCAATTCGCTTTTCAAGAAAATAGTTGTATTTGCCGTTGTATGAATATACTTTTTTGTTGTCGATTTCTACAATTTTATTACATACTTTGTCGAGGAAATACCGGTCGTGAGTAACCATCAGAATTGCCATTAGGTTTCTCGATAAGTAGTTTTCGAGCCACTCAATCATTTCGATGTCTAGGTGGTTGGTGGGTTCATCAAGAATGAGGAGGTTGGGCTCGTTGATGAGAATCTTTGCCAATGCCACGCGTTTGATTTGTCCGCCCGACAATTGTTCAATAGGCTGGTTGATGTCGGTGATTTTCAGCATTGAGAGAATCTGTTTGAAGCGGTCCTCATAGTCCCAAGCCTTGCAGTTGTCCATTTCTTGGATGGCAGCGGTCATTGCATCAGAGTCGCCGTTATGCAGGGCGTGTTCGTAGTTTCTTACAGCCTTAGCCAATGGCTCGTCGCCTTCAATGCAAGTGTCGATGACGCTTTTCGACGACTGAAATGTTGGCACTTGTTCAAGATACCCCACGCGAATGTCGTTGTTGAAAACTATCTTTCCACTATCGTAGTCCTCCTTGCCGGCAATAATGCTTAGAAGAGTGGTTTTGCCGGTGCCGTTTTTGGCAATCAGTCCCACTTTGTCGCCTTCGTTTATGCCGAAAGTGACATCGGCGAACAGCATACGGTCGCCGTAGGATTTGGTTAAGTTTTCAATTTGGAGATAACTAATCATGTGCTGCAGAATGATGGCAAAAATTTATACGGGGCAAAGTTACAAAAATTATGTGTAAAAACAACAAGGCTTTTATGAGACGAATCGTGATAAATGTTTCGTCAAAAATTTGCCACATTAATTTTATGGCAGTATATTTACACAGTTAATAAAATATATATAGTTTGTTTATGCAAAGAGTCATTTATTTTTTGATGGCAATAGCCATTTCGTTTGCGACAACTGCAGGATATGCAAAGACCGTGAAGTTTGCAATTCTGGCAGATGTGCATGTTACGCCGGGCAATCTTAATGATGAAATGATTAAGGATGTGGTGGCAGAGATTAATGGCAGCGATGCCGATGTGGTGATACTGAACGGCGATTTAACCAATGAGGGCAGTGATGAGCAGCTCAAGAATTTGAAGCGTTCGCTGGATTGCATCACAAAACCTTTTTATGTGGTCCCGGGCAACCATGAGAATAACTGGAGCCAGAGTGCATGCAAGACGTTTGTCGACCTCTGGGGTGCCGATAGGTTTATTTTTGAGGTTGGCGACATTGTAGTGGCAGGTGTTAACTGTGGCCCGTATATGAAGATGGGTGACGGGCATGTTAAGCAGGAGGACCTGATTTGGCTTGACCAGAATCTTAAACAACGTATTACTGAGGGAAAACGATTTTTGAGTTTTTGCCATTATCCATTGAGTGCCGATTTAGACAATTATAAAGATTATGTGGCAGTACTTGAGAAGTATCCTACCATTGCACATGTCAATGGACATTATCATTCGTGGAAAAGATACACTGTAAATGGCAAGATTGAGTGCGTGATGACCCGTGCCTTATCGATGCCGAAGGACGGTTTTGGTTATGCCATCATGGAAGTTACCGACGATTCTATTAAAGTGTATAATAAGGTGTTGAACAGTCCGGCAAAGCAGAAATTTGCTTTTGCTATAAACTATTATCTGCGTCCCGATTACGTGCAGCAGCCATTGCCAAGCAATGTGAAGGTTGAACTTGTTTATCGCGACAACGCTTCGATTTTCACTCGTGTGGGTGTGGATGACGATAATGTTTATTTTGGCAATTCGCTTGGCTATGTTAAGGCGGTGAATAAGACTGACGGCAATGTTGTGTGGGAACACAAAACGGATGCAAGTCTGTTTTCACGTCCGTCGGTATGCGGCGGTTGCGTGATTGTGCCTACAGCCGACAAACGTCTGCTGTGGATTGACAAGGCGAGCGGAAAGGTTCTGCATGAGCACGCATCGGATGCCCCGTATGTGGCAGATGGCGTTATTTCGTCAGGCGTGCTTTATCAAGGTGGAGGAAAGACATTCGAGGCATGGAAAGGTGATGGCTCAAAATGCTTGTGGCAATACTCCGACTTGAAGAATTATTGTCAAGCGGCACCGGTGGTCGACGGCAACGATGTGATATTTGGAGCATGGGACACTTATTTGCGCTGTGTTAACAGGAAAAATGGTAAATTGAGATGGCAATGGAACAATGGCAAATCGGCTAATATGCTTGGCCCAGGCAACTGTGTTCCGGTAGTGGTGAAAGACAAGGTGATTATCGTGGCTCCAGACCGGTATATGACAGCAGTCGACCGCAAAAGCGGAAAAACAATTTGGCGAAACAATAGCCATAAGTTCCGCGAGAGCTTGGGTGTGTCGCAAGACGGAAAGGTGGCTTATGCAAAGACTATGGACGGCGAAATTGTGGCTGTGAGCACCGAAGGAACTGAATACAATGAGTTGTGGATGGTTGACACCGGGCTCGGATATGAGCATGCTCCATGCATAGTTCTCGAGAACAATGGCATAATATATGTTGGGTCGCGTCGAGGCATAATGGTGGCAATCGATTCGAAGTCGCACGCCAAGCTGTGGGAGTATAAAATGGGTAACTCCGAGTTCAATGGCTGGGAGGTTGATGACAATGGCAATGTTTATACTTCGCTCATCGAAGGCGTGATTTGGCGTGTGAGCGTAGATAATTAATTATTGCTGTCCGGTAAAACTTTTATGAGTAAGCGAAATTAGGGCTGAAACTTCT
>JBJECZ010000153.1:0-4559 GCA_051871555.1 Muribaculaceae bacterium | reverse complement strand
CCCTACAACGACAACGAAAGCAAAACCGGACAGGTGCGCCAAATGTTCGACTCCATTGCGCCTGCCTACGATTTCATGAACCGCTGCATGACCATGGGCATCGACAAACTATGGCGACGCAAGGCGGTGAAGATTGTGGGCAAATCGCGTCCGCAGCATCTGCTTGACGTGGCTACGGGCACCGGCGACCTTGCTATTCAGCTATGCAAGAAGCTAAACCCGGCAAAGATTGTGGGCATTGATTTGAGCGAAGGCATGCTTGAGATTGGACGCCGCAAAGTGGCTGACCGCGGGCTCGACCAGGTGATTTCGCTTGAGCAAGGCGATTGCTTGAACCTGCGCTTCGGCGAAGGCGAATTCGATGCCGTGACGGTGGCTTACGGCGTGCGCAACTTCGAGCATCTCGAGCAAGGTTATGCCGAAATGTATCGCGTGCTGGCGCCGGGAGGCGTGCTGTGCGTGGTGGAACTGTCAACACCCACCAACAAGTTCATAAAATTCTTCTACGACCTTTACACTCGCCACATCATCCCCTTTGTGGGTCGCTCGAAGTCGAAAGACGCGCGTGCCTACAGCTATCTGCCCGAGAGCATAGCAGCGGTGCCGCAAGGCGAAGCCATGCTGCAGATAATGCGTCGCATCGGGTTCAAGCAGTGCCAAGCCATAGCTATGACATTTGGCACTTGCTCAATCTATGTGGGTGTAAAATAAGGTGATTCGGGCGCTTTGCCTATTAGCTTAACCCTTCCACTTGACCTTTTATGATGTCGATGCGGCGAGCCTGCGGGTCTTTTGGCAAGCCGGGCATGCGCATGATGTCGCCCATGATAGCCACAATCATTTCGGCGCCGTTGTTAATCACCACTTCGCGCACCGTCATCTCAAAACCTTCGGTCACGTTGTAAGCCTTGGGGTCGGCTGAGAACGAATATTGTGTCTTGGCTATGCACACCGGATAGTGGGCAATGCCGCGTTTCTCGATTTGCTGAATCATCTTTTCAGCCACGGCTGAATAATGCACCTTGGCTGCGCCATAAATCTCGCGGGCAATCTTTTCGATTTTTGTTTTCACCGAATCGCCGTCGGCATAGGTGAATTGCAGCGGTTGGGCGTCGCCGTTTTCAATGGTGTCCACCACCAGTTTAGCCAATTCCAAGCCGCCTTTGCCGCCTTCGGCAAACACGTTGTTGATGGCAAAGCCTACGCCAATCGCGCGGCAGTGTTCAGCCACGAGGGCAATCTCGGCATCGGTGTCGGTGGCGTAGCGATTGAAGGTAACCACCACTTTCTGCCCGAACTTGCGCATGTTGGCAATGTGCTTATCCATATTCTCGAAACCGCGACGAATGCCGTCGAGGTTCTCCTTCTTGATGTCGTTTTCGGGCACTCCGCCGTGCATCTTCAAGCCTTGTGCAGTGGCAACAATCACTGTCAGGCTGGGTGTTAGCCCGGCCTTGCGGCACTTGATGTTGAAGAACTTTTCGGCACCGAGGTCGGCACCGAAACCGGCTTCGGTGATGGCATAGTCGCTGTAGGTCATAGCCATCTTGGTGGCAATCACCGAGTTGCAGCCGTGAGCAATGTTGGCAAACGGACCGCCGTGCACAAACGCCGGAGTGTTTTCGAGCGTTTGCACCAAGTTGGGGTTAAGGGCATCCTTGAGCAGCACGGTTATTGCGCCGGCAACACCGAGGTCGTCAACGGTGAACGGCTCATCTTCGAAGGTGTAGCCCAGCAGAATCTTGCCGATGCGGCGACGCAAATCGTGCATATCGGTGGCAAGGCACATAATAGCCATAATTTCAGAAGCAGGAGTGATGTCGAAGCCGCTTTGCGAAGGCACGCCGTCAACCGTCTTGCCCAAACCGGTGACCACGTTGCGCAACGAGCGGTCGTTCACGTCGAGCACGCGTTTCCATAGAATCTGACGCAGCCCAAAGCCGTGATTGCGGTTCTGATAGATGTAGTTATCGAGCAGCGCCGTAATCATGTTGTGCGCCGAAGTGATGGCGTGGAAGTCGCCGGTGAAATGAAGATTGATGTTCTCCATGGGCAACACTTGGCTGTAACCGCCGCCGGCAGCACCGCCTTTCATGCCGAAACACGGACCCAGCGAAGGCTCGCGCAACGCTGCCACGGCATTCTTGCCCAGTTGGCACAAAGCCTGCGCCAGCCCCACGCTTACGGTGGTCTTGCCGTTGCCCGCCTTGGTTGGCGTGATGGCAGTCACCAATATCAGGTGGTTGCGCTTGCAGCGTTCTTCGTCGATTAGTGTCAATGGCACTTTTGCCATGTACGGACCGTAGTTGTAAACATCGTCGGCAGGGATGCCCATGCGCTCGGCAATGGCGTTGATGCGCTCAAGTTTTGCCTCGCGTGCAATCTGAATGTCAGTCTTCATTATCTTTTTTATACCTTAAAAATTTTTGTTACCTAAAACAATGCGTGTTCGCGCAGAGCAGAGTGTGTGCAAAGGTTATCATTAAATGATTTATCACGCTCTACCCTACAAAGTTACTACAATTATCACAATCTGCCAAACAGCCGATACAGCTTAGGGTTTTCAATCAGCCCAAGCATCCATGATGGCTGTTGGGCGGCCGTTGCTGAATGCTCCGAGGGGATATCGGTTCCACTCCATGCTGCTTTCGGGTTCCCAGTAGTAAATGCCCAGGCAGTGCTGATGTGCTTTTGCCATATCCATCAGCCGTCGCATATATCGGGCGCTTTCAGCCACTATGTCGTCGCCGTTTTTAAAGCCCACCTCGGTAATCATGCTCGGCTTGCCGTAGGTGTCATACACATAGTCCATTGTGGCAAACATAGAGTTCATCACGTCGGCGACGGTGGCTGCGGTTTCCTCCTTGCCGGTGACGGGGCTGAAGTAGGTCGACCCGGCTTCGTTTTGCGAGTAAATCGACATGCCCACGATGTCGAAGTCCACTTTGTGCTTGCGCAGCACGTCGAAGGCGGTCTTATATTTGCCCATATCCATTCCGCGGTCGAGGTGGATTATTATCTGGGCGTTGGGCAGCACTTGGCGTACTGCTTTGCAGCCGGCTTTCACATATCGGGCAAAGTTCTTTGGGTTGGCTGTATGGGGCAATTTGCCATCGGCAACGGTGTATAGAGCGCCGCTGGTAGCTTTGTCGGTGTCCCACAGTAGTCCGTTGGTGATTTCGTTGCCCACCTGTATCCATCGCGGCTCCACGCCGGCTTTTTTCACGGCTTCGAGCACCTGCGTGGTGTGCTGCGCCACGGCGCGCTCAATTTGCTGGGCCGAGTAGGTGCGCCAGGCACGCGGCTTGCGTTGCTGCCCGGGGTCAGCCCAGTTGTCGCTATAGTGAAAGTCGAGCATCACATCCATACCGGCACGCTTGGCGCGCACTGCCTTTTCCACCACGTCGGGCGTGGCATTGAAACGCTTGTCGGGGTTCACCCACACGCGCAGCCTGATGGCGTCCATGCCCAGTTGCTTCATCAGCACAAAGCAGTCGGTTTCGTTGCCATCGCGATTATAGAATTTGTGTCCCTGCTGCTCCATTTCGCTCACCCATCCGATGTCGGCGCCTTTAGAGAAATATGGCTTCTGCTGCGCCGAAGTGGCAAGTGAGCCGAACAAAGCGGTAATGAATGCTATTGTTATATGACTAATTTTTGACATGATGTTAACGTTGTTTTAAGGTGAAAATTATGATGCAAAATTACCGATTCTCGGGCAAACGAGCAAACGAAAAATGCCGCGCCCGAAGAGTGGGCACGGCATTGTGATAATGAAAAATTTATTTGCTGTATTATAATGAGAAGTTTAGCTTATTCTCTACCGAACACTTTTTTTGTAGTGCCATCGCTCATTTGCACAATGTTGATGCCGGGTTCAATGCCGTTGCGCAATTTGCCGTCGATGCCATAAACTCTCACGATTGTGGCTTGGTCGGCATTGATGGTGTCAATGCCATCAGGGTCAACAAGGTATTTCCAAACAATATCAGTGGCTGTGCGGTCTTCTCCGCCATAATAGATTGATTGAATACCAATGGCTGCAGGCATTTCCATATAGAGGCGCAAGTACACGGTGCCATTGTAGTTTGAAAGTTGATAATTTTTTAATTGCATAGTATATGGTATCTCAGTCACGCTTTCAACGCCATATTCTTCAAGCGAAGGATAAGATTCTTTGGTAAGAACATATTCTTCAGGCTCTGAAGAGACTTCGGGCTTAACGTAGACTTTGAAATATTGTTTAGAATTCAACAACAAACCTTGGTCTTCACTTTTGTTAGGCACGTTTGCTATAAACATCAGGAAACCGCTGCCACTATTGTCGCGTAAGTCTACAATTTCAGGAGTTGCAGGTGTTTTGGCCATGTCGTTAAAGCGCTGGAATGATGGCGAAAATTCGTTGGCTCGTATGCAGGATGAACTCCAGCCATAATTGTGATTTCCTTTATTGATAAAGAACACCACATTGTCGTCCGATGTAATGGAATTAGTATTTGGGTTATAATCCATAACTACCTCATCCATTGGTGTGATTTGATATGTGGTTTTTCCATCGA
>JBJECZ010000152.1:0-19243 GCA_051871555.1 Muribaculaceae bacterium | reverse complement strand
CGGATTCTTTTCGCTGCTATATTATATTAGGCGCGTAGTTGCGGATTTGAGGTTTATATTTTAGCCATTGGAGGCGCACCGTCAGTTCGGTGCGCCTCTATTTTTATAGATTACTATCAATTAAGCGCAAAAACGTTCGATTCTTTATCGGTAACCCGTAAAAATTTCGAGTTACCGATAAAGAATCGCCATATTTTATGAAAATTCGCTCCTAATGTGGGCAAAAGAAATGGGTTTTTTATTCCACAAACAAATCATCAAGCACCACTTCGCTATTTACCGTTCCGCTATACATATTTCTTTTTATTCCGTAAGTGGTTACAAATGTCTGATGTATTGCTTTACGCGTTTTGGTTGCCGAACGGAAAACCTCTGCACGCTCTCTAAGACGCTCATCATATTGTTTGGTGATTTCAAACTCGCCCTGTGAGAACTTCATTTCACACAGATTTATGGTTTGGTCTCGGCGGTCAATAAGCAAGTCAATCTGCGCTCCGTCTCCTTTCCAACCACATATATCACTTTGCACGCCGCTAATACCTAATTTGCGTTTAATCTGTCGGATATGGTGTAGGCACAACTGTTCAAACGAATATCCGCTCCAGGCTCTGCGAGATGGAGAGTCAATCATATTTTGCCAATGATTCTCATCCTGACCACGGTAACCTTTCACGTATCGAAGGTGGAACAGTGTGAACAAGTCGGTTAATTGAAATATTGTTCCTCGTTCTGTCTTGCCAAATGCGGTATATTGACGAATAAAGTCGCAATCACATAGGTTGCGTAGCGCTTTGGTCAAGGCTCCGCCATCCTCAATTTTGGCAGCCGCCATAATTTCAGCACGAGTCAATCCTAATGCTTTGTTCGCCAATGTTTCGATAATCTGTTTGTGCGATATGGCTTCGTTGAAAAGCGAGCGAAACAGGAAGTCATATTCACGCGAAAGCGGTGCGTTCTGCACAAAGAAAAGATTATCTACATTTTGTGTCAAACTCTTATCTCGTTCAAGCATCTGAAGGTAAAGAGGAGTTCCGCCAAGTATCATATAACATTCGGCAATCTGATAGCGATTCCAATTTATTCCTCGTGAAATAAGATATTGCTCTGTCTCATATAGCGTAAACGGAGCAAGATAGATGCTTCGAGTGGTTCTATTGTACAATCCTCCTTTATCGGAAAGCACATTTTCACGCATCCACGTAGTTGCACTGCCGCAGACAATTAGCTTTAAGCGATTGTTTGTAGCACCCCAAGAGTTCCAAAAGTATTCAAAGGCTTTAATGAACCGGCTCTTTTGCGTATCCATCCAAGGCAATTCATCAAGAAATACAACTATAGGGCTATCTCCATCAATCGATTCAAGATATTCACGCAACTGAGCAAACGCATCAAACCAATCCTTTGCAGCTTTCCATTTACGACCGGAATAGTGTTCCAACTGGCGGGTAAATTCTCGAAGTTGCTCTTTCTTCGTTCCCTGATAAATACCAGTAGAGTAGAAACTGAAAGTGTCATTGAAGTATTGTCTTACCAAATAGGTCTTGCCAATACGTCGTCTGCCATAAATAGCAATTAGTTCCGGTGACTTTGATTCGATACGCTGGCGCAGAATCTCCTGCTCAACCTTTCTGCCGATGATAACATCACTCATATTACTATCACTTAAGTTTACGCAAATATAAGCAAAAACGTTCGATTCTGCGTCGGTAACCCCTAAAAATTTCGAGTTACCGATAAAGAATCGCCATATTTCATAAAAATTTTGCTCATCAGGAACATCTTTTCTTTTGCCGCAACTCTCAGTATCGGCAGATTATTTATGTCCGGCGGAAAGCGTTGCAGTGAAATCGCCTGGCAGTGGTGTTTATTAAGAATATTTAATGTGGGCAAAAGAAATGTTTTTTATTACTTTGCAAACTATTACGAAACTACATGTTTTGCAAATGCAAAGAATTGAATTGAACAATATGCTGCCGGCGGTGTTTGCCGGACGTGCCGACACGGGCAGCGAGGTGTGGCTGCGCAACCTGAGGCTTGAGCGCGGCAAAAAATATTTGATTTCGGCTGAGAGCGGCACCGGCAAGTCGTCGCTGTGCAGCTACATATATGGTTTCCGCACCGATTATTCGGGTTCACTCAGCTTCGACGGCACCGACGTGCGCAGCCTCGACGTGGCTCAGTGGTGCGAGGTTCGCTGCCGTCATTTGGCGTATCTGCCTCAAGAGTTGCGTCTGTTCCCCGAACTGACCGCAATGGAGAATGTTTTGCTGAAAAACGACATTACCGGGTTTAAGTCGATGCACGACATCGTGCAGCTGTTTGAAATGCTGGGCATCGCCGACAAGCAAAACAGCTTGGTGGACAAGATGTCAATCGGTCAGCAGCAGCGTGTGGCAATAATTCGCACGCTTTGCCAACCCTACGACTTTATCATGCTCGACGAACCTGTGAGCCATCTCGACAACGCCAACAACGCCATTGTGGCGCGTCTGATTGCTGACGAAGCTGAGCGTCAGGGCGCGGGCGTGATTGCCACCTCGGTGGGAAACAATGTGATGATTAACGTAGACAAGGAGTTGAAACTATGAAAGGATTGATGTGGAAATTGCTTCGCCGACACGTGAGCGCGGCGCAATTAGGCGGGTTTGCCGTGGCTAACCTCATCGGACTCACCATTGTGATTTTGGCGGTACAGTTCTATGGCGACGTGCGTCCGATTTTCAACGACGACGAGAGTTTCATTAAGCGCGACTACCTGGTGATTACGCGCAAAGTGACTGGCATGGGCGCACTGATGGGCTCCGGCTCGGAGTTCTCGGGCGATGCCATTGCCGACCTCGAGCGGCAGGATTGGGTGACCAAAGTAGGCAGATTTCAAACTTCGGAATACAGCATCAACGCCACCGTGGGGCTGGGCAGCAGCGGCCGCAGCATGAGCACACAGTTCTTCTTCGAGTCGATTCCCGACGAATTTATCGACGTGAATTCCTCCGATTGGCACTTCAATCCGCAGCGCCCCGAGGTGCCTGTGATAGTGTCGAAAGACTATCTGAGCCTATATAACTTCGGTTTTGCCGCTGCACAAGGCATGCCCAAGCTCAGCGAAGGCATGATGTCGATGATTCCGCTGCAGTTCACCCTCACCGGCAACGGCACGAGCGACGTGCTGCCCGGCCGCATCGTGGGCTTCTCGAGCCGCCTCAACACCATTCTTGTGCCTGAAGAATTCATGCAATGGAGCAATCAGCGCTACGGCAACGGCGGCACCACTGCGCCCAGTCGCCTGATTGTGGAGGTTAACACCCCGGGCGACGTGCGCATCTCCGACTATATGGATGCCAAGGGCTACGAAGTGGGCGGCGACAAGATGAACAGCGGCAAGGCTAACTATTTCCTCTCGGTGATTATCGGCATCGTCATCGCTGTGGGCGTGCTCATTAGCCTGCTTTCGTTCTTTGTGCTGATGCTAAGCATTTATCTGCTGCTGCAAAAAAACACCAAGAAGCTGCAAGACCTGCTCATGCTGGGCTATCATCCGCGCCAAGTGGCTGCGCCATACATCCGCATGGTGGCAGCAATCAACGGCGCCGTGCTGGTGGCAAGCATAGTGCTGATGGTGGTGGCACGCTCGTTCTACATTGGCATGCTGCATGCATTCGGCGTGAACGGCAGTTCGCTGGCGGCGGCAATTGTGGTGGCTGTTGCAATAATGGGCTGCATCACTGCCGGCAACGTGATTGCCATCCGACGCAAAATCAACCAGCTTTGGCGGCAAACCGACTAATTTAATAAAAATCATTAAAATTAAATGCAAACTCACTGCCATACAAAATAATTGTATAAATTTGTCTAAATAAACTTTCGACATAAAAATATCAGAATTGAAGTTATGAAAACAACCAAAACATTAATTGCAATTATCGTTATGGCAACGATGGCTGCCGCCTGCAACAAGCCCGTCAAAGGCGCAATAGCCGACAGCGACGGCGCTAACGGTGGCGACATCAGCAACTACGAAATCTACGAAGAATTTAAGACCGCCTCTGCCAACTATTTGTGCGAGGGCGACACCACTTTCGGCAAAGACGTGAAGGTGTACACCACAGCCTCGATTTCGGTGCAATGGCCACGCCGCTTTGGCGATGCCGACGTGAAGGCGCTGCAAGACACCATTATTGCCCACACATTTGCCACTCCTAAAGCCACTATCGACAGCTGCATTATCGACTTCATTTCAAAGCCGGTGGGCTACGGCGAATCGGTGCTTCGCCGCGTCGACCAGACACCTGTGGCATCTGCCGACGTGCGCGTGCTCAGCACAAACATCTCGGTGAAGTCGGTGGGTTTCTGCGAGAAATATGTGGTGTTTAAGGTTGAACACGACCAATACACTGGCGGCGCTCACCCCAACTATTTTGCCAGCTATGTGAACTACGACCTCAAGAACAAGCGCGTGCTCACCTATGCCAACATCTTCCGTCCGGGTAGCGACGAAGCCCTGTTGCCAATCTTGCAAGACGCTCTCTTGCAAAACTACTATGCCGAAAACATGGACGAAGTGGCACAAAAATCAGGTATCTTTGTCAGCGACCTGTTCGTGAGCCACGAGGTGTATCTCACCGGCGAAGAAATTGTGTTCTTCTATAACCCTTACGACATTGGTCCGTGGGCTATTGGCACGGTTGAAATACCCGTGCCGGTGTCGGCGCTCGCCGAGTGCCTGTCGGACTACGGCAAAGCCCTCTACGACTTTGAATAAGCCATCACGAGCCTATAGCAATATCACCGCCGCCGAGCAAGCCTTTCTGCGCTGTTCGGCGGTCGTTCTTTCAAACAAAATCGCTATCTTTGCATTACTATTACATAACGAAACTATTATTTTAATATGGACAAATTAACATTGAACATAGAAAACCTCGACGGCATTCGCCAAACAGCCAAGCAGTTCATCGACGCCATGGGCGACTACAGCGTGTTTGCATTCTATGGCGAAATGGGTGCTGGCAAAACCACGTTCATCAATGCCATCTGCGCCGAATTGGGCGTCGACGACGTCACCAACTCGCCTTCGTTCTCCATTGTGAACGAATATCGCAGCGAAACCACTGCCGAACTCATCTATCACTTCGATTTCTACCGACTCGAGGACGAGCGCGAGGCTGAAGACATTGGCGTTGACGACTATTTTGAGAGCGGTGCCATCTGCCTGATTGAATGGCCCGAACGTATCGACAACTTGCTGCCCGACCACACCGTGCGCGTAGACATTGCCGAAAACCCCGACAACTCACGCACCGTCACTCTCACATTCCCCGACTGACGCCCTATGCCGCGATATATTCTTGTGCGCGAAACTGCCTCAACCAACACCTACATTGCCCGAATGGCGGCGATGCTGCCCTCCGGCACCGTGATTCACACACCTTGCCAAACCGCAGGGCGCGGGCAACGCGGCAACTCGTGGGAGTCGGAGCCTGGCATGAACATCGCATTCTCCATGCTGCTGAAAAATCCGGCTGTGGCGCCTTCAAGTCAGTTCTACATCAGCGAAGCGGCTTCGCTGGCTGTGGTTGACTGCCTGAACAACATCCACCCGGGATTCTCGCTGAAGTGGCCAAACGACATCTACTACGGCGACAGCAAAGTGGCTGGAATGCTAATCGAGCACACCTTAACCTCGAAAGCCATCAGCCAAACCATCATTGGAATTGGCATCAACATCAACCAAACTGAGTTTTGCAGCGATGCGCCTAACCCAATCAGCCTCAAGCAAATAACCGGCAGCAGCCACGACACCGACGCTATGCTGCACGATGTGTGCAACCGCCTCGAGGAATTGTGCCGATTTGAAAGCTACACCGACGACGACTTCCAAGCCTTGCATCAGCGTTATCTAAGCAACCTATATCGGGGCGACGGACTCTTGCACACCTTTGCGCTGCCCGACGGCTCACGCTTCGAAGCCGCCATTGCCAACGTGAAGCCCACCGGTACACTCTGCCTGCTCACCGACGACGAGCAGATGCTTGAATTTGCATTCAAAGAAGTGGCGTTTATAATCTGACATCTATTCATCAATCACAAAAAAGAACTAAATAATGAATATTGTTGTTTATTGCTCGTCGCGCGAAGGACTCGGCGACGACTACGAGAAAATGGCACAAGCCGTGGGCAACTGGATAGGCAGCCACCACCATACGCTGGTGTATGGCGGAGTGAATGCCGGACTGATGCACACCGTGGCACAAGCCACCGCCGGCGCCGGAGGCAATGTGATTGGCATTGTGCCCGAGATGTTTGCCCATCGCGCCGACGCCGTTTGCACCGAGGTGATTGCCTGCCACAACCTCTCCGACCGCAAGGACCTGATGATTGAAAAAGGCGACGCTTACATCTGCCTTCCGGGCGGAATTGGCACCATCGACGAGTGGATTTCTACACTTTCTCACCTAATTGTTGCCGGAATTGAAAATAAAAAGCCTATATTTGTAGTTAACTATATGGGAATGTACGACAATCTTGTGGCTCAACTGCGCGAATGTGCACACTCGCCATTCGCCCGAGGCAAGAACATCGACTGCTCCCACATAGCAAGCGATACCGATAACCTCATTGAAAAACTTAACAATTTTATATCTAAACTATTATGAAAAGCCCTTTGTACACAATGACCGGTGACCACGGCCGCACTTCGCTGGTTGGTGGCACACGCGTGAGCAAATGCGACCCACGCATCGAAGCTTATGGCACCGTCGACGAACTCAACTCGCAGATTGCAATGCTTGCCGTTGGTTGTCAAGAACCTTACCCCGACATCTACGACCTGCTGTTGATGATTCAAAACAAGCTCTTCAACATCGGCGCATACCTTGCCACCGAAAACGCCAAGGCTGCCCTCGGCATCGAGGACGAAGATGTTGAAGCCATCGAACAAATCATCGACATCCTCTACGAGAAAGTGCCTAAGTTCACCCGCTTTGTGTTGCCGGGCGGCACCAAGCTCAGCGCACAAGCCGACATCTGCCGCACCGTGGCTCGCCGCGCCGAACGCCGCATTGTTTCGCTCGCCGACAACGCCCCGGTCAACCCCGAAGTGCTGCGTTTCATCAACCGCATCAGCGACCTCTTCTTCGTGCTCAGCCGTTACAACAACATCATGACCGGCACCGAAGAGCTCTTCTGGGAAAAATAATCTTCCTCAAGCTCCGTCAGCAATTCATCGCGAAGGTGCTTCAACCCATTTGATGCGCCTTCGTGCTTTTTCACGCTGCCCCACAACCACAGCGCAGCTTCGGCAGCGAGGCGGGGCGTATAGCAATACGCCCGCAGGTCTCCCGCAGAAAGCGATGAAGATGTCAGATGGTGAGGGTTTTGAAGGGGCGGTTGTTAACTTTGGCGGCATAAACGGGAAATTCGCTTTCGTACATCTGTGGTGTGCCAACCCGATAGACGGTCTGCGCCTGGCTAATCATATAGAAATCGACAAACGATTTCAAATACACCTCAAACTTCTTCGTCGTGTCGGCATTCAGCTTTGCGCCGTCCATATGGCTCAAGCTTCCTGGAACGATGTGCACACCGTTCAACTGCGAAACCCGGCTGAGGAATGTCACGCTGTCCGACGTAACCAGCAGGCGTTTGCATGGCGACGCATCGCGCAGCTGTGCCACGCTGTCGACGCATTTTTCAATGAGAAGTTCTGCCTCAGCCTTGTCGGCAATAGCTTTGAAATGATATTCCTTAAAGTCGCCCAGCAGATTTTGGAATCGGAACACGGCGGCATCATATTCGCCGCCTATCGCGCGCGTCACCTCCTCGATGCGGCTTTGCAACTCCTCGCCTGGACGGAACAATTCGCGGAACAGTTCGCCCCAATCGTATGCGTCCAGATGGTTCGCGCTACGAGCCTCGTTGATGCGCGGCAACAAGTCGCGGTTGGTGTAGAAGTGAATCTGACGCTTTGCCTTCAGCCGCAGCAGACGTTTTGCATAGTGCTCGCCGCGCATATACAGCACGCGGCAATATAGCGGGTTGTCGGTGTATTCGCCATCGTGCAACACCCAGTCGCAGGCGGCTGGTTGCAGATAGTCTTCTAAGTGAAACGGGAACGTGTGACGAATCTTGAACGGCACGCCATGTTGTTTGCAATAAGCGTAGAGCGATATCATGCCCTTGAAGCGGTCGCACATACCGCCGTGAAACGATTCGCCATCCACCATGGCAATGTGCAGCGGCGCCGCGGTAGCCGGGCGCTTCAAGTGCTTCGACTTCAGCGCAATGCGTGCCAAAAGAATCACCTCCTTGAAATGATGCCTAATTTCAAGCATTGTATATTTCCATCCTGTGTAAGTGGCCATCGTAGTCGAAATTAGTCCTCCAAATCGTTCAAGTCGTATTGCTCAAAATAACTCAAATCGCGCACCGAGTTGATGCGGGCACGGCCGCGGGCGCGTTTGCCCAGAAACTCCTCATACGATTTCACGGCATAGTGATTTATTCTAATCACCTCTTGCTGCGGAGCGCGGTCGCCAAAGTGCTTCTTAATCACATTGCCCTCAGGGTCGACCGGTTTGCCGGTGATGCGAGCCGCCTCGTGGCAGCCAATCATGCAGCACACCCTGCGCGGGTCGACAATGCTTTTCACATGCGTGTTCAGCCTGTGTTGCGGCAGCGAATGGCGGTGGAAGCGCTGCATCACGCCGCCCTCGGTTTTGGACTTGGCACCCGAACTGCCATACACCAGCCAGTTGATTTCAACCACGGCATAATCCTCCATGCGATGCAGAAACTCGGGAATGGAACCGTCCTTAATAGGCACAATAAACTCGTCGAGGTCAATCACCGCAATCCAGCGCGCCTCCAACCGATGTCTTTCAAAGCAGTCGTCGTAAGCCGCAAGCTGTTGCTTTCGCCCGGGGAAGTAGGTGTAATCCACCACGCCGCGGTCGATGTAAGGCTGCAGCACCTCACGGGTGTTGTCGGTGCTCTCGTTATCGTAGATGTAGAACTTCTCCACGCCTTGGCTGAGGTGCCACTCAATCCATTCGGCAAAATACGGTCCCTCGTTCTTGGCTATGGCGCACACCGCAAGATAGTGCTTCGGCGCCACATTGGTGTGCCTCATCTGCCAACGCAGACGCAACGCCCTCAACGCCCCGTAGCGCAACAGTCCGCGCCACCGGTTTCGAGCCATTTTGCAGGGAATAACTCCCGCTATGATTTCTGCAAGTGCTTTCTGCATCGTATATCAAAGATTTTGTAAGAGGGAGGCCAACCGCCAGCTGCAAAGCCTCGCTATTCCACGTCCTTGGCAAAGTTAATAATTATTACCGAAATAATAAAACCTCGCACAACGGGCTTGGCGCCGAAGATTATTGTTTTGTTGCGCCACTTCGAGGCTGTGGTGGCGGCGCTGCTGCAGCTATTCTGCCGGGGCGGAGAAATTTTTCCCGCGGGTTTTGATTGCTTATTTCACTTTGTTGCACTATATTTGCAGCAAAGCTGCAGAACCATAAACCCTTGTCGCCGGCTTATGGCTCGTGTGGCTGTTTTGTGGTGAGGACACACGGCGTCTTCGCCAATGATGCTGATAAACCAAAATACAAAATACCAACATGAACGAAGTATCACAAAGAATTAAGGCATTGGCAGTTTCGGCAACACTTGCCATGTCGCAAAAGAGTCAGGAATTGAAGGCGCAGGGCGTCGACGTAATTAATATGTCGGTTGGTGAACCTGATTTTTTCACACCCGAGCACATCAAGGAAGCCGCAAAGAAGGCAGTTGACGAGAATTTCTCGTTCTACACTCCGGTGCCTGGCTATCTGTCGCTGCGCAAAGCAATCTGCGCAAAGCTGAAAAACGAAAACAACCTTGATTTTGCCCCCGAGCAGATTGTGGTGGGCAACGGTGCCAAGCAGGAATTGTGCAACGTGGTGCTGGCATTAGTGAATCCCGGCGACGAGGTGGTTATACCCACTCCGGCTTGGGTGAGCTACGTGGAAATGGTGAAACTTGCCGAGGGTAAGCCTGTTGAGGTGTTTGCCTCGCACGAACAAGATTTCAAAATCACTGCCAAGCAGCTCGAAGATGCCATCACTCCTAAAACGTCGCTCATTATGCTTTGCTCGCCGTCGAACCCGACAGGCGCAGTTTACACCCGCGACGAGCTGCGTGCTCTTGCCGATGTGCTGGCTCGTCACCCGAAGGTGATGATTCTTGCCGATGAAATCTACGAGCATATCAATTACACTGGCGAAATCAACTCGATTGCTCAATTCGAAGATGTGCGCGAGCGTTGTATCATCATCAACGGCGTGTCGAAGGCTTACGCCATGACCGGTTGGCGCATTGGCTTCATGGCAGGTCCGCTGTGGGTGGCTAAGGCTGTGAGCAAGTTGCAAGGGCAGTACACTTCGGGCTGCTCGTCGATTGCGCAAAAGGCTGCCGAAGCAGCATTTGCCGGTCCGCAGGATTGCGTTGAGCAGATGCGTCAGGCATTTGAGCGCCGTCGCGACCTCATCATTTCGCTCATGAGCGAGATTCCGGGGCTGAAAATCAGCAAACCCGAAGGCGCATTCTATGTGTTGCCTGAAGTGTCGGCTTATTTCGGCAAGAAATATGGCGACAAGGTGATTGAAAACGACCTCGACCTGGCAATGTATCTGCTTGAGGTAGGGCATGTGTCGGGCGTAGCCGGTTCGGCATTCTGCGCTCCGGGATATGTGCGTTTCAGCTATGCCACCAGCGACGAAAACATTCGCACTGCAGTGGCTCGCATCAAAGAAGCACTTGCCGCATTGAAGTGATAGCTTAACTGGCATCGCTGAACTGATGTCAAAACAAATATAGCGCCTTGCGGGCTCGCCGTGGCATGCATCGTGCCCGAGTGGTGCCGGCAAGGCTTTGTTTCACTGAACAATCTATAGACGCTAACATCGAAACACCATGACAACAACTTCCACCACCGACGCATTCAGCAGGCGCAACCTCGCCATCGACATGCTGCGCGCCATCACCATGTTCACCATGATTTTTGTGAACGATTTCTGGAAAATTCACGATGTTCCGCATTGGCTTGAGCACGCCGCTTATGGCGAGGACTTTATGGGGCTTGCCGATGTGGTGTTTCCTTGCTTTCTGTTTGCCGTGGGCATGTCGATACCGTATGCCATCGAGCGGCGCTATGCCAAAGGCTTGTCGGCTGAAAGCACCGTGGGGCATATACTCACACGCACGCTGTGGCTCATTGCGATAGGATGCTTCATTGGCAACTCCGAGGCGCGTGTTGCGGCTGATTCGCTGTATCCGATTGGCGTGTATTGGCTGTTGATGGCAGTGGGCGTTCTGCTCGTTTGGAATAATTATCCCAAACCACAAACCGATGTGCAGCGATGGTTGTTTGTAGCCCTGCGTTGCATTGGCGTAGGCGTGCTGGTGTTTCTCGTTGTCACGTTCCGCAACAAGCAAGGCGGCGTGTTCAGCCCACACTCGAGCATCTTGGGCTTGATAGGCTGGACCTATCTGGTATGCGCATTTACCTATCTGTTCTGTAGAGGCAATGCCAAGCGGCTGGGCGTGGTGTGGGGCGTGTTTGTGCTCATAAGCCTGCTTGGCACGCCGTTGCGCGAGTGCTATGGCGGCATGCCGCTGCTTTGGTTCGGCGAAAACAATTTCTACAATGGCATGCTGAGCATATTGCACATAGGCAACGGTTCGCTTGTGGTGCTGTCGATGAGCGGCATGTTGCTGTCGGTGCTGAGCGTGCGTGTTGCCGAGCGCCCGTGGCAATGGAAACTGCCTATGGCATTTGCCGTGTCGGCAGTGTGTGCTGCGTTGGCAGCCGTGATGCACCGTTTTTGGATAGTTGGCAAGATTGAAGCCACGCCGGTGTGGGTGTTCTATGTGATTGCCATTGCAGTGAGCCTCTACACGTTGCTCGATTGTCTTGCTCAAGCCGGCGTAACCCGATGGTTTGCAGTGATTAAGCCGGCAGGCACAGCCACGCTAACTGTGTATCTGATGCCATACGTTTTTTATGCCATGAGCAGCCTCACCGGAGTGGTGCTGCCCGACTGGTTGACCCATGGCGCAATGGGCATAGTGAATTGTCTGGCATTCGCGCTGGTGGTGATTGCGGTGACCGGTGTGCTTGAGCGGATAAACATAAAACTAAAGCTATGAAAAGCGGGCGATATTTGCATAAATATCCCGGAGATTGTGAAGTATGCAAATAGTTTTGTCAATTAAATAAATTTTTCCGTAAATAGTTGGCGTGCGAGCATAAATTTTCATTACCTTTGCTCTATCATTAGCTTATGGAATACATTAAAACCTGAAAATTTCAATATTATTAAAAAAATCTTATGTTAGAAAAACAAAATGTCAAGGTTCTTGACAAGGTAGTGGTGCGTTTCTCGGGCGACTCGGGCGATGGCATGCAGTTGGCTGGCAACATTTTCTCGAATGTGTCGGCTGGCATTGGCAACCAGATTTCCACCTTCCCCGACTATCCTGCAGAGGTTCGTGCTCCACAAGGCTCACTCAATGGAGTTTCGGGATTTCAAGTAAACATCGGACGCGGTGTGCACACACCGGGCGACAAGTGCGATGTGCTCGTGTCGATGAATGCCGCTGCATTGAAGCAAAATGTGAAATTCCTGAAAGATGGCGGTGTGGCAATCATCGACATCGATTCGTTCCGCCAGTCGGACCTCGACAAGGCGCTTTACACCACCGACAAGCCTTACGACGAAATTGGGCTTACGAAGATTGGCGCACAGATTGTTGAGGTGCCAATGACCTCGATGGTGAAGGCCGCGCTTGCCGACAGCGGCTTGGACAACAAGGCAGCGCTGAAGTGTCGCAACATGTTTGCGCTCGGCTTGGTGTGCTGGTTGTTCGACCGCCCGCTCGAAGCTGCTTTGCACATGCTCAAAAACAAGTTCGCCAAAAAGCCGGCTATCTACGAAGCTAATGCCAAAGTGGTGCAAGGCGGCTACGACTACGGACATAACATACACGCTTCGGTGTCGACCTACCGCATCGAAAGCGATGAGGCTAAACCGGGCATCTACACCGACATCAACGGCAACAAAGCCACCGCTTGGGGCTTGATTATGGCATCGGAGAAGAGCGGCTTGCCGTTGTTCCTCGGCAGCTATCCTATCACTCCTGCCACCGACATCCTGCATGAGCTTGCCAAGCGTAAGGACCTTGGCGTGAAGGCTTGCCAGATGGAGGACGAAATTGCAGGCGTCTGCTCGGCTATCGGTGCTGCGTTTGCTGGCAACCTTGCCGTG
The DNA here is from genome assembly GCA_051871555.1 of Muribaculaceae bacterium. Taxonomy (GTDB): domain Bacteria; phylum Bacteroidota; class Bacteroidia; order Bacteroidales; family Muribaculaceae; genus SFTJ01. The sequence goes on along the minus strand of JBJECZ010000152.1, from coordinate 5,942 downwards.
ACATCTACTTCGGGTCCGGGTCTTGCGCTCAAGAGCGAAGGCATTGGCTTGGCTGTGATGGCTGAATTGCCATTGGTTGTTATCGACGTTATGCGTGGCGGCCCGTCAACCGGTCTGCCAACCAAGACTGAGCAAACCGACCTTATGCAAGCGCTCTACGGCCGCAACGGCGAATCGCCTATCGTGGTGCTTGCTCCAACATCGCCAACCCACTGCTTCGACATGGCATTCGAAGCCGCTCGCATCGCTGTAGAGCACATGACTCCGGTGATTCTGCTCACCGACGCATTCATCGCCAACGGCTCATCGGCTTGGCGTGTGCCTGAAGCAAACGATTTCCCTGCCATCAAGCCAAACTTCGTAACCGAAGACATGCGTGAAGGCTGGAAACCATATTTGCGCAACGCCGAGGATGTGCGCTACTGGGCTATTCCGGGTCAAGAAGGATTCCAGCACCGTCTGGGCGGCCTGGAAAAGGACTACAACACTTCGGCACTGTCGAACGACCCGCTCAACCACGAAAAGATGGTGATGGCACGCAAACGCAAGGTGGAAAATGTGGCAAACCACATTCCTGCTCTCGAAGTGCTTGGCGATGCCGATGCCGACACTCTGCTGGTGGGCTGGGGCGGCACATTCGGTCACCTCTACACCGCTGTTGAGGAAATGAACGCCGCCGGCAAGAAAGTGGCTTTGGCTCAATTCAGCTACATCAGCCCGCTGCCTGCCAACACCAAGGAGGTGCTCGGCAAATACAAGAATGTGATTGTTGCCGAACTCAATACTGGACAATTTGCCGAATACCTGCAAAGCAAGGTCGACGGCTTGGTTGTTAAGCGCATCAACAAGACTCAGGGTCAACCATTCCTGGTTCACGAGATAGTTGAAGGTGTAACTAAAATTATGGAGGGCAAATAATCATGGAAGAAAACAAGAAATATACAGCAGCCGACTATAAGAGTGACCAATCAGTACGCTGGTGCCCGGGCTGCGGCGACCACTTTATTCTGGCTACACTCCACAAGGCTATGGCTGAGGTGGGCGTGGCTCCTCACAACACTGCCGTAATTTCGGGTATTGGCTGTAGCTCGCGTCTGCCTTATTACATGAACACCTACGGCTTCCACACTATCCACGGCCGTGGCGGTGCTGTGGCTACAGGCTTTAAGACAGCTAATCCCAAGATGACCGTTTGGCAAATCTGTGGCGACGGCGACGGATTGGCTATCGGCGGCAACCACTTCATCCACGAAGTGCGCCGCAATGTCGACCTGAACGTGCTGTTGCTCAACAACAAGATTTACGGTTTGACCAAGGGCCAGTATTCGCCAACCAGCGACCGCGGCTTTGTGAGCAAATCGTCGCCTTACGGCACAACTGAAGACCCATTCGTGCCTGCCGAATTGGTGTTTGGCGCTCGTGGCACTTTCTTTGCCCGCTCTATCGACGTTGAACCTAAAATCTCGCAAGAAGTGATGGTGGCTGCTGCCAACCACAAGGGCTGCTCGATTGTTGAGATTCTGCAAAACTGCATGATTTTCAACAATGGCATACACAATTTCATCACCGACCGCGCAACACGCGAGGACCGCACCATCCACCTTGTGCATGGCGAAAAGATGATTTTCGGCAAGGACAAGAATAAGGGCCTTGTGCAGGACGGCTTCGGCTTGAAGGCGGTGACCATCGGCGAGGACGGCTACACCATCGACGATGTGCTCACTCACGACGCCCGTTGCCAAAGCAACTTCCTGCATCAGCAACTGGCAATGATGGACGGCCACGACCTGCCGCTGGCTGTAGGCGTGATTCGCGACGTTGAAGCACTCACCTACAACGATGAAGTTGAAAAGCAGGTTGCCGACGTGGTGGCTCGCAAAAACTACTCTTGCCTTCGCGACATGATTCTCGACGGCGAGACGTGGGAAGTGAAATAAACCCGATTACTCGGCGCATTGGGCTAAGCTTAGCGCAATGCCCTGCATCACAATAACTTAACGAGGCTGTGCCACAATTGATTGGCACAGCCTCGTTTTCCTCTGACCTATGCCTAAGGTGACCTCGTAAAAGCCGCCGATAGGGTGATTGCCTTACTCAGAAACAAATCGTCTATTAAAATAACGTAGAGGACGTGACGCCTCGACGGCTCGGCGTCACATGCTTCGCATGACATGGCACGGTGAATGTCTCACGGAACAACCTTGTAGGAGTGTATGGCAATACGCCCAGCGACCGCAGCGAGGTGTTTGGTGATATGGCGATGATAATGCTATGGCGATTAGGGCGTATTGCCATACGCTCCTACACACCCTCATCATCCTATTGGCGATTTCTGCGAGAAGTCGGTTCAGCCGAGTAGCTGGATATGAGGTGAAAAGAAACGCCCTGCAAGGCGATTGGCGTGGAATCGCTTTGCAGAGCGTGGTGTTAATGATGAGAGCAGAGGTGTAGCTTTTATGCGTCGGCGTTTATTTTGGCTTCGCGTTCTTCGCGCTCGAGTTCGGCAATAGCCATCGCTTCGGCAGCGTCGACAACGTCCTCTTTGCGTATTTCCTCTTTTATGCTGTCGGCAGCGCTGTCTTCGCCCACAGTGGCAAGCAGCGTTTCGCGCAATTCGCGGTTGCCATTGATGTGGTTGAGAGCGTCCTGCGAAGCCAGTTGGTGCGATTCTTTTTTCGAATAGCCTTTGCCTTTGCCCACTTCAATGCCGCCGATGGTGACTATGGTATGGAACACGGGGCTGTTTTGCTCGTCATATTCCACATTCGACGTCTGATAGTCGACGGAGATATGGTATTTTTGGCTCCATTCAATGAGGTGCGACTTGAAATTGATTTCGGTCTTTGCCACGTTGCGCAGGTCGAAGTATGCATCGAGTATGCGTTCTTTCACAAACCGGAAGCAGCGCTCATAGCCTTTGTCGAGGTATACGGCACCCACAAGCGCTTCCACGGCATTGCCAAAGATGTAGCTGTTGTGGCTCTGCGACTTTTGCGACCACTTCACCACTTGCGGCAGCCCGAGGCGTTCGCCCACGCGGTTGAGGCTCTCGCGTTGCACAATCTTCGAGCGTGTGGAGGTGAGAAACCCTTCGCGGCGCTTGGGAAAGGCGTTGTAGAGCACGTCGGCTACAATGCTGTCGAGGATGGAGTCGCCGAGAAACTCGAGCCGCTCGTTGTTCACCCATCCCAGCTTCGACTTGATTGACATTGAGCGGTGCACGAATGCCAGTTTATACAGCTCGATGTTGCCGGGGTAGAATCCGAGCATGTGGTGGCAAAAAACGTAAAGCTCCTTTTCCTTCAAGAAAGGGAGCCTTAACATTGTGAGAATATCCTTAAGCACTTGTGCTGAATTTTATTCTTTGTACTTCTTTACGATGATGCAAGCGTTGTGACCACCGAAGCCGAAAGTGTTCGAAAGGGCAACGTCGACAGTGCGATGTTGAGCCTCGTTGAACGTGAAGTTCATGTTGTAGTCGATGTTCTCGTCGTTGTCACCATCAACGTGGTTGATTGTAGGAGGCACAACGTCTTCTTGCACCGACTTAACGCAGAACAGGGCTTCGAGAGCACCGGTAGCACCCAGCAAGTGGCCGGTCATCGACTTAGTTGAGCTTACATTCAGCTTGTAGGCGTGTTCGCCAAACACTTCCTTGATGGCTTTGATTTCCGAGATATCGCCAACAGGAGTAGAAGTGCCGTGAGCGTTGATGTAGTCAACATCTTCAGGCTTGATGCCAGCATCCTTGAGAGCATTTTCCATCACCAGACGGGCACCGAGGCCTTCGGGGTGAGTGGCAGTGATGTGGTAAGCGTCGGCACTCATGCCACCGCCAATCACTTCGGCGTAAATCTTAGCGCCGCGAGCCTTGGCGTGCTCATATTCCTCGAGGATGAGAGCAGCCGAACCTTCGCCCATCACGAAACCGTCGCGCGAGCCGCTGAATGGACGCGATGCGTGCATTGGGTCGTCGTTGCGGGTTGAGAGGGCGTGCATCGAGTTAAAACCGCCTACACCAGCAGGGAAAAGGGCTGCTTCGGCACCACCTGTAACCATCACTTCAGCCATGCCCAAGCGCACCAAGTTGAATGCGTCAATCATGCCGTTGGTAGATGATGCACATGCCGATACGATGCCGTAGTTTGGTCCGTGGAAGCCATATTTCATTGAGATGTGACCGGCAGCGATGTCGGCAATCATCTTAGGAATGAAGAATGGGTTGTATTTCGGACCGTTTTCCTCGTTCTTTGCATAGTAGCCTGCTTCTTCTTCAAACGTGTGCAAACCGCCAATGCCGGCGCAGAACACAACGCCTACGCGGGTTTTGTCGAGACCTTCGGCAATCTTTGCATCTTCAACCGCTTGAGTGGCTGCCACGAGGGCATACTGCGAATAGAGGTCTAATGTGCGGATTGCTTTGCGGTCGAAGTGGTCGGCTGCATTAAATCCTTTCACCTCGCAAGCAAATTGTGTCTTAAACTTCGAGGCGTCAAAATGAGTAAGAGGTCCTGCTCCACTTACTCCTGCCAACGCGTTTGCCCATGTTTGTGCAACGTCGTTGCCTAACGGAGTAATAGCACCAAGACCTGTTACTACTACTCTTTTTAATTCCATAAAGTCGTAGTTACGGGAAATAAAAGAAAGTTTGTCTTACTTGTTTTCTTCAATGTAGTTGATTGCGTCGCCTACAGTTTGAATAGTTTCAGCTTTTTCGTCAGGAATGGTGATGCCAAATTCCTTTTCAAATTCCATGATAAGTTCTACTGTATCAAGAGAATCTGCACCAAGGTCGGTAGTGAATGATGCTTCAGGCTTTACTTCTGCTTCGTTTACGCCAAGCTTATCTACGATGATAGCTGTTACTCTTTCTGCAATTTCAGACATAATTCTTAAATTTTAAATGTTATAAATTTTAGTTGTTTTCGTCACGATTAATTTTTATCGGTGCAAAGTAACTAATTATTATTCTAAAATAAAAATTTTCAGGGACAAAAGAACGTTTTTTGCACAAAATTTTATGTTTTGTGCATAGTTTTCGCCTAAATTTTTGGTATGATGAGCCTTAAATGCACCGAAAACGGGGCGTGTTGAACGAGTAGAATGGGTGTCCTGTTGTCCGTAATTTTTGGTCAATATTGCTTCGAGTGGTCAATATCGGTTTTTTCTGGAGTGCATCATTTGTGGAGCGAGCTGATGTGGTCCACCCAGTTTTTGAGGAAAAGTAGCTGCTGGCTTCCGGGCATTGCCATGCGTTCGGGGTGATATTGCACGGCAATGACGTCGGCGCTGGTATGCTCAATGCCTTCAATGACGCCATCGTCGCTGGTGGCGGTGATGCGCAGGTCGTCGCCGAGCTGCTTTATTGCCTGATGGTGAAACGAGTTGCACATGAATTTCAGTTGCGGCATCAGCCGTGCGGTGCGGCTGTCGGCGTCGAAAGTGATGCCGTGCACGCCTTGCCATTTGGGCGCCTGTTGCGAGTGGCGTGTCATGGCGGGATTCACCTCGTGAGGCAGGTCTTGATAGATGTCGCCTCCGCAAGCCACGTTAATCACTTGCAGCCCGCGGCAGATGCCAAGCACAGGCAGGCGTTGAGCCAAAGCAAGGCGGTAGAGCATAATGTCGTAGTGGTCGCGCGGCAGGTTTGGCTTGTGGGCGAAAGGTGAGAAGTCGCCGCCGAAGGTTTCGGGCGCTAAGTCGCCGCCACCGCTGAGCACCAGTGCGTCGAGGCGCGAGAGCGTTGCGGCAAGCACATCGGCGTCGAGGCTGAACGGCACAATCACCGGCAATGCTCCGGCATTTGCCAGTGCGCTCACGTATTCCACTTTCAGGTTATGCCAGCCTTCTTCGCCGTAATTATCGGATATTCCCACCAGAGGTTTCTGTTTCATTCGAAAATATTTAGATTGTGAAGTGCTGATTTTAAACACTTCGTGTTA
>JBJECZ010000151.1:0-4581 GCA_051871555.1 Muribaculaceae bacterium | reverse complement strand
CTTAGGCAGGAATTACCGCCGATGCGGTAGGTGGGTTTTGAATGGTTAACTTTTGGAAGTGACTGAGCAATGTTTGGCTTGTAAGGCATTTCAAGGCAGTCGGGCATGTGGCAGGCAAACGAAACATCTACAATAGCTGTGGAGATACCGCTGTTTTCCACAATGTCGACCACCGATGCCTCCAAATCGCCGGTCTGCCAGCAGAATGCGCTACCCGGTTCGAGAATGATTTCTAAGTTTGGATGTCGCTTCTTGAAACTGTTGAGCAAACTAATCAGGTGATTAACGTCGTAGCCTTTGCGCGTCATAAGGTGACCGCCTCCCATATTTATCCATTTCAATTTTGGCAAAAATTCGCCAAATTGTTCTTCAACCGAAGCTAACACTTTCGCTAAATCGAATGACGTAGATTCGCAAAGCGCATGGAAGTGCAATCCTTCGATGCCATCGGGCCATACACCATTCAGTGAATGAGCGGTTACGCCAAAGCGAGAGCCAGGTGAGCATGGGTTGTAGATGTCGGTATCAACCACCGAGCACATGGGATTGACTCTCAAACCACACGATACGCGGCTATTAATGCTGTGAGCATTGTGGCTTTCGATGCGGTTACGGTATCGTGTGAATTGTTCCACCGAGTTGAAGGTGATGTGTGAACTGCCGGCAATGAATTTGTCGATGGTTTGGTCGGTATATACTGGGCAATATGCATGCACCTTGCATTTCAGTTCATCAATAGCCAACTGCATCTCGTTCACTGAACTTGCCGTTGAGCTAATGCCATATTCCCTGAAAATTGGAAACGTGCGCCACAGAGCATTCGCCTTAAATGCCATAATAATTTTTGCTCCGGTTTGGCGCATTACATTGGATATCAAGTCGAGGTTATTCCGTAGTTTGTCCTCGTAGACAATATAGTATGGAGTGTTGTAGTTAATCATTATTGTGATGTTATAAAATGTCGAATTTTGCAAATTTCAGCAAAAGGGTTCTCACATCGTTGTCGGCAAACTCTACAATTATTTTAGGTTCGCTTCCGCTTGTGTCGATTTTAGTAATCACACCTTTGCCAAATCGGATGTGGTGAATCTTCATTCCGGTGGAAAGCTGGTCGACATTGTGACTTTGGCTTGATGCAGGGGCGGAAACAACCTTTTGCGAGACTTCGTTTAGCGGGACAAATTTGTTTGAAGGCACCTCTTTGATTGGAGAGTTTGGTTTGGGCTCGGGTTGCCGAGTGGATTTAGACGGGCGAATAAAGCCAACTGTGTTGTGTGCTTTGTTGCCATAGTTATTCTTTGGCGCCAATGGGTTGTAGTTGCTTCCTGCCGAAGAGCTTGTTTGCGATAATGCAAGCAACGATGGGTCGATGTCGCGAATGAATCGGCTTGGCGAACAAGGCTTTTGCTGACCATTGTGGTAGCGCGTAGTGGCAAAAGTGATGGTGCAAGTGCGCATAGCTCGCGTTATGGCAACATATAGCAAGCGCCGTTCTTCCTCGATTTGTGCAGGCGAATCTTTACTCATTTGTGCTGGAAACAAATCTTCCTCAACGCCGGTGATGATGATGTTTTTATATTCGAGACCTTTTGCGGCATGAGCAGTCATCAGGGTGACTTTTGATGCTGAGCTCGGGTCATTTTCATCCTCTTGGTCTTGGTCGGTAGCAAGCGATACCACAGAAAGGAAACTGGTTAATCCGTTGTCCGTGATGCCTTGTTCTAATGCTTCGTCGATATGCGATTTTGCATAGTTAATAATCTCCTCCAAGTTCTCGCGCTTGCTAATGTTTTCAGGCGTGTTGTCACAATTGGTTAAATCGTAAAGTCCTGACCGCAGAATAATGTCACGGGTCATGACGTATGCGTCGCTGCCAGTTGCATTCTGGTCGATAAACGATTTTATTAGTTCGGCAAACGAAGATATTTTCTTCAGTGTGCCGCTGTTGACGTTTAGTGCATAGTTTTGCGGACTGCAAATCACGGTCCACATGCTCACATTATTCTCGATGGCACAATGCTGAATTTTGTTTATTGTTGTGTCGCCAATGCCTCGGGCTGGGATGTTGATTATTCGTCGCAAAGCTTCGTCGTCATTGGGATTGACGGTAAGACGCAGATAGCAAATTGCATCTTTCACCTCTTTGCGTTGATAGAACGACAGACCTCCATATATGCGATAGGGAATGTTTCGCTTTCGTAGAGCTTCTTCTAAGACGCGGCTTTGGGCATTTGTGCGGTAGAGAATAGCAAAATCATCAAGCGAATCGCCTTTTAGCGATTTGATTGACACAATCTGATTAGCAACAACGTAGCTTTCCTCGAAATCGGAGTAGCATTGAATTACGCCAATCTTGTTTCCGACAGGGTTGTCGGTGAACGAATGCTTTTTAATTTGATTGCGATTTTTGTCGATTAATGAGTTTGCCGCATCGATAATGCTTTTTGTTGAACGGTAGTTCTGCTCGAGCTTAAATGTGCATATTTTTGGATATACCTCCTTCAGCCGCAAGATGTTGTCGATGTTTGCGCCGCGGAATGAATATATGCTTTGTGCGTCGTCGCCAACAACAAACAGATTTCCTTTTTCTTTTGTCAGCTGCAGGATTATCATGTGCTGGGCAAAATTGGTGTCTTGATACTCATCGACTAAAATGTACTGAAAAAAGTTTTGGTATTTTTGCCGAACGTCAGGATTGTCGCGCAGCAAAATGTTCATATACAGCAGTATATCGTCGAAATCCATTGCTCCAGCCACTTTGCATCGGGCACAATATGCTCGATAGACTTTGCATGTATGCGGCCTTTTTGCAATTTTGTCGGCTTGCATAATAGAAGCATCACGCTCGTAATCGTCGGGAAGGAGCAGAGCATTCTTTGCATTCGATATTATGTTCTGAATAGTTGATGGCTTATACACTTTGTCGTCAAGCTGCATGTCTTTGATTATTTGCTTAATCAAAGTTTTTGAGTCGTTTGCGTCGTATATTGTATAGTCGTTTTGAAATCCTATTCTTTCGGCATTGTAGCGCAGTATTCGGGCGAATATCGAGTGGAAAGTGCCCATCCATAGCCTTGAGGCAATTTCAGGGGATGTTAACCCCAGAATGCGTTCGCGCATGGTCCGGGCAGCTTTGTTGGTGAATGTTAGCGCCATTATGCGCGATGGCATGAAGCCGTTTTGCAGCAGATAAAGTATTTTGTATGTAAGAACGCGGGTCTTACCGGAACCAGCTCCGGCAATAACCAGTTGAGGACCGTCGCTATATGTCACGGCTGCCTCTTGCTGCTCATTCAAGTCTTTGAGGAATTCGTTCAATTGTGTGTTATTTTATTTTTCTACAAAATTAATAAATCGCCATTAATATAACAAATATAGAAGAGTTGTTAACTGTATATAAAAATTACAAAAATATTACATTTTTGGCAAAAACCGTTTGCAAATGCCGATTTTGGGTTTTACATTTGTAATACAAAATTAATTGTTTGTGTTATGAAACAAGATTTGTTGGATGTTTCTTTGGAAGCAAACATTAAAAAAGAAGAAGGCTATTTGAAGGCGTTGGCATATAAACTTTCAAAAAGTCAAGATGATGCTCAGGATTTGTTGCAAGACACTTGGGTGAGGATAATTGAGAATTATCCGAGCTATGATAATCGCAATAAATTCAGAAGTTGGGCCTCAGTGATTATGAAGAATATTTTCATAAACAATTTTAGGAGTGTAAAGAGAAAAGGCGTAAGTGTTGACATTGAATATGCAAAGGTTTGCGTTGATGACAACCGCAGAGCTGAATATATCGACAAGTTTATTTACAAGGCAATAAATAATTTACCTCACGAAATGTCGTCGGTGTTCTATCTTTATCTCAAAGGCTATGCTTACGAAGAGATAGCGCATTTGATGTCGATACCATTAGGCACTGTAAAAAGCCGAATATTTTGCACTAAGAAGCGCTTACAGGCTATTCTGAAACCTATTTATGAAGATGACTCAAATTAATTAATGGGGTTAATTGAAAATAATCATTTGTCGGAATCAGACGTTTTGTCGTTTGTTTCCGACATTTTTGTTTCGTCTTGTTTGTAGGTTGTGTATTTGTCCAGATTGCGTTGCTCGCGCAGGCGCTCCTTCTTTTTCAAGCTGAAATGCAGCACCACCAATATCACAATTGTGCAGACTATCACACCATAATACTTCAACGACTCTCCTCTGGCAAGCATGCCTCGTCCGAGGTAAGCCATTACTGCGAGATAGATGAATAATACTGATGGGATTACTATTGAGCTTTTAAATTTTTTCTGTTTCATTGTCGTTGTCGATTTCGTGTATTATATATGGCGAGTTTTCAGGCACGAATAGTCCTTTGTTGAGATGGTCGTAAATTTCGAGGCATGAAAACGCGTCGAGTGCAGCATATTTTTGTTGAGCTGTTGTGAGAGTCGGAGCTTCCCAGTTGGTGAGTCTTTGCGATTTTGATATTTTCTTCCCGAAGATTATTGCGTAGATTCGTTGCAGGCTCATGTCTGCTATTGCGTATTCATTCACCCTTTTTTGCAGGTCGATAAAGCCTTCGGGGTT
>JBJECZ010000150.1:0-19817 GCA_051871555.1 Muribaculaceae bacterium | reverse complement strand
GGTTATGGAGGTGAACTCGCGTCGCAGCGTGAACGTGAATACCGGCGAAGCCATAGAGATACCCGGTCATAGCAAAATCACGTTTGTTGCCGATAAGCGCCTCGCCGAGGCAGTGAACGCCCCGTTTGCTTCGTTTGAGTCGGTTGTGCTTGATGATGATGTTACGGCAGATATGCTCACCGCCATCGATAACGCTGAGCCTGCTGAAGAAAGGGACGCCGAGCCCCCGGAGTCCTCGGAGTTCTCGGAGCTCTCCGAGCCTGCTGAGCCTGCTGAGCCTGCCGCCGAGCCCCCGGAGTCCTCGGAGTTCTCGGAGCTCTCCGAGCCTGCTGAGCCTGCTGCTGAGCCTGCCGCCGTGCCCTCGGAGTCCTCGGAGTTCTCGGAGCTCTCCGAGCCTGCTGCTGAGCCTGCTGAGCCTGCCGCCGAGCCTGCGGAGCTCTCAGAACCTGCTGAAGAGCCTGCCGCTGAGGAATCCGCAGAGGAGCCTGCCGCTGAGGAAGAGATTGAGACAAAGGATGAGGAAGAAGATGCGCAAGGTGGCACTATACATGTGCCTCAAAGTGATGACGATTATTATTACGATGACGACGACGACGATGAATCGTGGTGGCAGCGTCATCGCACGCTCAAAGGCTTTTTGATGGGCATTGTGGCAGGAGCAGCGCTTTATGCAGCAGCCGACTTTGCAATTAAATACTATGAGGATAATCGCAAGGTTGTTTCAGCCGAAACCATCGCTGCAGACGATGGTGAGGTGGTGGCAGCCGACACTTTGCCAAGCGATTCGTTGGCAGATAAGGCTTCGCCAAAAGATTCGTTGAAACCTACAGCCTCCACACCGTCGGAGCCGGCTAAGTCGACAGCTGTGAAGCAGGTAACTGACACCGTGACAGGCAGTTATTTCCTCACCCGAATGGCTCGCCGTCACTATGGCAACGGGCATTTCTGGGTGTATATCTACGAGGAAAACCGTGGCAAAATCAGTAACCCGAACAACGTGAAGCCGGGCACGGTGGTGGTGATACCTGATGCAAAGAAATATGGCATCGACAAGGATAACCCACAGAGCGTGGAGGAAGCCAAGCGAAAAGAAGGCGAAATACAACGTAAATTTCTTTGACACAAAGCAATAAGCAAACGGGCATCCGAAGCATCGAGTGCCCGTTTTTGGTGATAATGACAACGGAAATTTGCAGGTTTTTAACATTTCTAACTAAATATATCATAAATTAACGGAGTCGCTTTTTACTATTATTTTTAAAAGTGATAATTTTGTATCCTGAAACGTGAAACAGAAAAACAAAAACTATATACAGTAATGAGTGAATCAGTTAGTAATATTCGCGAATTAAACGATTTAATCGCCAGCAAAAGCGGTTTTGTGAATTTGATTACACAAGGAATGAATCAGACCATCGTTGGTCAGAAGCATTTGGTGGATTCGTTGTTAATAGCATTGTTAGCAAACGGGCACGTTCTGCTCGAAGGTGTGCCTGGTTTGGCAAAGACATTGGCAATCAATACATTGTCGAAGCTTATCGACGCCAAGTTTAGCCGCATACAGTTCACGCCCGACTTGCTGCCTGCCGACGTAATTGGTACGATGGTATACAGCGTCAAGAATGAGAAATTCGAAGTGAAAAAAGGTCCGATTTTTGCCAACTTCATTCTTGCCGACGAAATCAACCGTGCCCCGGCAAAGGTGCAGAGTGCATTGCTCGAAGCCATGCAGGAGCGTCAGGTGACCATCGGCGACGCCACATTTAAGCTCGACAACCCATTCCTAGTACTTGCCACTCAGAACCCAATTGAGCAAGAAGGCACATATCCTCTGCCCGAAGCACAGGTCGACCGTTTCCTGATGAAGGTGATTATCGGTTATCCGTCGAAGGAAGAGGAAAAGCAGATTGTGCGCCAGAATATTGCATCGGTCAAGGCAAACGTGCAAGCACTCATCAAGCCCGAAGAAATTTTGGAAATCCGCAAGATTGTAGAGAAGATTTACATCGACGAAAAGATTGAAAAATATATTGTTGACATAGTGTTTGCAACACGCTTCCCGAGCGACTGCGGCTTGAACGACCTTCAAAGCATCATCTCGTTCGGAGCATCGCCCCGTGCATCAATAAGCATGGCAATAGCAGCACGCGCCTATGCATTCCTTCGCGGACGCGGCTATGTCATCCCCGAAGATGTTCGTGCAATATGCCACGACGTGCTTCGTCACCGCATCGGTTTGTCGTATGAAGCTGAAGCCAACAACATCAGTGCTGATGAGGTTGTTAGCGAAATACTCGACAAAATTGCAGTGCCATAACGCTATCATTATAGAATGGTTTTTTGCCACCCCGGGGCACAAGGCTGCGGGGTGGCGTGAACATAAAATTAAATGAATGGTTATGGATTCGAATGAACTGCTAAGGAAGGTACGGAAGATAGAAATAAAAACCAAGGGACTCTCGCAGAACATCTTTGCGGGCGAATATCATTCGGCATTCAAGGGTCGTGGTATGACGTTCTCCGAGGTTAGAGAGTATCAGTATGGCGACGACATTCGCGACATCGACTGGAACGTGACGGCGCGTCACAACCGCCCGTACGTGAAGGTGTACGAGGAGGAGCGCGAACTCACCGTGATGCTGATGGTTGACGTGTCGGGCAGTAAGGACTTTGGCGCCGTGGGCGTGCTCAAGCGCGAGCTTATGGCAGAGCTTGCCGCCACGATAGCCTTTTCGGCAATTCAGAACAACGATAAAGTGGGTGTTGTGTTTTTCTCTGACCGTATCGAAAAATTCATACCTCCGAAGAAGGGACGCAAGCACATTCTGCTCGTGATTCGCGAGCTGCTGGATTTTGTGCCCGAAAATCGCGGTACCGACATCAACATGGCTTTGGAGTTTCTCACCAGCGCCATTAAGAAGCGTTGCACCACATTCATCATCAGCGATTTCATCAACAGCAGCGACTATTACAAGTCGATGTCGATTGCCAACAGCAAGCACGACTTGATTGCCTTGCAAGTGTACGACAAGCGCGAAGCCGAGCTGCCCGACGTGGGACTGATGCGCATGATGGACAGCGAAACCGGCGAGGAACGCTGGATAAACACTGGTTCGAAAAAGACTCGCCAAGCCTATCAGAAATGGTGGTTTGAGCGCCAGCAACGCATGAACATCACCGCGCAGCGCTGCAAGGTTGACGTGGCGTCGATGGCTACCGACGAAGATTATGTGAAATCGCTCATGGCTTTGTTTAAGAAAAGAGGCGTAAGATGATTGAGAATTTTAGATTGAAAATATTATTTGCATTGGCGGTGGCTGCATTGTGGCTGCCTGCTGCAGCAGGCAACGTGATTGTTAAGGCAAAACTTGACTCTGCCACGCTGGTGATGGGCAGGCAAACGGCATTGCACATCGAAATTTCGCAGGATAAGAACGTAACCGGCTATTTTGTGAATGAAAACGCCGACACCATTGTGAGCAAAGTGGAAATCGCCCTAAAGACCGACGGCGACACCACCGACATCGACAACGGCAGGGTGATGATTAAGCGTGACTTTATCTTGCAGTCGTTCGACTCGGGCATGTATGTGTTGCCTCCGCTGCAATATGTAGTAGGAAAGGACACTTTCCTCACCCCACATCAATCGATCAAGGTGATTGCCGTGAACGTTGACACGTTGAAAACCGTTCACGACTATAAACCGGTTGAGAACGTGCCGTTTAAGCTGTTTGACTGGGTGCCCGATGTGATTTCCGACTACTGGTGGGTATATTTAATCGTTCTATTGGTGATAGCAATCGGACTGTTTGTCTACCTGAAGTGGTTGCGCAATGGCGAGTTGCCGTTGAAGCCGAAGAAGAAACGCCTGCCACCATACGAAGAAGCCATTTTGCACCTCGAGCTACTCAAGCAGAAACAGTTGTGGCAAGCCGGACAGGAAAAGACATATTTCACCGAGTTGACCGATATCCTGCGTGTGTATATCGACCGCCGATTCGGCATCAACGCCGTGGAAATGACATCGTCGCAAATCATCGAAGTGCTGCGCAACAACGAGGAAACGCGAGCCGTGAACTCGCTGCTTAACAGCATTCTTGAGGTGGCTGACTTTGTGAAATTTGCCAATATGCGCACGTTGCCCGACGACAACGAGACCGCCTATCAGCGTGCATTGAACTTTGTGAACGAAACGAAACCGGTTGAGCCAACCCCGGATGCCGAAGGCGAAGCCCAACCCGAAGAAGATAAACAAGACAGCAAGGAGGTGAAGAAATGATTACGTTTGCACATCCCAATTATTTGTGGCTGCTGCTCGTGCTTGTGCCACTTGCCGTGTGGTATGTGTTGCGCCGCAGGCAGAGCCATGCCACGATGCTCGTGACCTCGCTTTCGCCGTTTGCCAAGCTCGGCACATCGTGGAAAGTGTGGTGGATGCACCTGATGTTTGTGTGCCGCCTGTTGGCTGTGGCTTGCCTGATTGTGATTCTCGCGCGTCCGCAGACCCACGACAGCTGGTCGACATCTGAAACCGAAGGCACCGACATTGTTGTGGCGCTCGACATCTCCACCAGTATGCTTGCACAGGACTTCCGCCCGAACCGCTTCGAAGCAGCCAAAGATGTTGCGTGCCAGTTTGTTAGCGGTCGCGAAACCGACAACATCGGCTTTGTGATATTTGCAGCCGAGAGCTTCACCCAAGTGCCAATGACCACCGACAAGGCAGCCCTGATTAATGCCATTCAAAACATCGAGATGGGCGCGTTGGAGGACGGTACAGCCATCGGCGACGGCATTGCCACGTCAATCAACCGCATCAAGGAAGGCAAGGCAAAGTCGAAAAGCATCATCTTGCTCACCGACGGTTCGAACAACACCGGCGTGGTGGCACCGCTCACCGCTGCATCGATAGCCCGCGAAAAAGGCATAAAGATTTACACCATAGGTGTTGGCAGCAACGGCTCGGCATTATATCCCGTTGGCACTAATATGTATGGACGAATGGAATATCAGCGCCTGCCGGTGGTGATTGACGAAGCCACATTGAAGAGTATAGCCTCGTCGACCGGCGGTAAATACTTCCGAGCCACAAGCAAGAACGTGCTCAAGGATGTGTTTAAAGAAATCGATGCCCTCGAAAAGACGCAAATGGACATTCGCAACTTCTCGCATACCGAGGATAATTACATGCCGTGGGCAATAGCATTGCTTCTGCTCCTGTGCATCGATGTTTTAAGCCGTTACACCATTCTTCGCTCGATTCCGTGAGCCTTGAAGGTGTGGCACACTCAAAAAAAGAATTATTTTTTAATAAGGTGAATTGATTATGTTTAGTTTTGCTAATCCAGCATATCTCTATTTGTTATTGCTACTGCCACTTGCGGTGCTTTTGTTCCTGTGGTCGCGCCATACGCGCAAGCGCCGACTGAACAAATATGGCAAGATGGCAAGCATAGCAGGTTTGATGCCCGAGGTGTCGAAATATAAGCCTTGGATAAAACTCACATTGTCGCTGCTTGCGCTTGCTATGGTAGTGATTATTCTTGCGCGTCCGCGAGCCGGTGCCAAGACAACAACCACAAAGGTGCGTGGCATAGAGGTGATGATTGCGCTCGACGTGTCGAACTCGATGCGCGCCTCGTCGACCGACGACCCGCAAGGTGTGAGCCGCCTGCAGCGCTCGAAGCTGATTCTTGAGAAACTCATCGACCGCCTGGGCGAGGATAAGGTGGGTTTGATAGTGTTTGCCGGCAATGCTTACACCCAGCTGCCCATAACGAGCGATTTTCTTTCGGCAAAGATGTATCTCAACAGCATCAACACCAATATGGTGCCCACGCAGGGTACAGCCATTGGTGCAGCCATAAATCTGGCAATGAAGTCGTTCACCCAAAACGAAAAATCGGGCAAATCGATAATTATCATCACCGACGGCGAAAACCACGAGGACGATGCTGTGGGTGCTGCCAAGGAAGCGCACAAGCGCGGCATACAAATCAATGTGATTGGTGTAGGCTCGACAAAGGGCGCTCCGATTCCGATGGGCGGTCAAGGGAATTTCCTGAAAGACGACAACGGACAGGTGGTGACCACCTTCCTTAACGAGCAGATGGCAATCGACATTGCCAAGGCAGGTAAGGGCATTTATGTTGGCGGCAACTCAGCCGATGCCGTGACCGATGTCGACGATAATCTGAAAAAACTTGCCAAGGAAGACCTTGAGCGAGTGGTCTACACCCAGCACGACGAACAGTTCCCAGTGTTTGCATGGTTGGCACTGGTGCTCGTCATTGCCAATATGCTGGTGGTTGAACGCAAGAATAAGTGGTTAAGCAAATATAACTTCTTTACTAAAAATGTCAAGGATGCAAAAAAATAACATATTTAAAGCGGTTGTGATATTTTGTTTGGCAATGGCTTCGTTGCAAGTAGCAGCCAAAGACAATGCCGAGGCACAAAAAGAGGTGAGCATGAAGCGCGAACGCAACTTCATACGCAAAGGCAATAGCCTCTACAACAACAAGCGTTATGGCGAGGCCGAGGTGGAATATAAGAAGGCGCTTCAGGTGAACCCGTCGTCGTCGGTGGCAAACTATAACCTTGCCACAACGCTCATTCGTCAGGGCGGGGGAGTGAAAGCCAACGACAAAGAGGACAAAAACAACCCTGTGAATCAGGCACAAACCATCTTGAAGAACCTGGTGACCACATGCAGCAACCAGCAGCTGGTGTCGAAAGCCTATTACAACCTCGGAAACATCGATTTCAACCGCGAGGAGTATAGCGGCGCCATAGAGAACTACAAGAATTGCCTTCGCCGCAATCCCGACGACGACAAGGCTCGCGAAAATCTGCGACTTGCTCAAAAGAAACTCGAGCAACAGCAAAACGAGGACAAAAACAAGAATCAGCAGCAACAACAGCAGCAACAACAACAGCAGCAGAATCAAGACAACGAAGACAAGAAGAATAAAGACCAGAATCAGCAAAATCAAAGCCAGCAACGCAAGGACGGCGAAAACAAGCAGGATAAGCAGAACCAAAACGGCATGAGCCAGGACAATATCGACCAGATATTGAAAACCATGCAGAATCAGGAGAATGCCATCCAGCAAAGAGTGAATGCCCAAAAGGCTCAGCAGCAAAAGGCAAACGCTCGCCGCACCGGCAATCAATGGTGATTTAAATGAATAACATTGTGATAGTTATGAGGAAATTCTTATTGCAAACAATCGTTTTGGCACTTGCGATGACGGCATTTGCGGCAGAGGCTGCCGGAGTGTCGTTCACGGCGCAGGCACCTCGTCAGGTGGTTCAAGGCAACCGTTTCTCGGTGGTGTATGTGCTGCGCAATGGCGAGGGCAGCTCGTTCACCGCCCCCGAGATTGAGGGTGCTCAAAAAATATACGGACCGGCAGTTTCCACTTCCTACAGCCAACAATGGGTGAACGGTGTGAGCTCGAGCAGTTCGTCGGTTGAATACACTATGACATATAAAGCCGTAAAGGCTGGTACATACAACGTGGGTGCAGCATCGGTGGTGGTTGACGGCAAACGCCTCACAACCAAGCCGTTCAGCCTCGAAATTCTGCCGCCTGACAAGTCGGCATCATCGACTCAGCAAGGAGGCAACGGTGGTGCGGTGCGATTCGACGATATTGACACTCAAGAGGCAGGCAAAGAGGTTAGCGGCAAAGATTTGTTTGTGCGCATTGCCATGTCGAAAACCAATGTCTACGAGCAGGAGGCTGTGGTGTGCACCATCAAGCTTTATACAAAATATCAGATATCGCAGTTTATGCCCACGCTTCAGCCATCGTTTAATGGCTTCTTGATTGAAGATTTGCCTCTTTCGCCATCGCTGAACAATGTTGAGCGCGTGGGTGGCGAAAACTACATGGTGGCAGAACTGAAGAAGTGTATTTTGTTCCCGCAGCAGTCGGGCAAACTCACTATCACATCGGGCAATTACGACGTAACTGTGGTGCAATACGAAAAGATTCGCAGCATATTCGGCTATATCCAACAGCCTGTTGAGAAGAAGTTGAAGGTGAAATCGAATTCGGCATCGGTTAACATCACGCCGCTGCCAACGCCCAAGCCGGCAACATTCAATGGCGCTGTCGGCCATTTCACCATCGAATCGAGCGTCAACCCACAGCAGCTCAAGACCTACGAGGCTGCCACTTACAACCTTGTGATTCGAGGCAGTGGTAACATCAAATATGTGAAGTCGCCAACAGTTGGCTTCCCGTCGCAATTTGAGGTCTACGACCCGCAGTCGAACATCAATGCCAAGCCAAATGGCTCAAACGTGTCGGGCAGCATAGCTTTCGACTACACCTTTATCCCGCAATATGTGGGTAAATACAGCATACCAAAGACGGTGTTCACCTATTTCGACCCGTCGCAGCGTAAATATGTCACGCTGTCGACTGCCGACTACAACCTCACGGTGGGTAAGGGCAGCGGCGCTCCAACTACGCATCGTGCCGGAGGTATGGAGCAGAAAAACCGCGACATCTTGCACATCAAGCTTGGCGACTTGCATCTGCAAAAGCAGCATGATTATCTCATCGACAGCTTCGCCTACTGGTTGTGGTTCATTTTGCCTACATTGTTTGTGGCAGGATTGTTGTTCTATCATCGCAAGAGCCTTAAAGAGCGCACCAACATTGCTGTTATGCGCACTAAGCGAGCCAACAGGGTGGCTCAAAAGCGCCTCAAGACTGCCCGCAAATTCATGGCTGCCAACGACAGCAATGCGTTCTATGCCGAGATGCTGAAGGCGCTTTGGGGTTATTTGAGCGACAAACTGGGCATACCGGTTTCGGAGTTAAGTAAAGATAACATTCAAGCTGAACTCGACAGCTACGGCGCAAGCGAGGACGTGGTGAAGGATGTGATTGATGTGCTCGACAAGTGCGAGTTTGCACAATATGCGCCCGAATTGAGCGGCAACGATATGAGCCATGTGCTTGAGCAAGCCGGCAACGTGATGGACAAATTGGAGAATACTAAAAAGAAAAAGTGATGACCAAGAGAATTCTATATACAATCATAGCATTTTTGGTGGGAATTAATGTGGTGTTCGCTCAAGATTTGGTGAAACAAGCTAACAGCGAATACGAAAAGGACCACTACGAAAAAGCCATTGAGCTTTACGAGAAAGCTGCAAAGCAACAAGGCACAAGCAGCGAGCTGTATTACAACATCGGCAATTCGCATTATCGTCTTGGCAATCTGGGCGAAGCCATATTGAACTACGAACGTGCATTGAAACTCGACCCAAACAACGATGATGCCCGCACCAACCTCGATTTTGTGAACGAAAAAGCCAACGTGAAAATCGACAACGGTGGTTCGTATTTCACCGACAAAATCGTGGGTTGGGTGATGAGCCGCTCGTCGAACTCGTGGGCGGTGATATCGGCGGTGTTGTTCCTGGTGTTTGTGGCAGCGTTGCTGGCTTACATTTTCATGAGTAATGTGGCAATTCGCAAGATTGGCTTCTTTGGCGGTGGCATAGTGCTGGTGGCTATGTTGTTCGCTTTGTGGTTTGCTTTTGCAACCCGCAATCATGCCGTAAACAGCAAATATGCTATCGTGGTAGTGCCATCATCGACTCTTAGCACCTCGCCGCGTCAACCAAAAGATAAAACTGAGGAAGCCTTCTTGCTTAACGAAGGA
Organism: Muribaculaceae bacterium; assembly: GCA_051871555.1. Lineage (GTDB taxonomy): Bacteria > Bacteroidota > Bacteroidia > Bacteroidales > Muribaculaceae > SFTJ01. The sequence goes on along the minus strand of JBJECZ010000150.1, from coordinate 10,127 downwards.
TTCAAGGTGGAAGTGGTGGACAGTGTGAAGTCGGAGATGTTGTGGTATGATGTCAAGACCAGCGACCAACACCGGGCATGGATTAAAGCCACCGACGTTAAGATTATTTAATAGCCCTGCGTCGTGTTTATCCTAATAAGAACCTTAGAAATTGAAGTCTATGAGTGGAATAATTGAATATTTGCAACAAGTCGACGAGTCCGTGTTTTTGGCGCTAAACAGTGCCCATTGTGCCTATGCCGACAGCCTCATGTGGCTGTTCACCGGCAAGTGCGCCTATGTGTTGCCGGTGATTGCACTGCTGTATGTGGCGTATCGCAGCGGCTGGAAACGCGGATTAATGATAGTGCTTGCCGTGGCGCTCACCGTGGCGTTGAGCGACCAGATTGCCTCGTCGCTGATTAAGCCGCTGGTGTGCCGCCTGCGTCCATCGCACGCCGAGCATTTGTGCGCCTATGTTCTTAATGGTCATCGCGGCGGCATGTATGGCTTTGTGTCGAGCCATGCAGCTAACACGTTTGGCGTCGCCATGCTGCTCACATTGTTGTTCCGAAACCGTTTTGTGGCAATAAGCATATTCTTGTGGGCGGCTATTGTGTCGTATAGCCGTATTTATTTGGGAGTGCATTATCCAGGCGACATTATTTGCGGTGCAATGTTGGGCATGCTTGTAGCGCTGCTGGTATACTGGCTTTTGAACAAGCTTCCCCACGACTTCCAAATTAAATGTCGATTTACCGCCCTGCATCAAAATATTATGTTCATTTCAATTATGCTGAATATTGTTGTGATTTTTGTCATCGCATTATTTTATTCGGTGTAAAATTTAAAATTTTTGTAAAATTATTTTGTGATATAAAAGATTAGTGATAATTTTATAACAGAAATTTAATAATTGAGATAATTCACATAAGTATTAACTTACTAAAAATTTAAATATCATGGCTAAAACGATAACTTTCAACGAACTGCGTAGAATCAAAGAGTCATTGCCTGAAGGTTCAATCCACAAAATTGCCGACAAGCTTAATGTAACCGACCAAACAGTGCGCAACTATTTCGGTGGCACTAACTACGAATTTGGCAAAAATTGTGGATTGCACATCGAACCGGGTCCTAACGGCGGTTATGTTGTTCTTGACGACACTCAAATCTTGGATATGGCTCTTGAAATTCTCGAAAACAAAGAGGCGTAACTATAGCAGAAAAGAACGTATTATAAAAAAGCATGAAACTTTTTTCAAACCGAGTTTCGTGCTTTTTTTATGTCTATTTGCCAGCAGCTGCGCGAAATATTTTTAGGGCTATGTGAATGATGCTATTTTATAATTCGAAATGTTTTGCTAATTTTGTTTGTTTAAAGTAATAATGTACACATTGTTTATGACTACTTCACAAATAATTCGCTTAGGGTTTATAGTTGCGCTGTGGCTCGTTTTGTGCTTCTTGCTGCTCACTCGTGCGTCGAGAATAGATTTCTATGTGATATTCACGATTGTGGCATCCGGAATAATCATCTTTGTGCCGTTATATAAAAAATACAAGAGAACGAAGGATTAACGAGGCTGTAAGCGGCTGTAGCTGAGCAAGTTGTTTGATAGTGTGGTTGAAATAATAATACGGTTAAGACATTGAATAAAGAGTATATAAATAGTAATTTTCCGCTATTGTCGCAAATCGACAGTCCTGTTGATTTGCGAGCATTGCCTGTAGCATCGTTGCCCCAAGTGTGCAGCGAGTTGCGGCGCTTTCTCATCGAGTCGTTGTCGGAGAACCCCGGGCATTTTGCCTCGAGCATGGGAGCGGTTGATTTCACAGTTGCGTTGCACTATGTGTTCAACACCCCATACGACCGCATTGTGTGGGACGTGGGTCATCAAGCCTATGGCCACAAGGTGCTGACAGGGCGGCGCGACGCTTTTGAGAACAACCGTAAGATGAATGGTTTGAGCGGTTTCCCAAACCCCAATGAGAGTGAATACGATGCATTTATAGCCGGACATGCTTCAAACAGTATATCGGCGGCTTTGGGAATGTCGATTGCTGCTCAGTTGCAGGGCGAGAAAGACCGCAATGTGGTGGCAGTGATTGGCGACGCCTCGATTAGCGGTGGCTTGGCATTCGAGGCAATGAACAATGCATCAATAAACAAGAATAACTTGATTATTGTGCTGAACGATAATGATATGGCTATCGACGAGTGCGTTGGTGCCTTCGGCGAATATATGTCGCACCTCAACACATCGCGCAAGTATAACGACATGAAGATGAAGGTGTATGAATACTGCGTTCGCCATAAGCTCATCAACGAGCATGGGCGTGGGCTCATACTTCGTTTCAGCAATAGTGTGAAAGCGCTGCTTGCCAATAGACAAAACATATTCGAGGGGCTGAATATTCGTTATTTTGGACCTTTCGACGGGCATGATGTTGCCAAACTGGTGGAAGTGTTCAACGGCATTAAGGATATGAAGGGTCCGCGCATTGTGCACCTGCGTACGCGCAAAGGCAAGGGTTTTGCTCCTGCCGAGAAAGACCCTACCACATGGCACGCCCCAGGTAAGTTCAACAAGGACACCGGCGAGATTATGTCGAAGCCGTCCGACCAGCCGCATCCGCTCAAGTTTCAAGACGTGTTTGGCAAGACTATAGTGGAGTTGGCACAAGCCGACGAGAAGGTGGTAGGCATCACGGCAGCAATGCCAACAGGATGCTCGTTGACCTTCCTTCAGGAAGCTTTTCCGAAAAGGGCATTCGATGTGGGCATAGCCGAGGAGCACGCCGTGACATTTGCCGGCGGTTTGGCAAAAGACGGATTGAAGCCATATTGCTGCATCTACTCGTCGTTTTTGCAGCGAGCCTACGATGAAATCATACATGATGTGGCATTGCAGAATTTGCCTGTTGTGTTCTGCATCGACCGTGCCGGATTGGTGGGCGAAGACGGTGCTACGCACCACGGAGCATTCGACTTGGCATATCTCAATTGCATACCAAACATGATTGTGAGCTCGCCAATCGACGAGCACGCCTTGCGCAATCTGCTTTACACCTCCAACCAGGTTGAGCACGGGCCATTAGCCATACGCTATCCGCGAGGTGGCGGCAAATTGACTGATTGGCACAACGACATGCAAGTGCTGCCAATAGGCAAGGGTCGCAAACTGAGCAGCGGCGAGCGCGTGGCAGTGCTGAGCATCGGTCCGTTTGGCAGCGACGTTGCCGAGGCTGTGGCTGAATTACGCAGCGAAGGCGTTAATGCGGCTCACTATGATATGATTTTCCTCAAGCCTATCGACGAGGCAATCCTCGAGGAGGTAGGCAAGTTGTATCCTACGGTTATCACTGTTGAGGACGGCACAGTTCGTGGCGGTTTAGGCTCTACTGTGTTGGATTGGTTCAACGACCACGGCTATTCGACGAGGGTGTATAAGATGGGCATTCCCGACGAGTTTATCTGTCAGGGTACGGTGGCGCAGCTGCGCGATTATTGCGGCATTGGCAAAGGTGAGATAAAAAACCGAATCAAGGAATTGTTTTACAAAACAGTGTAATTAAAGCAAAGAATATGAAAATTGTTATTGTCGGTGCTGGTGAAGTGGGTAGCCATTTGGCTAAACTGCTTTCAAACGAATCGCACGACATATATGTGATAGATAAAGACGAATCGAAGCTGGCGGCTCTTGACAATCAGAACCTGATTACGCATGTTGGCCGCCCGACCTCGTTTGAGGTGATGCGCAACGTAGATATTAGCGATTGCGACCTGTTTATTGCTGTCACTCCCTACGAAACCAATAATGTTCTCGCATGCTCGATGGCTAAAAGCCTTGGGGCAAAGAAAACGGTGGCTCGAATTGATAACTACGAGTTTTTCAAAAAAGAAAATAAAGACTTCTTCACGCAGCTTGGTGTCGACGATTTGATTTATCCTGAGTATCTTGCTGCCGAGGAGATGATGATGGCTTTGAAGCACACATGGGTGCGAAATTGGTTTGAGATGTTCAACGGCGAGCTGATTGTGGTGGGCGTGAAATTGCGCAGTACAGCCAAATTGCTTGGCATGAAGTTGCGCGACACGTCGAACGTGTCGGGCTTTATGCACATTTGCGCCATTAAACGAAAATACGAAACCATCATTCCGCGAGGCGATGATATCATCCTCGAAAACGACATTGTTTACATTGCCACCAAGGACGAATATCTCGACAAGGTGATTGACATTTGCGGCAAACGCCAGTCGCGCATCGACAAGGTGATGATTATGGGCGGCAGCCGAATTGCCAAGCGCTTGGTGCGCCTATCGGACGGCAAATATGAGTTCAAGATTATAGAAATCGACAAGAACCGTTCGCGCGACTTGGCGTATAAGTTGCCCGATTGCCATATTGTGAACGGCGACGGTAGGGACAATGACATTTTGCGCGAAGAACATCTCGAGAACTACGATGCCTTTGTGGCGCTCACCGACAGTTCGGAAACAAACATATTGGGATGTCTCACCGCCAAGGAATATGGCGTGAAGAAAACCATTGCCGAGGTGGAAAACATACAGTTTATTTCGGAGGCTGAAGGGCTTAATATTGGCACAATCATCAACAAGAAACTGCTGGCTTCGAGCAAGATATTCCAGACGTTAATCGACAACGACCAAAGCAATGCCAAGTGCCTGGCGCTTGCCGATGCCGAGGTAACCGAGATGGTGGTGAAGGAAGACTCGAAAGTGACCAAATCGCTTGTGAAAGATTTGAAGCTACCGCGCGAGATGACCATAGCCGGGCTTGTGAGAGACGGTGTGGGCTATCTGGTGCAAGGTAACACCGAGTTGAAGCCGGGCGACCATGTGGTGGTGTTCAGCCTGTCGGGGTCGATGCATAAATTGGAGAAGTGGTTTAGTTAATACGAATATCGGCTTAAAACATAGGATGATAGGAGAACGCAAATTATCACTGAACATTGCTGTGGTGGCAAGGATTATTGGATGGCTGTTGATTATTGAATCGTCATTCATGGTGCTGCCGCTCATCACATCGCTGATATATTCCGAGCCGGTGAGCATACGGGCATTTGCCATCACCATAAGCATAACTTTGCTGGCAGGCGTGGCAATGACTTTTGGCATACGCCCAAAGCGAAACAGTATGCACACGCGCGAGGGCTTGCTGCTCACAGCGTTGGTGTGGGTTGTGTTTTCGCTGTTCGGCTGTTTGCCATACATGCTGACGGGCACATTGCCGCGGTTTGTCGATGCCTATTTCGAAATGATGAGCGGGTTTTCGACCACCGGCGCCAGTGTGATACGCGATGTTGAAAGCGTTGCAAAAGGTATACTGTTGTGGCGCTCGATGTCGCAATGGCTTGGCGGTATGGGAATCATTCTGTTCACCCTTGCCGTGCTGCCTATGCTGAACCATTCGGGTGGTGTGCAGTTGTTCAACGCCGAGGTGACCGGATTGACCCACGACAAGATTCGTCCGCGCGTCAGCCAAACGGCAACAAGCCTTTGGGCTGTTTACTGCGTGCTGTCGTTAGTTTTGTTGGCATTTATGTGGGCAGGTCCGATGGATTTTTTTGATGCCCTCAATCATACGTTGGTAATCACATCTACAGGTGGTTTCTCCACCAAAAACGCAAGTATGGCGCATTGGAACTCGATGTACCTGAATATTGTAGTCACCGTGTTCATGTTGCTTTCAGGTTTGAATTTCCACCTGCTGTATAAGTTTGCCGTGGGCGACCGTATGGCGATATGGAAGAACGATGTGTTTCGATGGACAGTGGGGTTGCTTGTTGGCGTAGGCGTGATTGTCGGCATAAATGTGGTGTTGCAAGACACAATGGACAATAAGCTGATGGCATTTGTTTGCGGCTTGTTTCAAACCATATCGGCGGCTACATCAACCGGATTGTCGGCATTCGACTATGAGGCCGACGGACCATTTGTGTCGTTGATGTTTGTCATGGTTATGCTGTTTGGAGCATCGGCTGGTTCAACAGCCGGTGGCGCAAAAGTCGACCGCTTAGTGTTGTTGGTTAAGAACACGTCGATACAGATATATCATTTGCTGCATCCCAACACAGTGAAGGTGATTAGGGTGAACGGGCGAGTGGTAAACGACGAAGTGTATGCCAAATGTGTGGCGTTTTTGACGTGCTTTTTCATTATGATAGCCATAAGCACAATAGTTTTCACCGAATCGGGTATGCCGGCATTTGATGCCATCTTCACGGCGGTCTCGGCAGTGAGCAACATTGGTATGGGCTATGGCGTTACGGGCTTGCATGGCTCGTTTGCCGATATGAACGATTTGTGCAAGGTGGTGTTCTCGTTCGACATGCTTGCCGGACGACTTGAGTTGTTCACCATACTCATTTTGTTCACCCGCGGTTTTTGGAAGAAAAGTTGATTACATTAACATAAAAGGAGAAAAATAGGTTTTAAGAAGTAAAATTTGTAAATTTGTAAAAAACAATGAGTAACAAAGTGGAAAATGATTCGTTTAATCCGGATATAAGAAATGTGTCGGTGGGTGGCGCAAAGAATAACGTCTCGGCTAATGGCGACGAAAGCTCAACTAAAGGCGCTGTCGATAAGGTTAAGGATGTGCTAATGCTTCGTCGCACTCAGTGGACGCTTGGCGTGGTCATCGGCTTTTTCGGCGTGTTCCTGTTGCTGTCGTGTATTTCCTTTTTTATGCAGGGAGCTGCCGACCAAAGCGAAGTGATGAATACGGCAGTGACGAGCCAGAATGCCGAAAACATAAACAACCGCGGAGCCATTTTTGGTGCCTACCTTTCGCACCTGTTTGTTGAGCGGGGCGTGGGTTTGGGTGCGTTCATTGTGGTGGCTTGGTGCTTTGTGATTGCCTTGCGGCTGCTTAAAGGCGGAAAGGTGTTTTTTATGCAATTCACCTTCCTGTCGCTGCTGAGCATATTTGCATTTTCGATGGTGGCAGGTGCCGTCACCTATAATCTCGACCTTACATTTTTCCCTATAGGCGGAAATATAGGATATTACCTTAACACCTTGCTGATTGACTATACGAGCATCTACGGGATGATTATGGTGAATATTGTGATAGCAATGGTGTGGGTGTTTGTTTTCTATAGCACGTTGAAGAGAATCTACGACTACACCTCGGGCATGATTCAGCGCTCGCGCAAGGTGCGCACCACAAAGCCCGGCAACGAACCGGCGCCTGCCGAGGTACCATTGTCGGATTTCATGGGCGACCGACATGGCGCTAAGCGCCCTGCAAAACCTTCGCAGGAAGATTTGCCAGTTGCCGACCGTGTTACTCCGGCGGCGAGTGAGGCTCAGGAACCTACACCGATAACACCGGTGGCAGAACCGTTGACGCCGGCTCCTGCAGTTGCGGCTTATGAAACCGAAAAACCACAGGAGTTTGTGATAAACCAGACTGCTGAGATTGAAAAGGTGAAGAAAGTGGCAAACGACGATGTTTACGACCCTACAAAAGAACTGTCGAGATATAAGTTGCCATCAATCGATTTGCTTAAGAACTACGGCAGCACAAAAGTGTCGATTGACGTGCGTGAGCAAGAGGAAAACAAAGAGCTTATCACGCGCACGCTGCTCAACTATGGCATTGAGATTAACAGCATCGAGGTTACCGTAGGTCCAACCATCACTTTATTTGAGATTGTGCCAAAAGAAGGCGTGAGAATACAGAAAATCAAGTCGCTTGAAGACGACATTGCAATGAGCCTTGCCGCCAAGGGTATACGCATCATCGCTCCGGTGCCAGGCAAGGGAACGGTGGGCATTGAGGTGCCAAACCGCGAGCCGCAGATAGTGTCGATGCGCTCGGTGATTGAGTCGCGTGCTTTTCAGGAGTCGCGCGCTGCGTTGCCGATTGCGCTGGGTTGCACCGTTAGCAACGACGTTGTTGTTGCCGACCTTGCCAAAACACCGCACCTGCTTGTTGCCGGTGCAACAGGTCAGGGTAAATCGGTTGGCTTGAATGCCATCATCACATCGTTGCTCTACAAGAAACATCCGGCTGAACTGAAGTTTGTGCTTATCGACCCAAAGATGGTAGAATTCAGCCTATATGCACAGCTCGAACATCACTATTTGGCAAAATTGCCTGAAGAAGACCGTGCCGTAATCACCGATGCCAAGAAGGTAGTGCCAACGCTCAACTCGCTTGTGACTGAGATGGAAGACCGCTACCGCTTGCTTGAAAAAGCCGGCGAGCGCAACATCAAGGACTATAATGCACGCTTTGTGAAGCATCAGCTCAACCCGAACAACGGACACCGTTATATGCCGTATATTGTGCTCATCATCGATGAGTTCTGCGACCTTATCATGCAATCGGGCAAAGAGGTTGAAACGCCGCTTGTGCGCTTGGCTCAAAAAGCGCGAGCCATTGGCATACACGTGATTCTTGCCACTCAGCGACCCGATGCCAAGACCATCACCGGATTGATTAAAGCCAACTTCCCAAGCCGCATTGCGTTCCGCGTGGGGCAGATGCAGGACAGCCGTACAATCATCGACTGCTCGGGCGCTCAACACCTCATTGGCAAGGGCGACATGCTGTTTTCGGCTGATGGCGACATTGTGCGTGTGCAATGCGCGTTTGTCGATACGCCCGAGGTGAAGGCAATATGCGAATTCATTTCGGAGCAAATAGGCTTTGAACACGCCTACGAATTGCCTGAGCCGATGAACCCTGAAGACGATGCCTCGGCGATGGGCGGCGAAGGCGGTAAGGGCGGCCAGTTTGAGCGCGACTCGTTGTTTGAGGAGGCGCTGGAGTTTATCGCTGCGAGCGATTATGCATCCACCTCGTCGCTGCAACGCCGTTTCGGCATCGGCTATAACCGAGCAGGGCGCATAATGGACCAGATGGAAGCTGCGGGCATTGTCGGCGCTTCGCAGGGTGGACGTCCGCGCAAGGTGTTGATGACTCCGTCGGAGATTGACATGTATTTAGGCAAATAATCAGTTAAAGAGAACACTATGATGAAAAGAATATTCGCAATATGCTTGCTTGCTGTGGCAGTGGCACTCGGTGCTTCGGCGCAGAATGCCGGCGACGTGCTCAATAAAACCATAGCAGCCTACAATAATGCCAAGGGCATCAGCGCAAGCTATGTGATGACGTCGAGCCAAGGCAGCAACAGTGGCAAAATTGACATGAAGGGCAACAAGTTCCGCATCATGTCGCCCGATTTGATGTGCTGGTACAACGGCACCACGCAATGGGCTTATTCGTCGTCGACAGGTGAGGTGAACGTGACCGAACCCACCGCCGAGGAGATGCAGATGAGCAACCCCTATGCAGCGCTTGCTTCGATGAAAACCTCGTGCCGAGTGTATAAGGCTTTCACTCAGGTGCCCGGTTTCTACACCTTGAAGATGGTGCCGAAGCAAAAGTCGAGTGACATCAAGCAAATTTTGCTGTATGTGATTAACGGCAGCTATCGAATAAGCAAAGCCTACTTTGAAATGAAAGACGGCAACACCTTCACCACCAAGATTAGCGATTACAAGGTGGTGACACTGAGCGAATCGACGTTCGCTTTCGACAAGTCGGCAGTCCCGGCAGGCACCGCGGTGGTGGATTTGAGATGAAATAATAAAGACAGAAATACATAACAGAATTAAAAACTATATAATAATGGAAAGAACTAAATGTTTGATTATAGGTTCCGGTCCGGCAGGTTATACAGCCGCAATTTATGCTTCGCGAGCTAACATCGACAATGTGTTGTACGAAGGTATTCAACCGGGCGGACAGCTTACCATAACCACCGAGATAGAGAATTTCCCGGGTTTCCCCGAAGGAATAGGCGGGCTTGATTTGATGGACAATATGCGCGCTCAAGCCGAGAGGGTGGGGTCGAAGATTCGCAGTGGCGAAGTCACCTCCATCAATTTCGACAAGGCACCATACGTTGCCACTATCGACGGTGGCGAGCAGATTGCCGCCGACACTGTAATTATTGCCACCGGTGCATCGGCAAAATATCTGGGTATAGCTGACGAAAAGAAGTATGCCGGACTTGGCGTGTCGGCATGTGCCACCTGCGATGGTTTCTTCTATCGAAAAAAGGTTGTGGCTGTGGTAGGTGGTGGCGACACCGCCTGCGAA
>JBJECZ010000149.1:0-19961 GCA_051871555.1 Muribaculaceae bacterium | reverse complement strand
AAGATTCGCATTGGCAACAAGTTGTATTTTGATTTCGACGACACTATTGTGGCAGAAGTGATTGACAACACCACCTCGCGCGGACGTACGCTGCGTTTCCTCTACGACGGCGACCACGACGAGTTTAAGCGCAATCTCTACGCTTTGGGACAAACGCCGCTGCCTAACTATATTGTGCGCGACGAGCCCGAGGAAGAAGATGCCGACCGCTATCAATTCCTGAAGGCTCGCGTTGAAGGTGCTGTAGCTGCTCCTGCTGCAAGCCTTCACTTTAGCCGCGAATTGCTGCGTCGCATGGAAATCAAGGGCATCGAGGAAGGCTTCCTAACACTGCACTTAGGTTTGGGCAATTTCCGCGAAATCGATGTTGAGGACCTCACCAAACATCGCCTCGACAGCGAGGAAATGGAAGTGAACGAAACCTTGGTTGAGCAAGTTAACCGTGCCAAGGACGAGGGCCGTCACATCTGCGCCATCGGCACTTCAACCATGCGTGGCATTGAAAGCACAGTGGGCATGAATGGTCACATCAAACCATTTTCAGGCTGGACCAACAAATTCATTTTTCCGCCATACGACTTCACTGTGTGCGACTCGATGGTGAGCAACTTCCACATGTCGAAGCTCGGACCTAATGCCAACAAAAACAGCGAGGACGATGGCCCGGCAATGACCGAATCGGTTATGCTGATGATGGTGGCAGCATTTGGCGGTTATGAAAATGTGATGAACGCCTACGACGTTGCCATTAAAGAAAAATATATGTTTGGCGCCTACGGCGACGCAATGCTCATAGTTGACTGACGCTTAAGATAACGTATTTTCAAAAATAACAACACCTCCTTGCGTTTTGCAGATGCAGGGAGGTGTGATTTTTTGTCAGAGGTCGGATGGGATGGGAAGGTTGTCGGGGGTGAGCGAAATGTTTGGTTGATTGATGTTGATTACCACTTTCACATTCGGGTGAATGGCTTTGAGCAGACGCACCATGTTGGAGAGTTCGTTTTGGCGGGCGCGTTTGATGTGCTCCTGGTTCACCATCGTGGTTTTCACAAACAGCTTCATGCGGTGCTCGAGTTCGTTGCTTTGTGCGCCGGTGATGGTGGGTTTGCTGAAGTGCAGTTTGCCGTCGGCATAGTATTCGTCGAGCAAACGGCGGTCGAGTTCGTGTGCATCAACTATTTCGTGCGGCAGTTCTACCACGAGGGTGTCGCCGCTGAACTGGTAGCGCATTCGCTCGAGGTCGTATTGCACGGTGATGCGAGCCTTGATGCTGTACACCTCGCATACGCCGCCGATGGTGTCGGTGTAGATGGTTTCGTCAACTATTTCCAAGGCGTTGTGGCGCACCATTGTTTTCACGTTTTCAACCTTGGCGGAGAAATCGTTATGCACGCGGTCGACAAAATAGTAGTGATAGCACCACATGCCCAGACACACCAGCATCACGGCGGCAATGAGCATGATTGCGTATTTCAGAATTGTTTTCAGCACTTTGGCATTCGACAGCAGGGCGGTGTATATTATGCTTGGTTTCATTATTTTTTGAAAGTAATTACGGGTGAATATCCCATGTTTTGCAGCATGGTGGTGAAAAATTCCTTTGCCTTTTTCTCGCCGGCTGTTTTAAGGGCATCGAGGTCGGCATTGCGGCTCTTTTGAATGTCGCTGTTGAGTTTTTCGGATGCTTGGCGGCGCATTTGTGTGCGTTCGTCCTCGGTGATGGGCGAGCGCAGTCCTGAGTTTCGCTCGTGATAGACCTTTGTGACAAACTCGTTGCCCATGGCTCGCACTCTCACCGGTGGCAGAGATATCGACACGCGCTTAATGCCTTTGGCATCGGTGATGGTGATGTCGTCTTCGCTCATGTCGTTGAGGTTGATTACAGCCACATAGTTGCAGCTGATGCCGTAGATGCCAATGCGGTCGCCTATCTTCACGTTATGCTCCATAATGTGCAGGGTGCGCTCGAGGCGGTCGATGAGGTCGAGTTTGGCTGGCGTGGTTTCGCGGTCGTCGTAGTAGGGGTCGCGCACGGTGTAGATTTTGCTCACGGTGGCGCTTGCTAGTTGCAGCTCGTTTAGGTTCTGAACCGAGGTGAACACGCTGTGCTGCTCGTCGGTCGTGCTGTTGCACGACCATAGCATGGCGCTCAGCACCATCGTGGCTAATGTTAGAAGTGTATGTTTCATTATAGCTTTCGGTGTTTAATAAAACTGTTGCGCGTGCAAATTTGCTCGCATTGTTGATGGTTGGCACAAAGTTAGCGTGTGGCGTTTTGCGTTGCAGCATCAATTTGTGCCAATCTCGCAAATGTATGACAAATTTGGGCGTGTTAAGTTTAATACCCGTGTGTGAAAACAAGAAACAAAAATAAAGGCTTCCCTCGTCACCGAGCGAAGCCTTCAGTTCAAAAATTCTTACTTATTATGAAACACTTATTTGGAGTTGCATAGTAAATTAGAGAACGCTTGAGAGGTTGAACTTAGCAAACTCAAGGTCGTTCTTAGCGCGGTTAGCCAACGAAGAGTCGAGCTTAACAGCCTGACGGAGGTTGCTGGTAACCATTTGTTCGTTGTTGGTGCGAGCGCCAACAACAGCCATCAAGTAGTAGGTAGTTGCATCTGGGTTAGCGATTGCAGCAAGAGTTTGCTTAGCACCGCTGTAGTCCTTGGTGAGAATCTTAGCAAGGGCAGCGTTGTTGCCAACCGAGTTGCCGAATGCACCGGCAGCAGCGTTGTAGTCGCCGGTCTTGATGTAGTAAGTACCAAGAGCTTCGTTCAAGCCTTCAGCGCCAGCAGCAGCACCAAGCAATTGCTTAGCTTCGCCGTAGTTTTCGTTGATGAGGGCGCTAAGACCTTGGTTCATAGCAGCTTCGTTGCTTGCTGGGTTGATTTTAGCAGCCTTTGCAAAGTTGCTTGCAGCAGCGTTGTAGTCGCCCATCTTGTATTGGCAAACACCAAGGTTGTTCCAACCGCGATAGTCTTCAGGATAAACTTCAGTTACAGCCTTGTAAACCTTAGCTTGCTTGTTAACGTCGTCGCTGAGAGTTGCAGTGTAGAGCAATTCTTCAACGGTGAGGCTCTTAGGATTGTTGTTGAAAGCTTCTTCGAGTTCAGCATCGCTCTTGCCGATGATGTTCACTGAAGCAGTGAGGCGTGAACGACGGAGTTGAGGAAGCACGTCCTTGGCGAGTTGTTCGAATACCGACGAGAGGTTGCGGATTTCGCGTTCGCGTTGTTCTGGGTCTTTGTACATCGAAAGAACGCTGAGAATGAGTTCCTTGTCTTGGATGTTGCTTTCGCTAACGAGTTGTTGGAAACCTTCCCAGTCTTGAGCGGTGAAATCGGCAGTGAGTGAACCTACTTCGGTGATTTCGTTCTTCTTGAGCTCCTTGTTGAGGTAAGCTTGAGTGCTCTTTTCACGACCTTCGGCAATGCGGGTGTTGAGCTTAACACCACCTTCAGGAGATGCGTACGACGAAATGTTGAGTTCTTCAACTTCAAGCTTTTCGTTTGATTGAGCATCCTTGAGGGTTTGGTGAAGAGCAGTGAGCTCGTCGCTGCCAAGTTCGCTCTTGCGAATGTTTGTTTGGTTGATGAGGAACTTGATGTCGGCAGTCACCTTGTCCTTGATGATGCGTTGGAACTTGTCGTGACCAACAGCTGGAGCAACGGTAGCAGCGTCGGCGAGGGTAGAAGTGGCGATGATGCCGTTAGCCACCTTCACGCGAGGCAATGTGTAAGTCTTGCTGCCTTGTGTAACGTCGAATGCAAGTTCGAGGTCGCTGGTAATCATCTCTGGAGTGTATTTGTAGGCAACAGGCAGAGTTGCTGTACCACCATAGTTGTAAGAAACTACGGCGTTGTTGCCACGTACTTTTTCACCTTGCAGAGTGAGAGGAGTGCCCGGAGTTTCTTTGTCGCCATATACCAAGTAAGGAGTTACGGTTACTTCGGCATTCTTAACAAAGAATTTGGCGGGGATGTTTGCAGTTACAGTTGCAGGAACCAACTCACCTGATGTTTCAAGTGGATTAGGATTTACAGTGAAATAATCAGCTGCAAATGGCTGCATCTTCTTGCTACAGCTTGTAAGCATCAATACGCCTACAGACATTAAAAGAATTAATTTTTTGTTCATAATTGATGAATGAAAGTTGTATAAAATACAGTTAATGTTAGTTTGTTCTTATTTACGTTCAAAGTTACATCATTTCTGTGAAATAAACGTGAATATTCAGCAATTTTTTTAACACAAAATGGTTTAAATAAATTAAAATGGAGTGTTTTGGTGCTAAAAGTGCGATTTTTTGGGCAAAGTCGGGTAATTATGGGTTTAAAAATAAAACAAATAGCGCATCGAATGCCTAATGAATCGATGCGCTATTTTGGCTAAGAGTCTGTTTTGAAACAGCTTCAAAAATGCTTTTTGTGGATTACGACTGTTTGTTAGAACGTTCCCATTTGAGTCGCAACCGTAATGCCCACGAATATGCCGTAGAGGATGCTGACAATCAAGCCAATCCAGAGGCCCCACTTGGTCCACTTGCCGGCTTCTTGCGACGATTGCTTGGCTTCTTGGTAGCGGCCTGCGTTGTAGAGCGAGCTGACGTTTGCAGCTTTTATGATGCCCATGATGCCCAAAGGCAGGCAGCAGAAGATTGTCACGAGAATCGATTCAACAAGCCATGTTTTTGGTTGCATAGGCACTCCAGCCTGTGGTTGCGCCCAAGGGTTGACTGGCTGTTGCATTGGTTGACCCATCACCGGATGAATTGCGCCAGCAAAAAGCGGAGCCAGTTCGGCAACGGTGTAGGCGGGTTTCCATTCCGACATTCCTTCGGTCCACACCAGGGTGGTTGGGGTGATGCCTTGTGCTTGCAGTTCGCGCACTTCAAACGGGCCTTGTTGTTGTCCGTTTACGGCAATAAAATACTTCATAGTTGATATTGTTGATTTTTTGATTAATTAATATTTGTCGGGGTGATATTTTTTCAGCGCGGCGCTGATTGCTTGTGCATCGGCGGCTTTGCCGTTTGCTGCATAGTGCTCGGCAAGTGCTTTGGCTGCCTCGGGGCAGTTTTTCTCAAACGAGTTGCGCTGCGATTGCTTGTAGGCTTTTTCGATTAGTGCTATGCCTTCTTGTTGGTTTTTCTCCACGCCGGCTTCGCCGTTTATCTGGTAAAGCCCAAAGAATGCCTGGCCTTCCATGCTGCCTTGTTGGGCTGCCATGCGGCAGTACTTGGCGGCTTCTTCGGCGTTGGGTTGAGTGATTTCGAAGTCGCCTGTGCGATAGCAGTTCATCACGTACACCGATGCGTCGCAGTTGCCGGCTTCGGCGGCTTTCTTAAACCATTCGAAGCCTTCTTGCTTCATGCCTTCGCAAATCAAGTAGAATCCTTTGCGCTCCATGGCATAGGCGCTGCCTTTTTCGATGGCTTGGTCAATCATGTCGTGAGCCTTTTCGCGGTCCATCTCCACTTCGTTGCCGAAGAATGTCATGTCGGCAAGGCGCACTTGGCTGTCGAGGTCGCCCGAGGCTGCGGCTTTTTTCACATAGCCGATGGCTTTAGCGTAGTTTTCGCTGTCGAAATATTTTTTGCCAAGTTCGGCATCGCTCTCGGCGACGCGTTTGGCGGGAACCACTTTCTGATGGTTGCGGCGCGACTGCTGTGCCGTGGTTGCGGCGCGGCGTTGCTGGGCTGTGACGATATTTGCTGAGCCTGCAATCGTCAGCAGGGCAATAGTGAGTGTGATGAATCGTTTCATAGTCGAGTGGATGTTTTGCAATAATAATTCGTTAATTGATATCATTATAGCAAAGTTAACTTTTTTCGCTAATATTTCTAATTAATTGTACGAAAAATTGTGTTTCTGACAACATAAATGCGGCTCTGCCACGCTGTTGGAGCGAATAGCAGAGCCGCAAGTGTGATGTTGGGGTGTAAATCAACAATATTTGTTATTTAACGTACTTCGAGAAATCGGTCTTGCGCATGTCGCCTTCGGCAAGGAACGTGGTGTGGAATGCCAGCGCAGCCTCGAGGGTTGCTGCTGTCTGTCCGCCGCGTCCTTCCACGCCAATGCGCAGATATTCGTGCAGCAATGGGCGATAGTCGGGGTGCGCGCAGTTGTCGATAATCACCTTTGCGCGTTGCACAGGGTCGAGACCGCGCACGTCGGCAATGCCTTGTTCGGTGATAATCACGTCAACCGAGTGTTCGGAGTGGTCGACGTGCGACACCATAGGCACGATGGCGCTGATGAGGCCGTCCTTTGCCACCGACGGGCAGCTGAAGATGCTCAGATAGCCGTTGCGTGTGAAGTCGCCCGAGCCGCCGATGCCGTTCATCATCTTGGTGCCGGTGACGTGGGTTGAGTTGATGGCGCCGAAGATGTCGGCTTCGAGGGCTGTATTCATGGCAATAACGCCGAGGCGGCGAATCAAGCCAGGGTTGTTGGAGATTTCAGCCGGACGGAGTATGATGTGCTTCTTGAGCTCGTCGATGTCCTTGTAGAAGTTGAGGATGGCGTCGTTAGAGAACGACATCGAGCAGGTGCTCACCAGCTTACATTTGCCGCTCTTCACGAGGTCGAGCACGGTGTCTTGCATCACCTCGGTGTACATGGTGAACGGTGGAATTTCCTTGCTGGCTTCGAGACCTGCGAGCACGGCGTTAGCCACGTTGCCCACACCGCTCTGGATAGGAAGGAATTCTTTTGGAATACGGCCGTTGCGCAGTTCGTTGGTGAGGAAGTCGCACACGTTGGCGCCAATCTGGTTGGTAACCTCGTTGGCAGGAGTGAACTTCGACATTGTGCCTACGTTCACGTTGGTCTTAACCACGCCCACAACCTTTGCCGGGTCGATTTGCAGATAGGTGGTGCCGATGCGGTCGTATGGGGTGTAGAGTGGAATTTCGCGACGGTGAGGTGGGTCGAGAGGCAGATACACGTCGTGCATGCCTTCGAGGCGTTCGTCGAGTTGTTCGTTAAGTTCAATGATGATTTTGTCGGCATATTTCACCCAAGTAGGAGCATTGCCAAGACCGGTGCCAAGAATCACCTTGCCGTCGTCGGTCACCTTGGTGGCTTCGATGATGGCACAGTGCATCTTGCCGAATGTGCCGTAGCGGAATTTCTGAGCCAGCTCCGAGAGGTGAAGGTCGAAATAGTGCACCTCGTGGTTGTTGATGTGCTTGCGCAGTTCAGGTGTGTTTTGGTAGGGAGTACGGCGGTTAAGTGCTTGAGCGCGTGATAGTTCACCGTCAACGGTGTCGCTCGTAGATGCACCGGTGAATACGCTCACCTTGAATTCGCGACCTGCCTCGTGTTCGCGACGTGCTTTGGCGGCAATTGCGCCAGGCACCACTTTTGGAATACCTGAATATGTGAAGCCTGAGAATCCCAGGTTGTCACCATTGTTGATAAGTTCGGCTGCTTCTTCAGCCGAGATAAATGGGAATTTCATTTTCGTAAGGTATAATTTGTTTTGATAGTTATGTTATTGTTAGAATTTGCGTTTCAAAATCTCATGGGCTATTATGGCACGGCGCCAGTCGTGGCTCGACGATGGCAGCTGGTCGGTTGGCTGCGAGTATGCGTCGTCGGTCGTGACGGTGGTGGCTCGCTGTCCCTCCATTTCGGGCGGCTCGATGGCTATTGAGCGTTGTTGCGCCGGTTGTGTCGGCACTTTGGGCATTGCCGTTGCTGCGCGTGGCTTGGGCATTTGCGGTGCCTGATTGGGCATGCTCAATGCTTTGATAAGGTCGGAGAGTGTGGTGATTGGCTGCTGAGGCTCCGGTTGCGCTTCGGATTGTGGCTCGGGTTGATTGAACCAATCGTCGAATTGCTTGCTTTCAGTTGTGAAAGCGCTTTGGGGCGGCATTGGTGGCGGCTGGTTGCGCATAGCTTGCTCGCGCTTCTCTTTCTCAGCTTTAGCTTTTTTTCGGCTGTTTAGAAACGAGAAGAGCATCACTGCACCAATAAATATGTAGTAATATATGCTGTCGCTGTCCATAATCTTCCTAATTTAATGCAAAATTAAGCAACAGGGGCTTAATCACCAAACCTTTTGCTCAAAAAAACATTTTATGTGTATTTAAGGTCATCATTTATTTGCTTGTTGTGAGAGTCACACCCAGGCATCGTAACGGCCGTCGTCGTCGGGCTGGTCGTCGGGGTTGGGCATGTCGTCGTCAAGAGAAAACCCGTTGGGGTCGTCGAAAAGGGGCTCGTAGTATTGCTCAATCTCGCTTGCAAACTCGGTGAGCCGCCCGTGTGTATAGGCAACCACCGTGGCGGCAAGCAGCCGTTTTGAGCCGAGTCGGGCGCCGTTGAGGGCAAGCATGTCGCTGAAATCTTGCTCTGCATCCTTCAGATGGTTGTAAACCATTTCATACATCTTCTCGTAGCCAGTGTCGCAGTGCCAGATGGCTGATTGGGCATACCAGCGCCATGCTTGGTCTACGTCGTAATCCTGTCCGAGCCAGCCGTTGAGGTAAATGTCGCCAAGGAGCTCGCAGGCAGTTCTCGAGCCGTAGCGCGTGCATTCTTTCAGTTCGTTGATAACAGCTTGGGCGCGTTCGGGGTTCTGTTCATGCTGAGGGTTCTCGTCGAATTGCAGTACGGCGTCCCAAGCCAGCAAAGTGCGGCACTCGGGGTTGTGATGCTTTGTGCCTTCTCTGAGTGTGTCGAAGTAAGCCTCTTTGTTGATGATGTCGCCGTTTTCGTCGAATCCGCCGGCATTAACAGCCCGTTCCAGCCAAGCATCGATGCAGCCTTGGTTGCAGGCAAATGTCAGGTGTTTTTCCGCTTCCTCAATGTTGCCCATGGTGCAGTGTGCCACGCCCTTGAAGTAGCGCCATTGCGCGTAAGGCGTTTCGCGTTCGGCGTTTAGTTCGATGAGCGAGTCAGTCACTGCCAGTGCTGTTTCGAGTTGGTCGTCGTCGCCAAACACCATTGTTTTCAGTTGCACAAAGGCTGCGTATTCGCTTCGTAGCTGCAGCGCTTGGTTGACTGTTTGCTTAGCCTTCGAAAGGTCAACAATTCCAAAGTCGCCGTATTGCCAGGCTTCGCTGATGGCAGCCATGGCGTCGGGCAGCCCTTGTTGCTGCGCTTTGCCAAAATACTCGAGCGATAGGTCTTTCGATTGCTCGTCGGGATTGGTGACAACCAGGTGACGCCCGTAGGCAAACTGAGCGCAAGCATTGCCCTCGTCGGCAACCTGTTTCAGCTGTTGAATGGTGTCGGACGAGAGCATAAAAATTGAGCAGCGCGTGTAGAACACTCGCGAAAGATATATCTGCGAAGCCTCGCTGTCGTCGGTGAGCGCCGTCTGCACCAAATCGTCAAATCGGCATTGACTCATGATCGAGCAGTAATCGGGTTCGTCAAGACTGAGCGAATAGCTGAAACTTTGTCGCAGGTTGCCGTCGCTGTAGCGACTGTGGAACTGCTTGTTGTGGTCGGCGGCAAGCGCAAACACGTGCCCTTGCGAAGTGCAGAATATCAGGCGGTGCTCGTCGTACGGCGACACAAACGCCTTGCCGTTGAGCACGATGCTGCCATCGGTGCCTGCTTCGTTAATAGGTGTTGCATAGTTCGATGGCATGCCGGGTGTGCCACTGTAATAATGATTGATGCTGCATTCTATGGTTGCCCACCTCCACGGCGAGCTATGCAAAGCCTCGGTGTGGACTTCGCTCACCAGCACATCATTTTCCCATTTGCCGTCATGTTGTTTTGTCCAGCTGTCGTGTCGCACTTTGCGGCGCTCGTAATGACCTGCGTTGTTGTAACTTATCGCTCTGCCGGCGTTGTCGAAATGTGCCGTAGCCATCACTTCCTCGTAGGTGCCGTTCACCCACACCTCTTCCTCACGTTCCTCAACCGTGTGCTCAATCACAAAGCCTCGTCCGTGCCGCTTGCCGCCAACAAACTCGCCGGCATAGAAATGACTATCGTCGATGGCAATAATGCCAAAGCCGTGTGGAAGCATGGTTGATTTGTCGGTTTCACCCTGATAGCGCCTGCCATCGGGCAGCAACGCCCATTCGTCGGGATGCAGGTTCATAATAATGGATATTGAGGATTAGGTAATGTGTTTGATAATAAAGATTATTATTTGTCGATTATGCCGTCTTCACCTTCAAGCAGCCCGAAGCCGTGGCTGTAGATGGTCTTGTAGGTGGCGTTGTTTACAACGCGCATCACATATCCGCCGCTTAGTTGCATCTGCTCCACCTTGGCTTGCGCTTGAGCACAGCCGTCGAGCACTTTCTGGTTGCAAGTGTCTTCGTCGCCGCTGAGCGAGGCTTCGAAACCGGTAAACCCGATTGCTTGGCGATAGGCGTCGAGTATGGCTTTCGATTCCTGGTCGACTGGTTGCTCGGTGCGTTCGATGTTGAAGGTGTAGAGGTAGATGCCGTATTTCTCGTCGGAGCAGCCGCTAAATGTTGTGCAGAATACTGTGAGCAGTGCTGTGGCAATCAGCGTTCTCACTGTCTTGGTAAGATGTTTCATTGTTGTCAATGTATTTTTTAGGGGTTAGTTGAATTCTATTTTTTTTGAATTTTGCTGCTAAGATAATCATTTGGCGCGAGAGAATGAAAATTTTGATTTGTTGTGTGTGAAAAATATTGTATTTTTGTTGCACTAAGGTGTGGCTTGGCGCTTAAATGAAGCTATGCCTGCAGAGTGAATATTTTTAATAGTGATATAATCAGCTATAGATTAACATTCAAACGATTTTCTAAGGAAATATGACTGAAGCAAGACGAAAATACGATTTCGACCGCGTGGTGCGCATTTTGTTTGCCGCCTTTGTAGTGGCAACGGTGGTGTATCTGATTAACTATCTCAGCGGAGTGCTGTTGCCGTTTTTCGTGGCGTGCTTGGTGGCATATATGCTTCACCCGGCTGTGGAGTTTAATCGCCGATTGCTGCGTTGCAAGGGCGATGCTTTGCCGGCGATTGTGACGCTTGTTGAGGTGGTGGCAGCTCTGGTGGCTTTTTGCTGGGTGGTGCTGCCCTATGTGTTCGACGAGTTCACCCGAATGGTGTCGCTGCTGTCGAATTATGCCACGCATCGCCTCGACGTGAATTATTTGCCGCGTGAGGTTCACGATTTCTTGCTGCAGTACATCGATGTTGAGCGCATTGCCGGGCTACTGAGCAAGGAGCAATGGATGAAGCTGATTTCCAGCGTATTTCAACGCACTTGGAGCTTTTTGGGTGTTACAGCAGGGGTGATTGCCAACGTATGCTCGTGGTTGGTGTCGGTGCTTTACTTGATTTTCTTGCTCATCGACTATAACAAGATTGTGCGCGGTGTGCATGCCGCTGTGCCGATGCGCTATCGTGTTGGCGTGTTCAATGTGATTGGCGATGTAAAGCGAGGCATGAGCCTTTATTTCCGTTCGCAGGCATTGATCGCTGCGCTTGTAGGCGTGATGTTTGCCATAGGGTTTTCGATTATTGGCTTGCCGATGGCAGTGGTGTTTGGTTTGTTCATCGGAGTGCTGAACATGGTGCCATATCTGCAGTTGGTGTCGATTCCGATTGCCATATTCCTGTGCTTGGTTGATGCCGTGGCATGTGGCAGCAACTTCTGGGTGATGTGTGCCTACACCATCGGGGTTTATTGTGTTGTGCAAGCCATTCAGGACCTTGTGCTCACACCGCGAATCATGGGCAAAAACATGAGCATCAACCCGGTGCTCATTTTGCTGTCGCTGTCGGTGTGGGGCTCGTTGCTGGGATTTGTAGGACTGATTGTGGCATTGCCGCTCACGGCGTTGCTCATTTCGTACTATAAGCAATATTTGCTTTATGTTGATGGCATCAAACCGTCGGCTGACGCTAAAGCCGAGGTTCATTCGGGCGACGAGGAACAACCAAAACCGGAATAACCAGCATATCAGATGGTGGTCGGACAAGTCGGGCATTAGTATACTTCCTGCCGTAGGCTTGACGCTGATAAAGAGAAAGGGCTGTGTCGAATCTGATTAAGATTACGACACAGCCCTTAAAGCAGTGAAACCCTGCCTGTTATTTCACAACCACCTTAGTTGTCGTGTTGGCTATTGCCACAACATATACGCCCGGCAGCAGTTGGCTGGTGACAGCCACGCCGTTGGCAGGAGCAGCGGTGCAGATGAGAGCACCGTTGGCGCCATAAACGCGCATAGTGATGTTGCAGCAATTTGTGGCAATGATGCATCCATTATCCACCTTCACACAAGTTTCATCGGTGCTGACAGCATCGATGCCTGTTGTGGTGATGTCGAATGCCTCGGTATAGAGCGTCAGTTTCGGGAATGTTTCGTTGGTGAGGGCGCCCACGATGTTGTCAATCATAGTGTGGAAATAGGTCACGCCCTTGTCGGTGTTATATTCGTCGTCAACGTAAAGTTCTTCGCCAGTGAGTTCGCCGTATTCATCGAAGTAAGGCTTGCTGACGAACCAGCGGTAGACGGTTTCAACGCCATCAATCTCGGCTTCCGACGACAAGTCGACTTCGCCGTTAATAAGCTCAACAGGCAGGTCGGCTTGGTCGCTGTAAGAGTACAGCATGTAGCCATTGTCTTTTGGCAGGGTGCTGAATCGGAATTTGTTGTTGTCGATGAGCAGCACGCGCAAATCGTTGAGTCCGGTCACGTCGAGTGTTTCGAGTTGGTTGTGGTCGAGCGAAATCTGTTCCATGCGAGGCACGCCGGTGAGGTCGATTTCGGGAAGTTGGTTGGTACTCAACGCCAATTGCCACATCCATTCGTTGTCGAGCTTGATTTTGGTGAGTTGATTGTTGTTCATGCCCAGCAACATCAGGTTAGGATAAGCCGAGGCATCGAATTCGGTGAATTGGTTGCTGTTGAGGAACAGATATTTCAGCGACGATGCATACTTCGAGAGGTCGATGCTCGAGAACGAGTTGCTGTCGAGGTTTAGCTCTTCGATGGCTGCTTCAGGCAAGGTGATTGAGCTCAAACCGGCGCCCTTCACTGTCAAGGCGGTGAGTTCGGTCATCGGCGAGAAGTCGGCGCTGCTCATCATCACGTTGGAGATGCTGAACACGGTGATGCCGCTGTTTTCGTTGTAAGAATAAACGCGGGCTGTGCAACCGGCATGCGAGGTGACATCGAATCGGGTTGGCGAGGTGCCAACGATGTATTGCTCGAGTTCCACGCCGTCGCCCTTCCAGTCGATGCAAACCAGCGTGCTCGCCTCCTTAGCCACCATGATGAGTGTGCCGGTGGCGTTGTTTGTTGTGGTGAATGTGCCGAACACGTGCGTAGGCATTGCTGCGGCTTCCATCACAGTAGTTTTCAAGGTCAGACCGGCAAAGTTGGGGTTAGTCATTTCCACATACACCTTTTTGCCGATGATTGGTTCGAGGTAGCGAATCTTGCCGCCGTCAACGGTGTAGTCGGTGCCGAGGGCACATTCGGTGCCGTCTTCAAATTTCAGCACATACACTGTGGCGTTTTCGAAATTGTGTTCGGCGAGGTCGCAGCCCGGACCGATGGTTGGGATGGTTACATCGTCCTGTGGCGAGAAGGTGTATTCCTCGGCGCCGAAGAATGGTGGCAGGGTGGCAAAGGTGAGTGCGTTGCCTTCAACGTGAACGCGCTTAAACGAGTTATCGCTCGGCAGCACAATCGACGATATGTTGTTGTCTGAAATGTCGAGGTCGGTCATGAGAGTGCAGTAGCTGACGTTGATAGTGGTCAAGTCGTTGTCCTTCACGCTCAGCCATTCCAGCATATCGGTGTCTTTGAGGTTCAATTCGGTGAGCTTGTTGTGACTCAAGTCGAGGTGATGAATGGTGTAGCCATCGTTGAGTGTCACCGAAGCAATCTCGTTGTTGCTCAAGTCGATGTCGGTGAGCAGAGTTTTCTGATAACCGTCGTTCACGCCGCGTATGTTGAGCGAACTGAAGTGGTTGCCATGCAGAGTGAGCGAGCTGAGGCTACGGCACCAGCCGAGGTCGATGCTGTAGAGGTCGGCATTTTCAATCTTCAGCGTTTTGGCGGCACGCAGGTTGCTCAAGTCGATGCTGTTGAGCGTTATGCCGCTGATGCCGAATGCGCCCACCATTTCGCCTTCGGGCACATACACAGTAACTTTGCCCATGCGCGAGTTGATGGCATTCACGTTTGGAATGACGGGCAGCTCGCTGCTTGTGGTGGCGACGAATTCTTGCTTCACGCCGTCGCCAAAGTCAACGTAGAACATCTTTGGGCTTTGTGCTGACGCGCCAAGGATGCCAATGCTCATTGTGATGTCAACGCCGCTTGAGCTGATTGGCGCTGCAAACGACAGCGCAACATCGTCCTTGCCGAAGTTTTCTTCGCTCTTAACGATAAACTTATCGGTGCGCAGCGGCATCGAGGCGAGAGTGCTTTGCGGGAACGCGTCGCAGGCAAAAGCCACATACACGCTGTCGGTGGTTTCCTTGAGCAGTGTGAGTTTGCCGGCGTCGTAGCTGTAGTAGGTCTCGTCGAGCTCAACGCGCGAGTTAGGGTCGGTTTCGCTGGTCATATACACTGCCATGGTGGTGTTGTAGCCCTCACGCAGCACTTTGTCGCTGAAGTCGATTACCGTACCCACCTTTTGAGTGCGCTCGATTGGCATATTGCGCTGCATATAGTCGTATTGGTTCCAGCTTTCGCTTGGCAGCGGCAGAGTGGCAAAGTTGAAGTAGTTGTTGCGCAGAATCACGTTGTTGAGGTTCACGTTATTCTCCAGGTCGATTGTGGTGAGCTTGTTGTCGTTGAGGTAAATGTCTTGCAAATATATGTTGTTGCTCAAATCAATCGAGGTGAAATCGTTTCCGCTGGCAAACAAATAAATCAGGTTAGGCGAGTGGCTGAGGTCGAGCGACTTGAGTTTCACGCCTTTGTTCACCGAGCCCGAAAGGTGGTCGCAGTACAGCTGATTGAGGTAAGGAGTGTTGCTGAGGTCGATTTCATCGATGCGGGTGTCGCTGATGTTAAGGATGGTGAGCCGCTCGTTGTTGCTCAAGTCGAGGCTTGCCACATTGGTGCCGTCGATTGAAATCTTTTGCAGCAGCGGACATTGACTGGGGTCGAGCGCGTTGAGCGATTTGTTTGCCCAGGCGTCGAAAGTCACCAGGTTAGGGTAGTCGGTTAGGGTGAACGAATCGGTCATTTTTTCAATCTGACCGATGTCGAGAATCATCAGATTGGGCTTGCTGCCAATCACAAGCGGACTTTTGTTGAATGGGTTGTCGTTAAGGTATAGGGCGCTCAACTGGTTGAAGTTGGTGAGGTCGAGGCTCTCCAACTCGTTGTGGCTGAGGTCGAGGATGCGCAGGTTGGTGCACTCGGGCATCTCGATTGAGCGTATGTAGCATCCGCTGGCGTTGAGCACGTCGATAATCGAAGGGTCGTCGGCATAGATGCGAATCACGTCGTCTTTCGACACGTTGCAAGTGAGGTAAGTGCCGCTCCACGAGCCTTCTTCGTCGAGTTCGGCAATCTTAAGTTCGTGTTCTTCTAATCCGTAGCCACAATCTACGTCGATATAGGTGCCTTCTAACGTGCCGCCGATGAGAATGGTCGCCACATTGCTTTCGCCGTTAGTGGCGTAGCTCGATGTCTTGATGGTGATGGCAGGCTTGTCATCGCTGTCCTGCGCCATGGCAGCCGAGGCAAAGCCTATAGCCAGCACAGCCATCAGGGCACGAAGCCAAAGTTTGTGTAATGTTTTCATTATTGTGATGTTTTAGTTAAAATTCTCGTTGTATTGTCACTTAACCACGATGCACTTTGAGTGACGGCCGTTTACGTTCACAACGTAGTAGCCCGGGGTGAGGGCTTCGAGGTTGATGGTGTCCTCGTTGCCTTCGGCGTGTTGTTGTAGCACGCAAGCACCCATTGTGGTGTAAACTGTTGTGTTGATGTTCTTGGCATCGGCAAGGAACACCTTGAACGAGCGTTCGCCGGTGGGCTGAACCACCAGACGATTGTCGTCGGCATTCACGCTGCCAATACCTGCTTCTTTGCGGCGAATCACTTCCTTGAGGCCTTCGTAGGCGTCGAATTTGCCGGCTCCAACCTTCACCTGGTCGGGTTCGAGGTCGGTGTATTGGTCCTTATGGGCTGTTTGGGCAATTATATCTTTCACATCGTTGAGGGTCAAGTCGGGGTCGGCTTCAAGCCACAATGCAATGGCACCGGCAACGTGAGGCGACGCCATTGATGTGCCCATTGCCCAGCCAAACGAATCTTTGCGAGTGGTGTTGGGCACCACAGCCGATGTGGCTGCCTCGTCGGCGTAGCCGGCATTCTCGTAGTAGTGGCTCATCGACGAAATAATCACTGCACCCGGTGCAAGCACGTGCGGCAGGTTGCGGCCGTCGATAAGTGTGCCATACGACGAGAACGAAGTTACCTGATTAACCGGTGTGTCGTAGGTTGCACGATACATCAAACCGTCGAGAGCGCCCCATTCGCTGGCTGAATTGTAGCTGCCCACCACGAGCAGGCTTTTGCCGGTGGCAAGGTCGCTGATTGAGCCGTTGTTCATGCCGTCGTCCCAACCTTCGATGTCGTTGTTGCTGAAATATGAAAACTGACCGTCGCAGTAGGTGTCGACGCGCTGACCTTCGGTGCCTTCTACTACGAATCCCACTTTATAGTTGCCGCTGGCGTTACTTTCGCTGTTTATGAGCGTATAATCAACAACGGCACAAAAACGATTGCTATATTCATCGTAGCTCCAACCCAAGCCAATGAAGCCTTCAAAATATAGTCCAAGAGTCTGGTTAATGATGTCGGTTGACGACTCTTGATAATCGGCCGACGATACCCAATATTTGCCTGTGCCTTCGGTGGTTTCGTCGATTGTCATTGATAAGTTGAGCGCTATTTTGTTGCGTGACGTGTTGTAAATTACACATTTTATTGATTTTACAGGCGTATTGTCGTTGCTGTAGATTTCCACTGAACCTGCACGGGCATAGCGAGTTTCTGAGTTAATCTCGGCATTATAGCCCTCGATGAAAGTCTTTAATTCGGTGTCGGTGCTGGTGAAAGTTTTGTTGCAAGCGATGTTCATGTCGCCCTCGTTGCCAGCCGACACGCAGATGATGGCGTTGTAGTCCTCGGCTAAGGCGTCGAAAAATTGGTTGATTACGCCGGTGCCGTCGTGTGTGCCGGTGTTGCTGCCCAGCGACAGGTTGATTACTGACGGCTTGTTTTCCTTGTCGGCGTACATCAAGATGTCTTCCACACCGGTGGCAATCACAATGTCGTAGAGTTCGCCGCACGCTGCAGCTATTTCGCTCTCGTAAGCCACGCCGTAGTAGGGGTTAGCCATCGACGATATATTTGCCAAGCCGGTTGATGCGTCAGCTTCAGCCACGTTCAGTTCGCCGCGATAGCCACCTGCCATGATGCCCATGGTGTGAGTGCCGTGAAACGACGAGTTGTCGTCGGTGGTGAATTTGTTGATAGTGGTTGCGTCGTAAACTTTATGAATCACGCATTCGTCCGTGCTTATGGCGTTAGGGTCGATGGTGAGATATTCAAAATGGTTGATGCGACTGTTGCCTTCGGCATCCTGAAAGTTGATGTGGTTAGGGTCGATGCCGCCATCAACAATGCCGGCAATCACGCCTTTGCCTGTGTAAGCCTGTGTGAGGTTGAGTCCTTGATGAATCTTGTCGACGCCGGTCAATGCGCGTGCGTTATTCAGCTTTGGCGTCATGGTGCGCGACAGTTGCATGTGGCGCACACACTTCAGCTGCGACACCTTCTCGACTTGCTCTGCAGGCACAGCCACAAAGGCAAAGCCATGGCTGCTGCGCAGCACTGTCACGCCTTCGTTCTGCAAATCTTGTTCGGTGTAGCCGTCGTTGAGGCGGATGATTGCCAACATATTGCTGTTTGGCACGCCTAAGCCGCGCTTCAGTGCTTTCATCTTTTGAGAGAATTGGCTGTCGGACATTTTAGCCAATTCCAGTCGCTTTGTGCGCAGCTGTGCCTTGCTCAGCAGGTCGAGTTTCGACTGTGAAGCAGCGGGAAGCACTGCAAATGCCAAAGCCAACAGAAGTAGAAATTTCTTCATGTCTTGAATTATTTGGTGATAAATTAAAGATGCAGATGATTGTTTAATAAAGCAAAACAATGCCTGCAGCAGTCATCCGTTAGATTTTGGGTGAGCCGCTGCCGGCATTGTCGAGTTAGAATATTTGTGACATTCTGTTATGTTTCACAAATTCGTCGTATTACTGAGCAGTTTTTTAAACTCTGCCCATCGGAGGGCAAAATCATTTAACAACAATCTTCTTGCCGTTCATGATGTAGATGCCGGCTGGCAGAGAGTTGACGTTTTGAGCGTCGGCAGCTTTCAGCACCATCACACCTTGAGTGTTGTATACGTTGCCGGTTGCTGCGTCGGCTTCAATCGAGCTGATGCCGTCGTTGCCAAGCACCACCGACACATTGCTGTTGGCTGCCACGTTGAATGTGTAAGCGCCGTCTTCACCAATTGTCAACGGTTCATTGTTAACCTTAACAGTGATTTGAGTGTCAGCATCGTTTGCAGCAATCTTAATTTCAGTGCCACCAAATGCTTCCAAAGTTTCAGTGAAATTGCTGATTGTGGTGATACGGTCGGCAGTAACAGTCACCTCTGAAGCTGCATCGTTTGCCACATCGAATGTTACATTATAGGTGGTTGGTTCAGCCTTCAAGAACAACTTATATACATCGCCGTCAGCCATAGTCAAGTTATAGTAAGTGCCGCCCTCATAGGCAGGAGCTACCAGTTCATTGTCCTTGTAAAGCTTGCAGATTGGTGAATTGTAAGCGCCGATTTGGAAATCGTTGTCGCCATCGTAGAACGGAATCACGTTGTATCCGCTCTCTAAGTTAATATTGCTGCGGTCGCTACGCGACATATATCGGTAACCTGCAGCTGTAACATCGTCAACATACACCACAACAGTCTTGTCGCGTACGATTGCACCACTTTCCACAGTCACCTCCAAGCCATCAGAGCAAGTAACAACGTAGGCATTATTATAGTTAGTGCTATAAGTGTTGTCGTTGTTGTCAGTAACCGATGTAATGTAGCAGCCTGAGTTGGCAACTATCTGAATAGTGCTATTGCTTTCCGGAACCTCAAGGTTGTTCTCTCCGGCAACAAGGCCGGTGTAAGTGATGTTATTATACATCTCGCCCTTATAAACAGTGATATGCGAAGGGTCGGTGATAGTAAGTTTCACCTTGTACACTGCATACTTGTGAGCATTAACATAGAATGTGGTAGTGCCGGTAACGTAGGTACTATATGAAGTGTAAACCGATTGCGATGAGCCGTTAACGGTGAAATTATCAACTTTGTAGTCAGTGGTATTGAAGAACACTTCAATCAAAGAGCCGCATTGCACTTCAAAGTTCTCGTCGTTATAGTTGGTTACTTCAACACCGTCAACAGTCACTTTAGTGATTATTTCTTGCGATTCTTCATTCTCGTAGTTGAACTTAACCGATTCCTTTTGGTCAGGATAGTTAGCTTGAATCTTAATCACGTCGCCATTTGCTGGTGTAATATTCCAACCTGTGCCGTTTGGAGCCTGTTCAACATCATTCAGCCATACCTTATATAACGGTTTGCTCATTACCGGACGGATAGAAAATGGAACTTCGTCGGTTGTGCTGAATTTAACGGTGTTGTCGCCATTCTCCAAATTCACCACAGTGTTGTTGTAGCGTTGAACTGACACTTTCGATGCGTCATCAACATTCACAGTGCAGCTGGCATTGCGCACATCGTCGGCATTATACGATGTAACGGTGTAGGTCTCTCCATCGTCAGTACCGTTATAGATGTAACAATCAGTTTTGCTATACGACGACATCACATCTGCACCCGTAGATTTCTTGATTACCGATTTCAAGAAAATCCCGTCTTTAGCCTTGATGTAAA
>JBJECZ010000148.1:0-4840 GCA_051871555.1 Muribaculaceae bacterium | reverse complement strand
CGAAACAGGTGTAATGATTAAGGTTTAAACCCAAAAAAGACAAATGAAAAGATTTATCTATCATCTGCTATTCACAGCCTTGGCACTGACAACGAGCATCAGCGCCAGCGCCAAAATTACAGGTAAGTTGATTGACGCCGACGACAAGTCGCCGTTAATCGAAGCAACAATCAAACTCGTAAAAGCCAACCGCGACAGCACATTTGTGAACGGAGCCACCTCGAACGTCGACGGCACGTTCTCCATTCCTGTGAGCACAGCCGGCAAATATGTGCTGAAGGTGACTTATCTGGGCTACAACAACGTGAGCCGAGCCATCACCGTGCCGCAAAGCGGCAGTCTTGCGTTGGGCGAAATAGCCATGACGCCAAGCACTATCATGCTCAAAGAAGCCACCGTAGTGGGCGTGAAAACCGAAATTACAGTTAAAGAGGACACCGTAGAATATAATGCCGACAGCTACAAGACTCAGGTGAACGCTGTGGTAGAGGACCTGCTGAAGCGTATGCCGGGCGTTGAGGTTGGCACCGACGGCACCATCACTGCCAACGGCAAGACTGTGACCAAATTCCTGGTTGACGGCAAAGAGTTTTTCTCCGACGACCCAAATGTGGCAAGCAAAAACCTGCCGGCTAACATCATCGACAAGCTGCAAGTGATTGACCGCAAGAGCGACCTTGCCCGCCTCACCGGCGTTGACGACGGCGAGGACGAAACAGTGATTAACCTCACCGTGAAGAAAGGCATGAACCAAGGCTGGATGGGCAACTTCACCGCCGGCTATGGCTCCGACGACCGCTACGGCGCCCGCGCCATGGTGAACTATTTCCGCGATGGCAACCAGTTCTCGCTCATTGGCGGCGCCAACAACACCAACAACATGGGCTTCACCGACGGCGGTGCCGCGCGATTCTCGCGTGGCGGCGGCAATAGCGGCGTGAACACCTCGCAAAACCTCGGCTTTAACTTCAACGTGGGCAACGACGAGAAATTCCGCATTGGCGGTAATGTGATGTATTCGCACACCGACCGCGACTATCAAACTCAACGCTCCACCACTTCCACCTACACCGACTACACCAAAGTCACCGAATCGAAGTCGATTTCAAACAACAATCGCCACAACCTGAATGCCTACTTCCGCATGCGTTGGCAAATCGACTCGTGCAACACCATAGAGTTCCGACCAAACATGCAACTCAACTTCAACAAGAGCTGGGACAACTCAATCTCGCAATCGGGCACCGGCGCCACAGCCAGCACCGTTGTGCCCATCAACAGCAGCGTTGAGCGCGACGTTGACGACGGCAAGAGCTATCAGTTTGGCGGCGAACTGGTGTATAACCACAACTTCAAAGAGCACAAGGGACGCAGCTTCAGCATGCAAGTGCGCTACAACCTGTCGAACACTCGCGAGAACAACAACGTGCACACCCTCAACCAATATGAGGACGAGTCGACCGACGACGAGGACATCAGCCAACTCATTCGCGACCACACTTGGAGCAACAACATCAACGGGCGAATCACCTGGACCGAACCGCTTGGCGACGTGACGCGTGCCAACTTCCTACAACTCGCCTATCGCGCCAACTATCGCTTCAACAACAGCGACAAGAACGTGTACGACCGCTACGCATCGCTCGCCGATGTGCCTGCCCTCAACCAGCAATACTACATTAACTCGCTGCTCAACGACGCGCAAATCAACAACATTCTCACCCGCTCGTTCGGCTTCTCTACGCTCGACAACGAAGAATTGCTGTTCGACATTCTCGACCGCGACTACAACGTGCGCGACCAACTCGACATCTTCAATGCCAATCAGAGCAGCCAGTTCCGCAACGAGTTCTTCACTCAAGACATTCAATTGGGCTACAAAAAGGTGAATAAGCTCTACAATCTCGACTTAGGCGTTAAGCTGATGGGCGCTATGCAAAAGAGCCGCGACCTGATTAACCCCGAACGAAACATCACCTCCGACTGGCTGTGGAGCCCGGCGCCTTACGCTCGCCTGCGCTTCAAGTTCACAAAAACCCGAAGCCTCTCGCTCGACTATCGTGCCAACGCAAGCCAACCTTCGGTGTCGCAGATGCAACCTGTGCCCGACGTGAGCAACCCTATGAGCATAAAGGTGGGTAACCCTAACCTGAAAGCCACATTTGCCCACCGCTTCAATTTCCGCTTCAACGACTTCAACAGCGAAACGCAACGCAGCTGGATGATTAACGCCGGTTTCAACTACACCAAGAACAACGTGTCGTCGGTGTCGATTTCCGACCAAAACACCGGCAAGAGCGCATCCACCTACACCAACCTCGACGGCAGCTGGAGCGCAAACCTCATGAACATGCTCAGCATGCCGCTGCCCGGAAAGAAATTCTATTTCCGCAGCTTCATGCGCTTCTCCTACAGCCGCAGCGAGAGCTACAACCTTGGTCGCAGCGACGTGGTCACAGGCGACCTCTCTACTGCCGAAAGCATTCTGCAATACGTCAACGACGATATGCTCAACAAGGCAGGGTCGCTCAGCCTGAACGTGTCGCCGGGCATCAGCTTCCGCACCAGCATAGTTGAATTGGAAGTGCGCCCCACCTACGGATTCCAATCGTCGCGAAACAGCCTCACCACCGCCAACAACCGTAACATACACTCCTACGGCGGCCGCTTCGACGGTACACTCTATCTTGGCAACTTCGTGCTCAACACCGATTTGCGCTACACTGCCACCAGCGGCTACTCGAGCGGCTACAACACCAAGCAATGGATTTGGAACGCTTCGCTCGAATATCAGTTCTTGAAAGGCAAAAACGCCACCATCGGCGTCAAGGGCTACGATATGCTGGGTCAACGCAAAAGCATCACCTTCAGCAACACCGGCCAGAGCGAAGTGCAAAGCTGGAACAACTCCATCGGACGATATTTCCTCGCCACCGTGTCGTATCGCTTCCAAACCTTCGGCAAGCGCGAAGGCGAAGGTGGCATGAACTACGACGGCTTCGGTCCTGGTATGCCTCCAGGCGGTCCTGGCGGTATGGGTGGCGGACGCCGCTTCTAACCCTCCTCAACCAACAAAAAGCAATATATATTTCGTAATCTTACACAAACACCACACACGGGGCAGCATCGAAACAGGTGCAGCCCCGTGTTTTCGTCAGCCATACCCACACACATGCACACCCTTTATGTGCCGTAAATTTTCATCTTTATTGATTATTTTGTAATTTTACCGCCAAATTGAATATTTCACAAAAACATGGATACATTATTCACCCGACAAACCCGACGCACGGCAATCACCACCGTGCTTGCAATATTGTTGTTTGCAGCCATCTCGTGGATTTATTTTTATCCCGACGACGTGATGGGCAATGTGCTTCGCCAGCACGACGTTACGCAAGGCGTGGCAAACGGACAGGAAGTGACAGAATACAGCGCCGCCACCGGCGAAGTGTCGCGCTGGACCAACTCGCTGTTTTCGGGCATGCCCACATTTCAAATCACGCCAAAATACGAAAGCAGTTCGCTGCTGTCGTGGGTTAACACGGTGATGGGGCTGGGCTTCCCCTCGCCGGTGAACTTGGTGTTCATCATGATGGTGGGCTTTTTCATACTTATGCTGTCGTTCAACGTTAAATGGTATATAGCCATCACAGGAGCCATAGCCTACGCCTTTTCGAGCTATTTCTTCATACTCATAGGCGCCGGTCACATCTGGAAGTACGTCACACTGGCTTACATACCGCCCACAATAGCCGGCATAGTGTGGGCTTATCGCGGCAAGGTGCTGGCAGGCAGTGCCGTGGCAGCGCTGTTTGCAGCCGTGCAACTGTCGTGGAACCACGTGCAAATGACCTACTATTTCTTGTTCCCCATTGTGCTGATGGTGATTGCCTATCTGGTGATTGCCAAGCGCGAACACACCGTTAAGCAATGGCTCAAAGCCACCGGCGCGCTTGCCGTGGCTGCGGTGCTTGCCGTGGCTGCCAATGCGCCAAACCTCTACAGCACGCTCAAGTATTCGAAAGAAACCATGCGAGGCGGCCACAGCGAAATAGCCGCCCCAAGCAACAATAACACCAAAGGAGGCCTCGACAAAGACTACATCACCGCATGGAGCTACGGCAAAGCCGAGACTTTCACCCTGATGGTGCCCAACGTGTGCGGCGGTGCCACCATCAAGCCCGAAAAAGGCAGCAACCGCTTCCTATCGCTTGCCGACTACGACCAAACCAAGGAAATGCTCAACAACGGCACCATCAACATGCAGGAATATCAATTCATGTCGCAGCTGCCGCAATATTTTGGCAACCAGCCAATGACCAACGGTCCGGTGTATGTGGGCATACTCATCTTTGCCCTGTTCGTGCTGGGATGCATCACCATCAAAGGCCCTATGAAATGGGCTCTGCTTGCTGCAACCATCATCTCCATACTGCTGTCGTGGGGACATAACATGATGTGGCTCACCGACTTGATGATTGACCATTTTCCGATGTATAACAAGTTCCGCACGGTGGCAAGCATCCTTGTGATTGCCGAATTCACTATGCCGCTGCTTGCCATGCTCACCCTGCAGCAAATGTTCACACAACCCGACTGGTGGAAGCAGCATAGCCGAGCATTCTATGGCACCATGGGCGCTTGCTTGCTAATTTGCCTGTTCATCTACTTTGTGCCGAGCGCATTCAGCCTCTACAGCACCAGCGAACGCGACCAGCTCACCGCTGCCGGATTGTTCCAGCAATATCCGCAACTGTTCATGAACATCGAAGCCATACGCAAGTCGGTGATTTCAGCCGACGCGCTGCGCTCGCTGCTGTTCCTGGTTGCCGGCGCA
>JBJECZ010000147.1:0-20277 GCA_051871555.1 Muribaculaceae bacterium | reverse complement strand
TTATTTACATCCAGAGCCGCTTAGGCCTGGGGATAAGTTAACGAACTATTGAATATAAATAACACAAGTATAAATTGCACGCAAAAACTCCGAGGAGAAGAACTCTCGGAGTTTTTGCGTTTTATCTTTAGTTATATCCTTTATAACATCGGGGGGATTATTTGCCGGCGGCGGAGACTGAGTTGCGGTCGAGGTCGTTGTTGAGTCGGCGGTCGCCGCTGTTGTATTTGCGTCCCCAGTTGATGTTGTAGGAGATTTGAATCACGAGCTGGCGCGACATGAAGTTGAAGTGGCTGTTGCGGTGGTATCCGGCGAGGGTGTTGAGGTTGGTGCTCTCGAGCTTGAAGTCGGATGTGAACGGGTTCAAGCCTACTACGGTGAAGTTGAAGTTGCGGTATTTATAACCGGCAGCAATCCAAAATCCTTGACCGTTGTTTTGCTCAATGGTTTCGCCGTGGAGGCTTTTCATTGAGGTGTTGTAAGAAAGGTCGAGGAAGGCGTTCCAGTGTGTGATGGTGATGCCGAAGTCGGTGCGGAGGCGATTGAAGGTGTGGTTGTAGATGTTGCCGTGCACCATGAATCTACGCCACGACAAGGTGGTGTTTGCCGAGAGCCATTCGGGGATGATTTCGTAGCGGGCATTGGCGCGCAAATCAAGGGTCTGTGCATTGCGGAGGTTGGCGTACGAGGTGAGCACCGAGCCGTCGACCCATTGTTTTTCTTGTTCGATTGGATGTACGGCAACGCGATAGGCGGCGGTGAATTGGGCATAGAGGCGTTTGTGCGAGTATTCGTAGCGCAGCGAGCCTTCGTGGGTGTTGAATGTGCGCAGATTGCCCGAGCCCACCGATTGCTGCATGCCGTCGACTTGCTGGCGCACCGATGAGAGTTCGCCGAGCGAAGGTGCGGTGCCGTAGAGCTGATAGCCCAAGCGCAGGGTGTTGCGGTTGTTGAGGCGGTAGCGCATGTTCAGGCGTGGTCGGGCAATCCATTTGCCGGTGCTTTCGCCGCCCACAATGCCGTAGCGCTTGTATTGCATGCCCATGCTCACTGTGGCGTCGAAGTTCGAGCCGATGCGTTGCCACCATTCGGCAAAGATGCGGGTTGACGAGCTGCGCATGCGCTCAATGGACTTGTAGGTGAGATAGTGGCTTTTGCTCCAGTCGTAGGTGAACGAGCCGCCGAGTGTGAGGCGACGGTTGCGCCAGCTTTGCTCGTAGTTCACTTCGCCCAGCAGGGTGTTACTGTAGGAGCGTATTTCGTTGAACACGTCGGCAAGCATGTCGCCGGCGCGGCTGTCGATGATGGCTTGCTCGGTGTAGGTGCGGCGCGAATGCGAGCGACCCAAGCCGTTAACCACGTTCACCATCAGCAGCTTGTCTTTGCTGAAGTTGTGTTGATAGTAGAGGTTGAGCGTTGGATAAGCCGACGACGAATAGTTGCGGTCGTCGAGGCGCACTGTGCTTTGGTCGAGCGAGCTTACGAGTGTGCCCAAGTAATCCTGATGGCTGTTTTGGTTGCCGTAGAACGACAGCTGTGCCGAAAAGAGGTCGCGTTCGGGCACATAATACAAATATTCCATATTCATCCAACCGTGGTTGTACGACACCGGGGCAGGTTCGCCGGTTTCGGTGCGGGTGAACGATGTTCCGTCCTCGAGGGTGTAGTTTTCCACGTTGTCGCGCCATTGCTTGAAACCCGACATAAACTCGTCTTGAGCCATAAACTTGAAAGTGGAGCGCTTGTAGTTGACTTCGAGCGTGGGATTAATCTGCCATTCCTTGCCGCGGAAAGGCACCAGCTGACCCATCACGCCAAATCGGCCGCCCGAGTTTGGCACCTTAACGATGAAGTCGAGCACGAGGTCGGCTTGACCGAATCGCATCGATGGCGTGTCGTGATATTCCACGCGTTCCACCTGGGTAGGGTCGAGAGCGCGTATGTCCTCGCTGCTCACGGGGCGACCGTTGATGCAGAGCTTGAGCGCGCCGTTGCTGTAGAGGCTCAGGGCGCCGGTCATCGGGTCGACTTTCACGTCGGGCAGCTGCATCTTTTTCACCAGGTCGGAACCGTTGGCAGCCACGCTCTTAATCTCCGACGTAGGCGTGATGAGCTTGCGGTCGCTTTTGTTGATTACCGACGCTCCGGTTACGGTCAGTTCGCCAAGATTGACGAAGCGGTCGGTGAGCAGTTCGAGACTGTCGATTGCCGCACTATCGGGTGCGGCAACCTCTTGCGCCTCGGCACTCATTACTGAAGTGATTATCACGGCTAATGTTAAAATCATCTGTTTCATAACTCTAAATCTGATTCTTTTTTGATTCAATATTCTTTATTTCTGTATCTCTCCTAACTGAAGCGACTCAACTGATGTGGTTCTTGCCGCTTTTCACTTGTTTAGACGCACCAACCCGAAAAAAAGTTGCAAAATCTGAAAAAATTCTCCGAAAAATTAAAATAATAGTTAATGTGGTAATTTTACCCTATATATGTTTGCATTTTACCATTTATCGTATTATCTTTGCACTACCGATTGCAGAACACACACCGCACCGACACCTTAGCAAACACCAACCTCTGCAACGACGGCAATCAACCCATTGTTAACCTTAATATCAACGAAAAACACACTTATTTTTGAAAAAATGGAAAATGCAAAAACACACATGCGCCACCTTCGCGACAGAGAATTTTTGGCGGTCTACCGGCAGGTGGCGCAAGAGATGATGCAAGGCAAAGAGCCCTTTGTACGCCGCGAAGCAATACGCCGCACGCTTGAGCGCGGCAAACCGCTGTACTACTTGAGCTACAACCGCACCTACACGGTGATGATGCACTACATGTCCACTGGCGATGTGCCGCTGAAGGCACGCCAGCAACGCGCCATGTGGCTGGAGATTGGCGCCGCCGTGAAGCGCGAGATGGCGGAGCACCCCGAACTGACCATGCCGCAAGCCATAGCGCGTGTGCTTGCCACGGCGCATGCCAGCCGGTTTTATCTGAGCGAAGCCTACGCCTACAAGCTGCTCTATCGCATTGTGCACGAGCGTCGCCAGGCTGCAGCAAACAAACACTAACCCCACACTTAACACACCATCGAAATGAAAACACATATCAACACCATCACCGTAACGGTGGACATCGACAACCTGCTGAAAAGCGTTTATGCCGAAAGCGCTTGGCTGAAAGCATCAAACATGATTAACGGCACCGACTCGCCGCTGCTCAACCCCGACCGCCGCGCCATGGCAATGATGCTGCTCGGCGAAGCGTACGCCGACCTTGTGGCGTGCCTCAACGCATATATGTGCAGCAACAACACCGACATGTTTGCCACCGACAGCATGCTCGAAATGCAAATCAAATACGCCTCGCGCTTGAGCGACAACCCAGTCATAGGGCTGAGCACAATGGTGACGCAGACGCTTGCCAGCCGCATCCTTGCGCTCGCCTACCCTGCTCTGCCCAACTATGCCGACCGCTACAAGCGCCACCGACGGGCATTACTCACCACCCTCGCCCGCGCCGAGCAAGCAT
Source organism: Muribaculaceae bacterium (assembly GCA_051871555.1). Lineage (GTDB taxonomy): Bacteria > Bacteroidota > Bacteroidia > Bacteroidales > Muribaculaceae > SFTJ01. Next base: position 16,740 of record JBJECZ010000147.1, on the reverse strand, counting down.
GAACCGAGAAAACCGCAGGAATAAGGTGATTGACTCACACAGATTAAGCAGATTAATAGGATATTCTATATTGCCGTCGAAGATGGCAAACCATGATTAACCGCTGGTGGAGCGCAGCGAAACCTGCGGAGGAGCGGACACGTCACTTCTTCGGCGTCGAAGATGTCGAACAATGTTGTGCCGCTTCGAGGCACAAATTTCCGGTAGCACACTCTCCGCAGGCTGCGCCCTATGGGCTTGCCCGCGGTTAAGCATGGTCAAGCACCTTCGGCGCTTGTTGCTCTTCCCTTTCTGAGTAGTTTGCGAGAGAGGCGTCACGGCCACCGCGTTTGTTTTAGGGCGTATTGCTATACGCCCCTACAATCAATGATTGTAAGCATTTGATTATCAGCGGTATTAACCGCGCGAGCGGTTACAGTTTGTGTAACCCCTTGTTGACGGCGAGCGAAGCGGAGCCGGCTACATGGGGAAAGCCAATGAAACCAATAGCCATCAACCGTGGAGCGGTTGCAGATTCAGCAGTCGAAGATAATTCGCGTCTTTCTCGACAAGGCAACGTTGATTGGTGGTGCATCTCCCTCAAACGGCACATAAAATCTTAAAAATCCAATTAATCTGTGTGAGCCAATCACCCATCCACGGCGGTCGTCTGACCTGTAGGACAAGTCGGAGAACTCTTGGCGCCCAGGCGTATTGCTAAACGCCCCGCAGCCTCAGCTCAATCGCCTTTCTGCGGTTTCTGCAATAAGCTGCCTCTATATTCGGTAGGCGACATTCCGTTCATGCGGCGAAAGAAACGGCAAAAAGCCGATTTGCTCGAAAACCCCAGGCTGTCGGCAATTTCTGTTACGGTGAGTTCTTGGTAGGAATCAAGTAACGACTTGGCACGCAATGATAGCACTATCGAAATCCATTCACCGGCACTTCTGCCGGTGGTTTTTTTTATTACCGTGGAGAAATATTTTGGCGTGAGGCATAGTTTGCCAGCATACCACGCCACCTCGTGCTCTTTACTATGATTCTCCGTCAGAAGGTCGTAGAACCGCTGAAACAATATGCCGTCGGCTGCAGACTCGTCTTCCACCTCCTCGTTGCGATATTTCGACAATGCATAGAACAGCACATCGAACATATCGTTCATCATATTCAACTTCTTGGAATGGTCGCAATCGACAATTATTTGCAACACTTTGAGCACAGCGGCTATTCGCTCATACTGTTCGTCGTTGAGATGGAAGCACGGGCGATACCTATATTTATGAAAATTGCGGAACGAGCCGTAATGAATCAGTTCGTCGTAGTAATCTCTTGACACAACCACCAGCAATGCTTTGTAGTCAGCCGTCCATGTTCCTCCCGAGAGGATATGGTCGGGCAACATCACCGAAATATCAAGCGGGCTGAAAGTGACCTGCTGCATATCATAATAAATTGCCGCACTGCCGTTGAGGCAAATGCCAATCACCATCTCGTTTGTCATGAATGTATAGTCGGGCGAAGTGTATGGCAAGTAGTCAACTTCCAAGCACACCACCCTCTTGCGGCGCAATGTCGCAATGTCAAATTCCAATTTATGGGAAGCATTGTCGTCTGCCATAATCAAATCGCCATTTTTAGGCAAATAAGCCTTTATGTTTACAAAATTAGCAATTTCTATGTAAATAGCACAAAAATCCGACCTTTTGCAAACAAATGCCACAATTGCGATAACCATTGTTTCGGTGATAATATGTAAATTTCGCAGATTTAAGAATTGAATTGTTTAAATATATTGATTATGAAAAGATTGCTTTTAATATTAGCGGTCATGTTGGGCATGGAGGCTTATGCAGGCAACTATGCCTATCTCACATTTGAAACAACCGATGGGGAAAAATCTTCTGTCAAGGTTGAGGGACTAACAATCACCCTTGCCGGCACTACGCTGAGCACAGGCGACCTTTCGTTTGAAGTGTCCAACCTGAGCAAGATGTACTTTTCGGCAAACGACGAAACGACGGGAATCACCCAAATCACAATCGACGAGTGTGACGAGAACACCGTCATCTACGACCTCAAGGGCCGCCAGATAACCAAGGAACAGATGAAAGACGGTGTTTATTTGATAAAGGGCACCGACAAAACCTATAAAATTGTGGTAAGATGAAACGAATATCTACATTACTCGCTGCAATTATAGTAGCCACCTCTGTGGCTTTTGCGCAGACACTGAATGTGAAGGTTGGCGATGTTACATACCTTTTCCCGTCGTCGCAAACGGGCGATATGACATATAGCGACGGCACCACGCTCACCATCATGAACAAGGCATTTAATCTTGCCGACATCAGCAGCATGACGGTGGACGACACCGACGTTATCGATTCGACCATCGGCGTGACTTACGACGGCACGTCGGCAAAGGTGACCATTGCAGGCAACATAGCCCAATACGTCACTCCCGAAGTGAACGGTGCTCACGTTTCTATAGCCCAAAGCAGCGATTTGGCTGAAGAAATAACCTATAACCTCGCCGGAACCGGCACCGACGGAGAGTTTTATATGTCGGGGTCATACAAGGCTACTGTGGTGCTCAACGGTTTGACGCTCACCAACGTAACACCGGTTTATAGCGGCGCTGCCATAAATATCTCGAACAGCAAGCGCATAAAGGTGAAGGTGGCTGACGGCACGGTGAACAGTCTGACCGACGCCGCCGACAGTTCGCAAAAGGGTTGCCTTTACATCAAAGGTCATGCCGAATTTGCCCAAAGAGGCACGCTCAACGTCATCGGAAACGTGAAGCACGGCATCAAGACCGGCGAATATTTCACAATGAAGAATTCCACAATCAACATTATTTCTGCCGTGGGCGACGGCATCAATTGCGCACAGTATCTGCTCATCGAGAGCGGCACCGTGAACATCGGCGATGTGACTGACGACGGCATACAATGCGACCTCGACGGCACCACTTCGACAGGCGTGACCACCGACCATGAGGACGAGGACACCGGCAATGTGTATATCCTTGGCGGCACAATCGACATTGCAGCCGACGGCACTGCCGCTAAAGGCATTAAATGCATGGGCGACATGGATATATCAGGCGGCAACATCACGATTAAGACCACCGGCGGCGGCATGTGGGACGAGGAAGACTTGGAAACCAAAGCAGCCTGCGGATTGAGCAGCGACGGCAATTTGAGCATCAGCGGCGGCACTATCAACATCACTTCTACAGGTTCGGGTGGCAAGGGCATGAAATGCGACGGTGTGCTGAGCGTGAGCGACGGCACCATCGACATCGTCACTACCGGCGCGCTGTATTATAATAATGGCACTACCGAAAACTCCAACTACACCGGCAACACCGACAATGTCAACTCCAACTACTATTCATCGCCAAAAGGCATCAAGGCTGGCGTGAACACACAAAGCGGCACCACCTATACCTACTCAGGCGGCATCGACATCAGCGGCGGCACCATCACAGTGTCGACCAGCGGTCGCAACGGCGAGGGCATCGAGAGCAAGAGTTATCTCAACATCACCGGCGGACACATCACCGTTAATGCCTACGACGATGGCATCAACTCGGCTCAAGACCTCACCATCAGCGGAGGATATGTATATGCCCGTGCTGCCAACAACGACGGCATTGACTCAAACGGCAACTGCTACGTGAAAGGAGGTGTGGTGTTTGCCGTAGGCGCATCTTCGCCCGAAGTGGCAATCGACGCCAACACAGAAGAACAAAAGAAGCTCTATTTCACAGGCGGCACACTCGTTGCCGTAGGCGGATTGGAGTCGGGCAGCAGCCTCTCGCAGACGTGCTATTCATCTTCGTCATGGAGCAAGAGCACATGGTATGCCCTCTACAACGGCAGCGATGTGGCACTGGCATTCAAGACCCCGTCGAGTGGCGGCAATACACTCGTAGTATCGACCAGCGGCACCACCACACTCAAGTCGGGTGTCACAGTCAGTGGCGGCGAGGAATATTTTGGCGGTGTAGGCATCATTGGCGGAACCGTGAGTGGCGGCTCCACTGTTAACCTATCGCAATACTCGTCGAATGGCGGCCCTGGCGGCGGCGGACGTCCATAATGACATCACCTAAAATCAACCTAAATTCATACCTTTTTTTGAATCGGCTCCGTTCACGCCACAATGTGTGTTGAACGGAGCCGAGTGTTTCTTACCAAAACCTCAGCGGCTTTATTTGGCGCCCGACAACCAACAGGCGCATTACATTTTACTGTGAAAACACAGAAAATTGCAGGCGGCTTTCCTTATTTTCGATATTAATCATTATCTTTACAGCCATAAGAACCTAATTAATCATTAGTTATTTTATTTTTATGAAAACCTTTAGAAATCTCATTTGGGAATTATTGTTGGTAATCGTTTCCGTTAATGCTTCGGCAGCCGAAAATTTGGGCGAACGCAGCGACTTCCGCGATGAAACCATCTACTTTGTAATGACCACCCGTTTCTACGATGGCGACCCTTACAACAACGTATTGTGCTGGGACAATCAATCTGCACAGACCGAAACTAAAGACCCTTGTTGGCGAGGCGACTTCAAAGGTCTGATTGAGAAACTCGACTACATCAAGGCTTTGGGCTTCACCGCCATCTGGATTACACCGGTTGTGCAGAACGCTTCGGGCTACGACTATCACGGCTACCACGCGATGGACTTCTCGAGCGTAGACATTCGCTATGAGAGCCACATGAGCCAAGGCTCCGACGAGGATGTCACTTTCCAGAGCCTCATTGATGCGGCTCACGCTCGTGGCATGAAAATCATTCTCGACGTGGTTTTCAACCATACCGGCAACTTCGGCGAGGCTCACTTCTGCCAATTGTTCAAACGCGACCAGAACATAAGCAATCAGGCGGATATCAACGCATCCTTAATACCCGATTACGACAAGCTGGGTGCCGACTACGATGATGCATCAGGCACCGTTCAACATCAGCGCCGTATGCAGTGGCTTAAAAACATGGGCGGAAACAACTACGACACACACAACTATTGGCACCACATCGGCACTAACTGGAATTGGGACGAGCCAAACCGCTGGTGGGGACAGATTGCCGGCGACTGCGTTGACCTCAACACCGAGAACCAAGCTGTGAGCGACTATCTGGTGGAGTGCTACGGCAAATTCATTGAAATGGGCGTTGACGGCTTCCGCGTCGACACCTCCGGGCATATCTCACGCCTTACGTTCAACAAATCGTTCGTGCCGCAGCTCTTGTCTTTGGGCGAGAAATATAAATCGAAACGCCTCAACGAATGTCCTTTCTTTATATTCGGCGAGGTGTGCGCCCGCTATAGCGAGGTCACCTACCGCGGGCAACCAAACTTGTCGCCTTATTTCTACACCTGGCAGTCGCCACAGGACTTACTCGACCAATGGGATAGCGACGCTTCGTGGTGGGACACCCAAGTGCTTCCCGAGGGTTGCGACCCTGTAGGCAACATGAATCTGTGCCTCGAGGAGCCAAGCGTCATAAAGACCTCCGACAACGTGTTTCTCAAGAATGGCGAGTGGCACGAACCCGACTATTCCGAGGCTTCGGGATTCAACGTCATCGACTTTCCGATGCACTACAATTTCAGCAATGCCGGCTCAGCCATAAACATCGCCAAGCAGGGCGACAGCTACTATAACGACGCATCGTACAACGTGGTTTACGTCGACTCACACGACTACGCCCCACAACCCAACGAGAGCATACGCTTCAACGGCGGCACCGCACAATGGGCTGAAAATCTTTCACTGATGTTCACATTCCGCGGCATTCCTTGCATCTTCTATGGCTCGGAAGTAGAGTTCCAAAAAGGCAAAATAATCGACAAAGGTACTTTAATTGCGTTATCGGAAAGCGGTCGTGCCTACTACGGCGCCTATCTTGAGGGCGACGTAACCGCCACCGACTTTGGCGAGTTCACCGCCTCGGGCAACGTTGCCAAAACTCTCGACGGTGACCTTGCGCAACACATTCGCCGCCTCAACCTCATACGTGCTGCCGTGCCGGCACTCCGCAAAGGTCAATACACATTCGACGGCTGCACGGCTAATGGCGGCTACGCATTCAAGCGTGCCTATAAGGACAGCTACGCCTTGGTGGCAATCAACGGCGGCGCCACATTCTCCGATGTTCCAAACGGCACCTACGTCGACATTGTCACCGGTCAGCAGTACGATGTTACAGCCGGCTCAGTTTCTGTCACAGCCACGAGCTCGCAAGGTCAGCTCCGCGTCCTCGTTAAGGACTGGACCGATGGCAAAGTAGGCGAAGACGGCAAATTCATCTACACCACCTCGTCAGTTAGCCACGGCGGCAATCCTTCATTCACCGACGCCGGTGCTTCGTTCTGGTATGGTCCTGACGATGCCATTGGGCGTTCTGCCGTATCATTCTCACCATCCGGCGGCGCTTTCACCACCGAAACCATCACCGTCACGGCAAGCCTCAGCAAAGCCGCCACATCGGGCTGGATAGAAGTAGGCTCGGGCTCGCGACAAACAATCTCGGCAGGCTCACCCGTTCAATTCACCATCGGTGCCGACATGAACTATGGCGATGAACTGACAGTGAAATGGGGTGCTTCTTCCGACGATGCTACAGAATATACCGGCAGCGTCACTTACACAAAAACTGACCCGAACGACTCTTTCACAGTCTACATCACTGGTCCTTCGGCGCCATACTTCTACGCCTGGTATACCGACGAGGGCGGCAACACCGTGCAGCCCAATGGCTCATGGCCCGGCAAGCAACTCACCAACACCACCACCATTAACGGACGAGAGTTCTACTACTTCACCTTCCATAATATCAAAAGCGTTAACTTCATTCTCAACACCGGCACTGGAACACAAACAGCCGATATCACCGGCATCACCGAGGATTGCTACTTTGAGTGGGACGGCGCCAGCTCGTATACACGCCTCAACGATGGCAAGCCTGATGGAAGCGAAGTGAACATTTACTTCGACAACTCACAAAGTGGCTGGACAAATGTGTACATGTATGTCTACGGCAGCAGTTCAAGCGACCAAATCATGGGCAGTTGGCCAGGCAAGGCAATGACATTCGACTCCACCACCGGATACTTCAAGCACACCTTCACCACCACGCTCGACTACACCCAGCTGAACGTAATCTTCAACAACGCCAACGGCACTCAAACAGGCGATGGCGTGAAGCTTCGCAATAATGGCGTATACAACTCATTTGGCGACACAGGCGTCACCAGCATTGAAAACATCACAAGCGATGACAACCACAATGCTCCAGAGTATTTCGATTTGTTGGGCAGAAAAGTGGAGAATCCGCAAAAAGGATTGTACCTGCGCCGTCAGGGCAACAGTGTCACTAAAGTTCATTTGCGCTGATTCACGCATTTGAAAACACATAACGAGAGCCGATGCCGAATTAACGACACCGGCTCTCGCCGTTTCATGGGTAAATCATGTGGGTGGCAGCGCTTAGCTCATTACGATGCGCATGTGTGCCTTTGGATAGCGCAGCACCAAGCACGACGCCTCGGTGAGCACTATGGCGTCGGTGTTGCGTTGGCCCGACGCCTTGAGGTTGAGCGCCTCGGTGCCGAAAGGCAGATGGCTGTACTTCTGCAAGTATTCGGGGTCGATAATCATGGCGCAATTCTCCATACCGCACTCATCGAACACCTCCGACAGCAATACATACAGCTTGCCGAACTTGCTGCGCATCTCGCTGAAGTCGATGCCCCACTTCACCACGCTCTCGCCGGCGTTCACCACCTTGCTATAGGTGAGCTTGTTCAGGCGGCTGATGAATGCCGAACCGCCAATGAGCACCTTGCGCTTGCTGCCGGCATTGCCGGTGAACGCCTCGCGCATCATGTCCACCAAAGTTTCCTCGGTGAAGTTGTCGGCGCTATAGGCAAATTCCTTGCCCGCCTGATGCCAGATACCGCCGGTGAGATATACGTTCTCGCGCTTGTTGTGGTCGTAGATGAGGCTCTTGATGCCAAAAAGGAAGCTCTTTTCCATGCCCAGGCGCATATCGTAGATGGCAGCCTCGCCTTGGTCGTTGAGTGTCCAGTCCACCTCCTTGTTAGCCATACGGTGAAGCACCGACTGCTCGACCTGCGCCTTGAAAATCTGGCAGTTCTGGGTGGCACGCTGTGGCAGAGCCTCAAACTGTGCAGTCTGCACATCAAGCTCGGTGGCTGCACGCCCCATGCGAATCAACTCGGTGCCTGCGGCAATCGACGGCACCAACCCTTTTACACCGCCGGCATTCATGCCGTTCACAGCCATCACAGTGATGCCCTTGTCGTCGCTCTTGCCCACCACATACAGCACCAGGTCGCTGTTGCTCGTCGTTACGCCGTCGGCATTATATCCGCTCACGCCTTTCACCAAAATGGTGTCGCTGATGTCGAAGATGGCGTCGTTCGATGTGTATATCACTTTGCGCACATCCTCGGGCATATACATGCCGTCGTCGGGCAATGTGACAGCTGTCTTGAGCGTGCACTTGGTGGGTTTGGTGTCGACGTTGTAGTAGTCAACCACCATACTGCCGCATCGCTTGGCACCAGCCAGACGCGAAAGCTGGTCGACCGGCGTCGCCATCGGGCGAATCTTGGTGATTTGGCGGTCAATCTCGTTGAGCAAATAGTCGTTACTCGACTCGTGCACGGCGTCGGTGGTGACCGGACCGCCCGTCACCATCTCGCCACCTGCTCCTGTAGCCACCAAGGCAAACGCCAGCGTGGCGCCATCGGCGTGACACGAAAGCATGAGCAGCCCAAGCGTAATCAACGCCATCAGGGCGATTGTCAACTCGCAGCGATGTGCGTGAAGTTTCTCCAAAATTCTCTTGATTTTTGTGTTCATGGTTTTTGAAAAATAATTAATAAAACGTGTGTGTTTAATAGGTTTCATTGTCACTCAGCAACTATCGAGCTTTGAGCCAAAGTTAATCGGCAATATCCCAGATGCTGCGTCGGGCAAAGCGTGGCGTCACGCTGTTTCGCTCGGCTCGTGCCTCAGCGTTTTGGTCGAAACGGTTTTCAAATTCAATCTTCTCGTTGCGACCGCGCAAATAGCCTTCGCCGTCGGCATTGCGCACATCGTCGTCGTGAGTCACGCCTGCCAGAATGGTTCGGATAGTGGCTGCGCTCACCTCGCCGCGCACAATCTCGCCGCATAGCGCCTTCATTTGAGCCACAGCCTCAGCTTCCACCTTCTCGGCTTGCGCAAAATCGTCGATGGCAAGCTCATTGAACAATTGTCGCTCCTCAGCATCGTTTGCCGGAGCAGTTTGTGTGTTTTCGTTTTTCATACTTTTGAAAAAAATGTTATTGTTGTGTGTGTTGTTCAATTATTTTCGGCAATGCAAAGATGCAACATCGCAGCCGCGGCATTAGCATCAAAAAAGGATAAAGCCACAAGAAATTTTAAAGATTCCGCTTCAAACCTGCCAACTTCACGCGCTTGATGGCGCTGTGCGAGAACAGCCGGCTGAACTCGGCTGGCGTCATGGCCTCGACGGCAGCAGGCGTGAGCGAAAGTATGTCGTGACGCGGAGCAAAGTCGTCGACGGCGGTTGGTTGCGCCAAGGCATTGTGCGGACACACCAGCTGGCATTGGTCGCAGCCGTACAGGCGGTTGCCTTTAACCTCAGCCACCCACTCGGGCAACTGTTCGCCACGGTATTCAATGAGCAGGCACGACAGGCATCGCGACGCATCGAGGGCGCTGCCATCGGCGCTGAGCGCGCCACCCGGGCAAGCATCCACGCATCGGCGGCAGCTGCCACAATGCAACTGGCACGGCTCATCGGGCTGCAAAGCCAAGGTGGTGACCACCTCACCAAGAAAGAAAAACGACCCCTTGCCGGGAATGATGAGCAGATTGTTGCGTCCCACAAAGCCAATGCCGGCACGCTGTGCCCAATATTTCTCGCGGATGGGCGCCGTGTCGACACACACGCGGCACTCAGCACCCCACCCCTCGGCAATATATGCCGCCAGCTGCGCAAGGCGCTCGCGAACGACCTCGTGATAGTCGCGCCCATAGGCGTAACGGGCTATTTGAAGGGCATCGGCATCCTGCTCGGCGGCAGGGAAATAATTCATGGCAAGCGAAATCACCGTGCGCGCCCCTTCGAGCAAAAACTGCGGATTACTGCGCACGTCGGCATAGCGCTCGGCATAAGCCATGGTGAAGTGTTTGCCCTCGGCAATCCACTGCTCGTAGCGCCGCTGCGCCTCGGCATCAACAGCCTCAGCCACAGCAAAGCCACAGGCATCGAAACCCAGCTCGGCAGCGCGCTGCTTGATGGCTGCCTCAGGTGTGCATTGGTATTTTTTCGAGTTCGTAGCCATTTTCCAACAACCATTCTATTGCCTTGGGCAAGGCATATTTCATGTTTTTCTCAGCCTTGAGCGAATCGTGGAACACAATAATCGACCCCTTGCGGGCAAAGCGCTTCACGTTGGCAAGCACGCCCTCACCATCGATGTTGCCGGCATAGTCGCGCGTAACCACGTCGTACATAATCACCGAGTAGTTGGCGCGCACCGCCTTCGACTGCGAAAAGCGCATCAGTCCGTGCGGCGGTCGAAACAAGTTGGTGTGAATCAGCTCGTTGGCTCGCTCAATGTTTTCGAGATAGGTTTCTTTGGTAACCTTGCGGCCCTGCATATGGTTCATGGTGTGGTTGCCCACACTGTGTCCACGGCGCAGCACCTCCTCAAGCAGTTCGGGATGCCGGCGAACATTGTCGCCAACCATAAAGAACGTGGCTTTCACGCCATAGCGGTCGAGCGTGTCGAGCACCCACGGCGTAACCTCGGGAATTGGTCCATCATCAAAGGTGAGATAAACACATTTTTTCTTTTTTTGTATGCGCCACACACATTCCGGGAACAGCATTCGGTAGAGCAGCGGTGGTTGTTCAACAAACATAATCTGATAGAATCAAAATTGAATAAAAAGTATGGAAACACCTAAACAGAATGGCGGTTGCCCCTTGGGCACATTTTAATGCCGCAAAAATTGGACAATCCGCCATTGCTTTATAAAGTAATATAAATAATCATTCCTTGCTGAAATGAGCAGCAATCATCACATTGGAGCAGTGCTGTCGGCAACGGCAACCTCCTCCTCTGCAGCAACCTCCTCTTGCGTCGGCTCGCTATGCTGCTTCTGCGCCTGATAGAGGAAGTTGAGCGAGCGCTCGATGTTCACACCTTGCTTCATGAGCTTGTCGATGGCTGCCTTGCTGCGTTCTTCCGACACCTGACTCATATAATAGAGCATCTCGGGGAACAAACGCTGGTCGACATAACGGTCGTTGAGCGTCAAGCGGCTGTAAAGCGAGCTGTCGAGGCTCTGATAGAACCTTACGTACTGACCGATGTGCTCGGTTTCTTGCTCCAAGAACTTGATGAAATAAGCCTTGTCGGCCTTGTTGCCGCTATATTCCGAAAGGAATTCCCACGTCTGAGCAATGCTGTAACCCATGTGCACCGAATAAGGACAAGCCTTAGCCGGAAGTTTCTCCTCCATAAGCTGCAACACTGTGCGCGCCTTGTTGAAGCGGTCGGTTGAGTATGCCAGCAACTTAGCCTTTTCCTCAGCGCTCACCGGCGAAGTAGTGCTTTCAGCCTTAAGCTTGGCTTCGGCGCCCTCGTATGTGAGCATATTTGCAAGGTCGTTCATGGTTGAACGCGTGGTCGACACCATGCGGCGTATAGTTTCGTCGAGGTAGAGGCTTCCCGGCTCTGCTTTGTCAATGCCAGCCCAGCGGAAACGCTTGGTGACATTCTCGTAAGCCTTGTCGGTGTTGGTCACTATTTCGCCATCTTGAGTGAGCTGACGAATTGGTGTCACCTCGTAAGCCATACCGGTGCTTTGCATATACGGCTTCAACCCAACGTAGTAGCGGTTGGGCACAGTCATGGCAAAATAAACCGGACGCTTCCAGCCTTGAGCCACCGACGACGCCAAGATGTCGAGCACCATGGTGCCGCTGCAGCTGATGGCTTGGTCATTGCCCACATATTGGTCGTGAAGCAGGTCCACGAAGATTGCCTCTTGAATTGAAGCACGCTTGCTTTCGGCAACCACGCCTTGCTTGATAGCCACGTCGGCATCAACCGGAATATACATCAGCGGATATTTGAATTCCGGCAGATTCCAGATGTTTTTGTCGTAGTCGGGCGCGTAGAGCCGTTCAAGGGCGCTGAGCACCGGCGTTGGAGTGGTGTCAGGCTCAATGAAGTAGTTGTATTGGCGACGGTCGTAGGCGTAGGTGGTGTCGCTGGCAAGCATTGGCACCGGTGCCGAATCGTAGGTCGGATAACGCATCTGGTCGATATACCAGTCGGTTGATAGATACGACAGGTTCACCACGCGCACGTCGGTGCGGAAACCTTCCACTTCTTGGCAATACCACAACGGGAATGTGTCGTTGTCGCCATTGGTGAAGATGATTGCATTATCGTCGAGACTTGCCAAGTAGTTCATACCAAAATCGCGCGCCGGATAGCGCCCGCTGCGGTCGTGGTCGTCCCATGTCTGGCTAACCATCTGCAGCGGCACAAACAATCCAAACAACACTGCCACGCATGCCGCTGCCAACTGCTGGCTGCCTTCGTTGGCGCCTGCTTGCTTCTTAAGCTTCTTCATAAGCTGCATGAGCAGGTGCCACAAGCCTGCCACACCCATACCAATCCAGATGGCGTAGGCGTAGAACGAACCGGCAAACGCATAGTCGCGTTCGCGAGGCTGGCTCGGGGTTTGATTCAGATAAAGCACAATGGCAATACCAGTCATGAAGAACAGGAAGAATATCACCCAGAACTGCTCAATGCCGCGCTTGCCTGCATAGGCTTGCCACAGCAGACCAATGATACCCAGAATGAGTGGCAACATATAGAACACATTATGGCCCTTGTTGCCGGCACCAAGGTCGTCGGGCATAAGGCTTTGGTCGCCCAAGCGGGAATTATCGATGAACGGTATGCCGCATATCCAGTTGCCATTGGTGATTTCGCCTTGAGCAGAATTGTCGTTCTGACGGCCTGCAAAGTTCCACATGAAATAGCGCCAATACATGTAGTTGAGCTGATAATCGATGAAGAACTGCAGATTTTCGATGAATGTAGGCTTAACCTTCGGCTCGAGGGCAATAGGGTTGCCTTCGCGGTCGAGGCGTGTGGTGGCATTCACCACTTCGCCTTGCAGGTTCACCCATTCCTTGTATTCCTTGGCATGCGCTCCGCTATACATGCGCGGGAACAGCATGTTGAGCTCAGGATTCATCTTATATTTATAGTCGTTGCCCTTCATGAAATAGCGGTCGCGACCCTGATGGGTGCTTGTCACATCCTTGGCATAGAGGGCTTTGCCAGCGCTCTTTTCAGGCGAGTAACCGCCGTTGCCGTTGTCCTTATACACTATGCCCGAATTGAACGTCTGACCGTAGAGCAGCGGACGCTCGCCATATTGCTCACGATTGAGATAGGTTGACAGCGAGAACACGTTGTCGGGGCAGTTTTGGTTGATTGGCGTGTGCGAATTGCTTCGAATGAGAATCAATGCATAGCTCGAATAACCAATGAAGATGACCAAAATTGACAATGCTGTGAGCGTGAAGATGCGCACCGGAATGCGCTTGCAAAACTTAAACAGATATATGCCAAACGCTATCACAAGCAGCGAGGCAATCAGCCAACCGTTGCCAAAGAACAACATTCCCGACAGCACCACTGCTGCAAAGAACGACACCTTGATGAACAAAGGATTCTTTTGACGATAAAGCTCAAACAGGCACCATGCAAACACGGCAAAGTCGAGAACGGTGTAGATGAGCACGCCCGAGTTGTAAGGCAAACCAAGCACATTCACACAGAACAATTCAAACATCTGTGCTGCCTTCACAAATCCAGGCACGAGTCCGTAGAGAATGAGCGCAATAATCACGAACGACACCCCAAGGGCAATGAGCGACCCCTTAACCGAGGTTTCCTTGTATTTCTTATAATAGAACACAAGCACGATTGCCGGAATACACAACAGGTTGAGCAGGTGCACGGCAATCGACACGCCAATAACATAGGCAATCAATATCAAATAGCGGTCGCTGTTAGGCTGGTCGGCTCGATTTTCCCACTTTAGAATGAGCCAGAACACCAGCGCGGTGCAGAACGACGAGAATGCATACACCTCAGCCTCGACTGCCGAGAACCAGAAGGTGTCGCTCCAAGTATAAGCCAGTGCACCGGCAACGCCGCTGCCCATCACCAGCAAATATTGCGTTAGAGTCATGCCCTCTTCCTCGCCATCATTCACCACCAGCTTCTTCACCAAGTGGGTGATGGTCCAGAACAGCAGCAAGATGGTGAGCGCCGACAATATTGCACTCATCACATTCACTGCAACCGACACATATTGCGGGTCGCTGACAAAGTTGATGGCAAAACGTGCTGCAAGCATGAATATCGGGTTGCCCGGTGGGTGTCCGATTTCAAGTTTATAGCCTTGCGAAATAAATTCCGGGCAATCCCAGAAACTTGCCGTAGGCTCGATGGTGAGCAGATATGTGGCAGCTGCTATCACAAACATCAGCCAGCCCATGGCATTGTTGATTTGATTGTATTTCTTCATCGCGTTTGAAGTAAAAAATATTTCTCTGTCGACATTTGGCGTTACCAGCCATATCAATTTGCAAAATTAGTGCAAAACACCACAACTACAAAATATTGCGCCTCGGTTTCACACTTTTTGGCAATTAATTGCTGTCGCCAAAAAAATCCGAGTGGTCTTGTCACTCACGACAAAACCACCCACGACCTTATTTACAATTTCAAATGAATATGAATATAGTTTTCAGGTTAAAACGCCAGCGACGGACGCACCATATATGCCGACGTCTTGAAGTTGGCATATAGTTTGCCGTCGAACGCCTGCAACACCCACACCTTTTGCTCGCTGCACTCGGTGGATGTCCAATAGCCGAACTCCTTCAAGCCCACAAAGCCTTCTTGCTTGGCAATTATTCCGCTGCGATGCAAAGCATACATGAGCGCCATCTCGCCTGCCGAAGGCAGATACCACGATGTAATGCCGCCATTGTTGAAGTTCTTTGCATAGTAACCTGCCGGATACTTGTTGACGGCGCTGTCAACACTCTCGGTGTTGTGCTTGCCGTTGAAGTCGCTCAATGCTCCTGCCGAAGGCCAAACATCGATGCTGCCGTCTGACTTGAGCGATGCGTTTATCTTGATGTCGGCATCTTCGCTGTAGCCGATATTGCCGCCCGACACATGGAATGGCAGATAGCCATGTTCGTTGCTGCCGTCGGTATTGGCATAGTTGGTCAGCAGAGGCATATCAAACACCTGGGATGACGAGTACGCCCACACACTCTTGCTGGCATCAACTAATGCCATGACGCGTCCGTGGCTGCTCGACTCGAGTTTCGGGTTGATGTCGCCTTCTTCCTTGTCGCTGAGGGCATATACAATTCCTACACACGTCTTTGATTCGTCGTATACACTCGAGTGGGTGAAATCGCTATAGAAATAGTCGCCAATCTTGGCTTCGCCTTCTTGCTGCTCGCAGTCGAATGCAATGTCGTAAACCCCGCCGGCAACTATGTTGTAAATGTTGGTGTTCCTGCCCACATACATTTTGCCTTCAGCCGTAGTCACCGTCACGCCAAAGCGCATCCCGTTGCCGGCAAGCAACGACACGCGCGCCTCGCCATTGAGTCCGGCATTCACCACCGAGATGTTGCCTGTGTGTATGTTGTTAAAACTCATTGTCTTCAACTCATAGTCGCCTTGATTTGGCAAGGCATTCTTGTCGGAATACAATTCAATGTGGGTGATGTTGTTGATAGGGCTGCCGTTGCTGTTAATCTTGAGGTTGGCAACTGCGTTCAATATCTTCATCGTAACGCTCGACTCTGCCTGGGTGCCGTTGATACTTGCTGTGGAATTGCCTGCCAGATAATTGGTGGCATTCACGCCGTCCTGGCGAGCAAGCGAAATACGCACATAGGTGGTGTCGCTCGTGGTTTGCATAAGGGCATCCGCAGGATAGAAGAATCCCATGTTAATGCTTCCCGATATCGACGGAACCGAACCGCTAAAGTTGGCTCCATTGTGCACCATTCTAACTATGTTTCTACCATAGGCGAGATTCAAAAATGCAATCTGGTCGCCGCTCTTCCAGTTCCATCCTTCGGTGAGTGTCGTTTCGTTTTCACTCGGGTCGCTGGCGTCAAGCGATAGGTTGTAGTATATAATCTCCGTGTCGGTGGTCGACGAGGAATTTTCGTCATCCTTGCATGATACAAACACACTTGCCGCAACAAGCATCAGCAAAAAAACTCTCATTGTTGTTATATTCATCCTTTTCTCTTTGTTTCTGTTCGATTTAGTACATGTTTCGTCTTTAGAATGCAAAATTACTACATTCCGTCTTTCCGTCAAAACAACAGAAAGGCGAAATGACATAATTCACCGACAAAGGTAACAAAACATTTTCGTTTTAATACTTAAAAACTATCAAAAGCCTCTAAAAAGACTTTGCAAACAGCCTATTTCGCTGATTATTTGCTCAAAACCTCGCATTTTTGGGCTGTTTAAGCGCCTGTTTCATACTGCCTCCATTTTATCATCTCCCGATTGGTTTTGCTTTCAACCAATCAGTTTTGCTAATCTTTTAA
>JBJECZ010000146.1:0-4890 GCA_051871555.1 Muribaculaceae bacterium | reverse complement strand
CAACGACCCCGAGATTACAAATCACGTGCTCTGGCCAACTGAGCTAAAGAGGCATCGTTTTCAGCACTTTCGCCGACCTACTTGTGCATAAGCGAGTGCAAAGTTACGCATATTTTTCAAAACAGCAAATATTACCTCCACTTTTTTTGAAAATAATTTTAATTTATTGCTGTTTTTTGATCCTCGGCAGGCTCAAAACGCACATTTTAGCCTTGCCGTCGTCCGTAAAAAGAGCCTCTGCAGCCATTTCGCTCGATTTTGCAAGTGCTTTGCAGCAACGGCTATGCAGAGGCTTTATTTGGGTTTAACAATTAACTGGTGGAGGCGACGTCGGCTTCAGCAGTCGGCTGCGGCAGCGCTGTCGGCGCCGGGCGTTTGCCGGAACACCGTCTCCCCGCCTCTCGTTATTTGTTTTTCTTGGTTTTGTCGAGTTGATGTTCGAGTGCGTCGATTGCCACATCGATGGCTTCTTCAAACGTATCAGCCACTTTCGAAGCGAACACCTCGCCTGTCTGCGGAATCACAAGCTTGATTCCTGCCTCTTTGTTCATTGCCGATTCCGGCTTTATCACTTTAAGGGTCACGTCGACCTTTGTAATCTCTTCGTTGCGACGAGCAAGACGCTCAATCTTGCGATTAATGAAACTTTCCAACTTTGCAGATGCGTCAAAATGGATGGCTTTGATTTTAATTTCCATAATGTCCTCCTTTTTTAAGGGCCCTTGGGTGGGCCGATTGGTAATTATCTTTAAGTTCACTAAAAGTTATATGTGTGTAAATCTGCGTAGCAGCCAGCGACTCGTGACCGAGCAGTTCTTTCACGTTGTTCAATTGAGCGCCGTTGTTGAGCATCGCCGAGGCAAACGAATGGCGCAGCACATGCGGCGAGAATTTGTCGGTGCCACCGGCGGCTTGCAAGGCATCGTGCACCACCTTATATACAAGCGAGGGATAAAGCGGCTTGCCGTTTGACCTCACAAAGAATTCTTCGCTCTCGCAAGTCACCTGCTGCGAGCGCACGTCGCGGTAGCGCTCAATCCAGCCGAGCAACTCGCTGCCGAATGGCACAATGCGGTCCTTGTTGCGCTTGCCGTGCACTTTAATCTGCATTGCCGCAACGTCGACGTTGGCATCGGTGAGCCCTATCAGCTCTGCCCTTCGTATGCCGGTTTCGTAGAACATCATCAGCATCAGTTTGTTGCGCACTGCCGTGAAGTCGGCAAGGTCAATATCCTGGTCGAGCAAGGCGTTGATGTTTTCGCTGCGCACATAGGTGGGAAGCCGCTTTGGCAGCTTGGCAAGCTCCACCATCGCCGCAGGGTTGTTGTCAATCAGCCCGCGGCGCTGCATATATTTGTATAGAGCACGCACCGACTGCACCTTGCGCCGTATGGTGCGCTGGCAATCGCCTGCGTTGCTCAGGCTCATCATCCACTCGCGAATGTCGTTAGTGCTCACATCGTCGAGCCTAAGTTGCTCACTATCACCTCGCGCCAAAAAATCGGCGAACTGACGGAGGTCGTTTCCATAAGACAAAACGGTATGAACCGAATAATTCAGCTCATACCGTAAATATTTTAAGAATCCCTCAATCATCATATATCCGAAGTGATTTATGTTATCACAAGCGAATATACAATTTTATTTTGAGTTCTACAAATTCTTTTGTTGTTTTTTATTCTTCGCCCTGACGAAGTTTTTGAACATACACAGCCTTCATCATCTTCTTGCGGTTGGTAACCGATGGCTTTTCAAAGGCTTGACGCGAACGCAATTCCTTCACGATGCCTGTCTTTTCATATTTTCTCTTAAACTTCTTAAGGGCTTTTTCTATGTTTTCGCCTTCCTTAACTTGTACGATAATCATTGTTTTAAATTTTATTTTTTGTTTGTTATTTAATTCTGTTTAATTTGTTGTTTGCTGCTTTTGCATGCCGTTGAACGCAATCTGCCCACAATGACCTGCCGCGATGCAGCACCGCGTCGGATTTCGTTTAATCAATATGTAAATATTTGTTTTTTAACTATTTATCGTGTTGATTATTACACAACCTCCTCTCCATATTTAGGGCGTTGCTGCCGACCATCGGCAGAAATCGGACGCAAATTTACGCTTTTTATTCCAAATCTACAAGAGTTTTAGCAAGTTGCGTTGCAATTTCTTCAAATTTATTTGCCACACAAAGGCGCGGCAGTCATCGAGTTAGCTCGTTGGGCTCGAGCACAATGGCGCCGTCGGTTGCAAGCGAGTGGAATCGCACTCCGGCATCGCGCAAATCGCCCTCGATGGCATCACGCGCGCTCTGCCACATTGCACCAGACACCACCACCTCGGCATCGGGCAGCGATGCCGCCACAAGCGCCACGTCACGGCGGCAATCCTTCGGCAAAATCACATAATCGGCTCCCGCGGCCGCCAGACCGTTGCGGCGAATGTCGCTGCGGCGGCCAATCGACACAAATTTCCACCCTGCAATGCACGCAAAATTTCCGTCGAAGATGCTGCCGCCCATTTCGCCGCCTGCCGTTGCCACCGCAACGTGTCCGATTCCCAAGCGACTGAGCATCGACCGGTATATCCGGGCAAATTCATCAACGTCAATTTCGCGGTCGGGGCACCACACTCGCGCCTCGCCGCCAGAAAAGTATAGCACCGGCGTACTGTCGTAGGCATTAAGCACTATCACGCCCTCGCGAGGTGTGCTGCACACATTATATATATGTATACCTGCGCACGCAGTAAGCAAGGCACATACCGCCACTGCCCACACCCTACGTCGGCGAATGCACAGCAAAATTGCCGATGCCATGGCACCGTAGCACAGCACCACCTCACCTGCGCTTATCCACACGTTTTCGATGTGGCTAAACGGGCAATTGCTCACAACGCTGCACAGCCACACAAAGGCGTGCGACAAGGCACCTATTATCGCCGCAAGTGCCGAAAATTCAATTCCTGCCATAAGCAGCAACACATACAGCGCCGACAATGCCATGTATGCCGGCAGCAGAGGCAAAACCACGATATTGGTAAAAACCGAAGCTATCGAAACTGTATGGAAAAGATATGCCGTGAGCACCGATGTTGCCGCTGCCGCCACAACCGAAACCGCCATGCATGCCACCGCATAGCGTAGGGCTACGTGCCATCCTTGAATGGCAGCCGCGAATCGGGGCAGAACAACAATCATTGCCGTCACCGACACGAAACTGAGCAGAAATCCGGCATCGTAAATAGCCGCAGGCGACAGCACAACAATGCACAGCGCGGCACCAGCCACGGCATTGGCGCTCAAGGCTCGGCGATTGGTGAGCACCGCCAACGAGGCAAACACCATCATCACAGCGGCTCGGCACACCGATGGCGCAAGACCGGTGAACAGCGCAAACAGCACCACACCTGCCGCGCAGCATGCCACGCGTGTGCGCAGCCGCCCTCCTCGCAGCAGCGGCATCAGCAGCCACGCCACCAGCATTGCCACCATGCCCACATGCAGTCCGCTCAGCGCCACCACGTGCGACAAGCCTGCCGCCGACATCGCTTGCCGCATCTCGGGCAAGATGTCGCTGCCGTAGCCCAGCAACAGAGCAGCCAGCAACGGCTTTGACTCGCTGCTCAAACAAGAATTGTAAATCAGCGACCTCACCGCGCGACGCACGCTCTGCAAAGCATAATACGGCGATTTCGACTTACCCACAACCACCATATCGGCGGCGTCAGCTATATGCTGAGTGTAGGCTGCCGACTGCCTGAACATATATTGGGCATAATCGAATTCCCACGGGTTGCCCATATTGCGTATGCGCTCGAGGTGCGGCTTGAACGCAACCAAATCGCCTTCGGCATAGTCATATTGGTTGCCCCTGATAAGCACCGACACCACGCCAGCCTGCGATGTGCGCACAAGCAGCGATGTCGACGCCTCGTTCTGTTTTATCTTAGTGACAACTCCGGTGAGAGGCTCATCGGCTGAGAACCGTTCGCCCAACTGTGGCGGCTGATTGAGCCACGCGTCGACCATGCCAAGCGCTAAAGCCAATCCCGCAACAGCCGCAATAGAATACTGATGCCTCGCCGCAGGGCTGCACCGCAAGCGAAGCCAAGCAGCCAACGCAAGCGAGGCAACCACAATCAATGCCGACATCCACAATGCTGCATGCCCCAAAACGCCGCAAAGCATCACACCTGCCACAAACGGCAGGAGAAGCCTCAGCAAAGGCACTCGCGACAATGCAGAACGATACATCGACATTTCTACGAGAATCTAAATTGTCTGTTGATTTTTTCACCCGAATGGCAGCGCGCCATCACAACGCAGCCGATTTAATCACAGAACCTGCCGCCACGCCCGATGGCACGAATCACTGATTCCAGATGCTATACGAGGCAAATGCCTGAAGCAGAAGCATCTCCAGTCCATTCTTCACCTGCGCCCCTGCAAGACGCGAATTCTTCAGGAACAATGTTTCGTCGGGATTATATATCAGGTCGTAGCACAGATGCTGCGATGTGAGATAACGATAAGGAATGTCGGGGCAAGTGTCTACCTTCGGGTACATGCCCAAAGGCGTAGTGTTCACAATCACCTTCTGTGTCTTAAGGTCGTTCTTCGTAAGTTCTTCATAGACAAGCGTGTTAGCCGACTTGCGGCGCGACACCAACTGCACCTCAAGTCCCAGCTTGCGCAGCGAGTAGCTCACCGCCTTGGCTGCGCCACCGGTGCCCAGCACAAGCGCCGACTGATGGTGGGGCTTAAGCAACGATTTGATGGAATCGGTGAACCCGATAATGTCGGAATTATAGCCCTTCAGACGCAACCCGTCCTTGCCACGGACGAACTTAATCACATTCACGGCACCCACCTCGCTCGCTGCCGGGTCTATTTCGTC